>JBMFPH010000030.1:0-21215 GCA_049969215.1 Anaerolineae bacterium | reverse complement strand
TCTACAACGTGTTGCGTCCCCACACCGGGGTGGGGATGGACAACCGATCTCCCCTGACGGTGTTGCAGCGTTTGGGATATACTGGGAATGAGCAGATTGCCCTCTTCCCGCCGGTGCTCCTGGATGACATCAGTACCGATCTGCTCCTCTCCTGTCGCCCAGAGACTGGTAACGATCTATTGGCCCATTACATTTTGCCGCGCACGAGTCCAAAGATATCAGCCTTCGCACAGGCTATCGCTTGGTTTCCTATACCCCTATAAAAGTTAAGGCATAGCCAACACTGGTTCTCCAACCCACTTTTCTGGAAGTGGAGCTATTTTGACCCAGCATGTCGAAATAGGCCGCATATGAAAGTTGAGCTCGCCCGGTAATGTGCTCACATCTGGATAAACCCATAAGCCATCCAGCCACCGTCGATAATCAACGCCTGACCACACATAAAATCGGACTCACTGGAAGCCAGAAAGATAGCTGGACCAGTCAGGTCTTCCATTCTTCCCAGGCGTCCCATCGGTGTTCGCTTCTCGATCGCTTCCCGGTTCAGCTGACCGATCTGAATCTGGTGCATAATAATGTCAGTGGCAAAGTATCCGGGTGAAAGCATATTGACGTTGATGCCGTACTTGGCCCACTCGACACCTAGCCCGCGCGTCAGCCCTAACAATCCTGTCTTGCTGGCAATGTAGGCGGCGCGGAAGGGGGCACCGCTGTGTGCTTGCATAGAGCCCACCATAATAATCTTGCCGTAACCAGCTTTCATCATGGGCCCGGCAACCGCTTGGCTGGCCAGGAAGCTGCCCGTGAGATTGGTGTTGATGACGCGCTGCCAGTCCTCGTAGGACAACTCCTCCGATGGAGCGACCGCCCGGCTGCCAGCAGCATTGAAGAGGATATCCAATCGACCGAACCTCTGCAGCGTAGCGGCCACCATAGCGTCTACTTGATCTGCCTGACAGACGTCCACCTGCACTGGTAAGGCATTGCGACCGAGCATCTCGATCTCGTGCGCGGTTTGTTCGATTTCATCGCGACTACGTGCAGCGATCACCACATTAGCGCCCTCACGGGCATAGGCCAAGGCGACTGCTTTGCCAATGCCACGACCGCCCCCTGTAATGATGGCCACCCGCCGCTGAAGTCTCATCATTGCTTCCATAAGGCTTATCCCCTCCGTCAATCTCATTGTAATGCAATGTTCTGAACACCAGTGCCGTCATAAGGCATACTGGCTCCCTCCACCTTGTCTGGCCGCAACACCGGCGCTATCTCTCCATCGCCCTATGATGCATCAAAAGGCAGATTTTGTCCCGTCGAGATCCTCGCCCGTGTTTCTGCCTCTCGCGGGTTTTGCCAAATAAGATTTGCCTATGCTAAAATCCGAATTTAAATGGCATCACATCCTACAAACAGCTCAAGCGGCGGACGGAGAACGTCGGATAGTGGTGATAAACGGGAGATGAATCCTAGCCATTCCGGGCTCAGGTCGGTGTGTGATACCTGCCTGTGCCCTGCTATCCGACAGAAGAGTGCAATGGCTCGATACGGTCTGCCGCTTTTCCTTATTTAAACCCCGGTATGATGTTTGTGGAGAAGGAGATGGTTCGGAAGCGATGGCCAATCACGTGAGCAGAAGCCAATTACGCCCATTGGAGAGGGCAATTGAAACCACCCTGGCAGGTCTGGTCATCTACGGTTTAATCGTGGTGCTCTTGATCGCAGGGTTATTGCTTCCCCCGATCTCGTTGGGTGAACGCCTGCTGGCTTGGGATTATGAGCGGGTGTCTGCCCAGGAGGGCAAGGTGATCACGCTGGAGGATGGTGCCCAGCTCGCTATCTTGCCTGAGGGAGTGCAGGGCAGAACCAGGATCAAGTTCTCTATCGTGCCACGTAGTGATTTCCTGGAAGGGTCGGTCGGAAGTGACTTATTGGCTGGCGCGGAGAATATTCCCCCATGGCTGGTGATGAAGAGTCCCTTCTATCGCATTCAGTTCAAGGGCGATGTGCCTCCCAACCGCGTGGTGCTCTCGCTGCCGCTGCCGGGTGATGTCAATCCGTTGCGCACCATTGATCTCTACTCTTGGGACGGTGGCACATGGGTATGGTTGCCGCATGTCATCCCGCCCGGCAATGCTACCGTAGAGTCAAATCTCAACTTCTTGCCTGCGTCAGCCGTGGTCATGCAGACCAAACCGTTGCAGCCTTCCGTGTCTGCCGATTTAGCGCCTGCTTCCACCGTGCCTGAGCGGGCACGCGATACCATCGTCGAGATCAACTCCCAAGGCCTCTATCTAGACGCCGACGGGGAGATCCGTGGCGATCTGGGTGCTCTGTTGCGTCCGGACCAGAGTACCACATATATTGTCATACCCACGCTGCGCAACTGGGAAGAAAGCGGAGTAGTACGCAGCGATTTGATTGACAATATGTTAATCGATCCTGCTGCCCGCGAGCGGCATATTCAACGCATTGTCGAGCTAGTTGTGCGCAATGCCTATCCAGGTGTGGATATCGACTATCGTGGTTTCAGCCCAGACCTGAAGGAGGATTTTTCTCTTTTCATCCGCGAGCTGGCCGATGCGTTACATCAAAATCAAAAGCTGCTTTCGGTGCGCTTGGAGATGCCCGTGCAGATATCGGCGGAGAGCTGGGACACCGGAATCTACGACTGGACCTCCATCGGGATGGCAGCTGACATTGTGAAAATCCCGGTACCCACTGACATGCGCGCCTACGAGCCGGGCGGACAGATGGATGCCTTACTCTCGTGGGCAGTTGGAGAAGTGAACCGCTACAAAATTCAGTTGCTGATTTCCACGCGCAGCATCGAGCAAATGCAGGATGGCACCCGACATCAGATCCCCTATGTCGACGCATTGGCACCGTTCAGTCGGGTGAACATCGAGGGTGGTAGCACGGTGGTCAATCCTGGCCAGCAGGTGACCTTTAGCTTGGAAACACTGCAGCAATCCACTGGCATCCAGTTTGACCCGACCAGCGGTATCTACTGGTTCGCCTATGTAGATCCTAATGGTCAACAGCGCACCGTGTGGATCGAGAACGCGGCCAGCGTTGCGCGCAAGCTGCAGTACGTTGCCGAGTACAACTTGCGCGGTGTGGCGGTGCAGAACTTGTTGGGTGAGGACAACGACGCGCAGATCTGGGAAGTGATGCGCAAGTTCATCAACCTGGTGATCCCACCGGTTGAGAATCAATTTGCCGTGGTGTGGACGGTGCAGGATGACGCCGGAGGCGTGATTGCCCAGGAGAAGTCGGATATCACGGCGCCGCGCTACGCTTGGACGGCCCCGCAGCAGGGTGGCCAGTATCTGATTGCGGCGGCCATCTCGAGTGACGGTGGCAACAGTGCCGGAGCGCGCAGTAGTGTCCAAGTGTTGGTGGCCACGCCGACGCCGGTGCCAACTCCGACTCCAGTCCCCACGCCGACCCCAACTCCTAAGCCGAAACCCAAACCTAAACCGCAGGAGTCTGGACAACCGGCATCTGGACAGACAGCTCAAGGCGCACCACCCCCAGCGCAGGGTAACTTGCCGTTTGACTATGGCATCCAGGTGGATCCACGTGGCAACAAGGCCGCTAACATCGCCCATATCCAGGCACTTGGATTCCGCTGGGTGAAGCTTCAGATGCCCTGGAAAGAGGTGGAGCCTGAGCCAGGCAACTATCAGTGGGGTATGTGGGATGATGTCATCGGGGCATACGCCGGCGCCGGCATCAAGGTGCTGTTGAGCATTCCTAAGGCACCCCGTTGGGCACGTCCGCCTAACTCGGATATGAGTGTGGAGGGGCCACCGGCTGATCCCAATACGCTCGCCAACTTCCTATCCCAGGTGGCTAGCCGTTACAATGGCAGGGTGCAGGCCATCGAGGTCTGGAATGAGCAGAATCTATGGTATGAAGGTGGCGGTGCGCCTATGCCACCAGATCAGTATGTGGCAATGCTGCGTGCCGCTTATCAGGCGATCAAGGCCGTCAATCCCGGCATGATCGTCGTCAGCGGTGCCCCGACACCAGCAGGCGATGTTGCTGGCAAAGCGATTGATGACATCAATTACCTGAGTGCGATGTATGCAGCCGGATTGAAAGACGTGTCCGATGCCATCGGCGCCCATCCCAGCGGCTACAATTGTCCGGTGGATGCCGATTGGCAGACGGTTCAGGATCCCTCTGCCACTAGCTTCCGCGGTCCCTTTGACAATCGTCATCACAGCTGGTGTTTCCGCGGAACTATGGAGGGTTATCGCAACGTCATGTTAGCAAATGGGGATGGTGCCAAGACGATCTGGCCGACCGAGTTCGGATGGGCAGTCTCAGGCAACCCACATCCAGGTTATGAGTATGCGCGCGACAATACGTATGAGGAACAGGCGCAGTGGATTGTGCAGGCGTATCAGATGGCTAAGTCGTGGGGATGGGTCGGCACGATGTTTCTCTGGAATCTGGATTATGGGGTAACTGCTGCAGGTACTGAGCTCGCTGCCTTCAGTCTGTTGACACCATCCGGACCGGTGCCGGCCTACGCCGCACTCGCCAATATGCCGAAGTGAGGGGACGTAGCTATATGCAACGTGATACAAGCTTTCGGCCGGTCACTCCTCGGCCGGTTGGCGCTGGTAGTGCACGCTGGTTGCTGCCTGTCATCTTGCTGGGAGGATCGGTGGTATCGGTCACATGCGCTGCCGCGTTCGTGGTATTTGCATTTATGTGGCAACCCCCTGTTCCCACGCCGCAGGTGGAACCACCCACGCCAGGAGGACAGGTGGTACGTTTCGTGAGGGAGCAGCCGCAGCAATCAGCAGTTGTTGCCGTCCCGACTCCCACACCATTGCCACCGTCTCCTACGCCGCCCATACAGGCGGTGGCGCCGCCCGTTACCCCTGTGGAGCTCACCCCAGGGCAACCAGCTGTCCAGCCTGCTGAACAACCGGCCGGAGAAGCGCCTGCTGAAGAAGCGACACCCACCCCTGCGCCTAAGCCCACCAAGCCCAAACAGGCGCCGGCGCCCTCGGCTGGCGCGCCTAATCGCTTTGCCTACGCCATTCAGGTGGATCCAGATGGTGCATCCCGTGAGGTCGTGGAGCATATCAAACAACTGGGCATTAAGTGGGTGAAGTTCCAGCTCTCCTGGGAGGATATCGAGCCCGGTCAAGGGCAATACAATTGGGGAGCGTGGGACCAGATCATGTTAACCTATCATCAGGCTGGCTTTTACATTTTGCTCAGTGTGGTCAAAGCACCCGACTGGGCCAGGCCGGCCAACACCGATTTCAGCCAGGAAGGTCCTCCGGCAGATCCCAAAACCTTTGCACGTTTCTTGGGTGAGATGCTGCAGCGCTACCGCACCGGCGTTCAGGCGATCGAGGTATGGAATGAGCAGAACCTGGCGCGTGAGGGTGGGGGCGCTCCGATGCCCCCCGCGGAATATGTGGCGTTGCTTTCCGCTGCCTATCGTACCATCAAGCTGGTCGATCCTTCCGTCATTGTGGTCAGCGGTGCGCCTACGCCGGCAGGTGATGTACCAGGCGCGGCGATCGATGATATCCGCTATCTGGAACAAATGTATGCCGCTGGCCTCAAGAATGTCTCGGATGCTATTGGTGTCCATCCCAGCGGCTACAACTGTCCGGCGGACGCCGATTGGCAAACGGTGAGCGATCCGACAGCGCGCTTCCGTGGTCCCTTCGAGAATCGCCATCACAGCTGGTGCTTCCGTGGCACTATGGAAGGCTACCGCAATGTGATGGTGGCGAATGGTGATGCGGACAAGTTGCTATGGCCGACCGAATTTGGCTGGGCAGTGGCTAATCCGCCGCCTCCAAATTACGAGTACGCCGCGGACAATACCTATGAGGAACAGGCCCAATGGATCGTCAGCGCCTACCAACAGGCGCAGGCATGGGGTTGGGTCGGCCCGATGTTCCTCTGGAATCTGAACTATGGGGTCACCAAGCCGGGCTCTGAACAAGCTGCCTTCAGCATCTTGACCCCATCAGGTCCGACGCCTGCTTACCAGGCGCTGCTCAGCATACCCAAATAAGCTGACCAGGTGTTCATAGCTATCTCGAGCCGGAGATCCCACCGCACTTCTCAGAGAAGCGCGGTATCGAGCACAATGGTCACCGGACCGTCATTATGGATCTCTACCAGCATGTGGGCGCCGAAGAAGCCATTGGACACATAGGTCACTCCCTCTGAGCGCAGTGCTGTGATAAAATCTTCGATCAGCGCACGCGCCTGGTTCGGTGCAGCTGCCTCAGTGAAGCTCGGCCGACGTCCATGCCGACAGTCGGCATAGAGGGTGAATTGGGGCACCACCAGAACCGCACCTCCCACCTCGAGCACTGAGCGGTTCATCTTGCCGGCATCGTCCTCGAAGATGCGCAGATGCGCCGTCTTGCGGGCCAACAGCGCCGCCTCAGCGGCAGTATCGCTGTGTGTGGCGCCGACTAAGACCACCAAACCGACACCGATCGTCCGGGGAGATTGATCTGCCACTGTGACCGAACCATAACAAACCCGCTGGATAACCGCTCGCATAGACCCCTTGCGCCTCTGAATAGAATGTGGCATGCTGTTGTCATAGCAACGATACCATAGCTGGATGGAGCACGCAATGTGCACACGTACCTTAATCCCCTCTCGACTCGTCCCGAATAGCTATGTGGAGCAATCCTCACGATGTGTGCAAGCGTTGCTCCAGACAGGCGAGGAGGAAAGTTTATGGCGCATCTGATAGTGCTCGTTCTGGACAACATGACCGTGTTGCCAACCCTTTTGGAGACATGGCAATCGGTCGGCGTGCCAGGTGTGACCATCCTACAGAGTGCGGGAGCTTATCGCACCCAAAAGTGGCTTCGCCGCATGGGATTGGGCGCGTTGGATCGGCTATTCGAATCGGAAGAAACAAGTCGGCGTACATTGTTGGCCGCCGTTGAGGATGACATAGTCCTGGAACGCGCCCTTGCGGAGGCTGAACGATTGATGGGAGGCTTCGCCCATCCCGAGAGTGGTCTCTTGCTGGTGTTGCCAGTGTCACAAGCGCTTGGGCTGCACAAGTCGCCCAAGCGTGAAATGGACGTGGGAGCCCACGAAGCTATCCACGGCGGCTGGCTGGCCTGGCACAACAGATCCGCAGCGGAGATAGCAACGCTGCTCAATCTACGGCCCGTTGTCGTACAACGCGATACCGTGCTGGATCAGATCCCCCAAGCGCTTATGGCGCAGCCGGATGTGCAAGTGGTATGCGTGACCTCAGAAGATGATGTGCTCGTGGGTTTGCTCACCATTTCCGATCTGGCTAATGCCCTGCTGTTCTACGAGATGCCCGAGGAGTTCCTCAGTGAAGTGACCGATCTGGAAGGAGTGATCGAATTTGTCGAGCGCAGCCGTGTGCGCACCGCGGCGGATGTGATGAAACCCCCCGTATGGGTGCGTCAAGATGATCCAGTGAAGCTGGTGTTCAAACGTATGCATCAACACCAGCTGCCAGGCCTCCCTGTGGTGGATGAGACCTACCATATTGTCGGATACATCAGCATGCTTGCTCTGTTGCTTGCTGTGTGTTGTCAGCCTCATTCCCCTCGGGAACAGCATGGCGCGGAGTGATGCCCTTGACTCCCACACTATTGGCCAGTGCCATTTTCTTCGTCACGTACGCGCTTATCGTCAGCGAACGGGTGCATCGCACCATCTCAGCTATGCTCGGTGGCATGTGCATGGTACTCGGCGGAGTGCTCAGCCAGGAGGAAGCTTTTCGCGCCGTCGATTGGAATGTGATTTTCCTATTGCTCGGCATGATGGCCATCACTGCCGTTCTGCGAGAGACAGGGTTGTTCCAGTGGGTTGCGGTGCAGGCAGTACGGTTGGGCAATGGTCGTCCTTATCGTATTCTGGCGATTCTCTCCCTGATTACGGCGGTGAGTTCCGCTTTCCTGGACAATGTGACCATCGTGGTGTTGGTAGTGCCGATCACCCTGTTCGTGGCTGCCAATCTGCACATGGATCCTCTCCCCTTTCTCATCGGCGAGGTGCTGGCTTCGAACATTGGTGGCACAGCCACATTGATCGGTGATCCGCCCAATGTCCTCATCGCCAGCGCGGCTGACATCGACTTTCTCACGTTTGTGTCCCATATGGGGCCCATCAGCGTGTTGATCCTATTGGCTTTCTTGGGTCTGAGTCGCATTATGTTTCGTCGGGAACTACAAACAGATGCCGACTGGTATCCAGATGTAGCCAGCCTGGATGCCAGCAATCTGATCACCGACCGACGTACGTTGATCCGATCGTTAGTCACCATGGTTCTGGTGATCGTGGGGTTTCTAGTCAGCGGGTTCGTCCATTTGGAACCAGCTACTATCGCGATGAGTGGCGCCACACTTTTGCTTTTTTGGAGTGGTATCGATCCACAGCGCGTCCTGCGTGAAATAGAATGGACCACGTTGCTTTTCTTCGTGGGTTTGTTCATTGTGGTGCAGGGAATTGTTCGAGTGGGTCTCATCAGCTGGCTGGCACAAGAAGCTCTTAACTTGACCCATGGCAACCTCCCGTTGACAGCCATGCTCATCCTGTGGCTCTCTGCCGCCGTCTCCGGCATTGTGGATAATATCCCCTATACGGCCACAATGATCCCATTGGTAGAAAGCTTAACCCGCGCCATAGCGGGTCAGCCTCTATCCCTATGGTGGTGCTTGGCGCTAGGAGCATGCTTGGGCGGGAATGCTACGTTGGTGGGCGCATCCGCCAATGTAGTGATGGCCAGCTTGAGCGAGCGCAGTGGCCATCCGATCCGTTTTTGGCGCTTTATCCGCTATGGTTTGATCACCACGACTATGTCCTTAGTGCTTTCCAGCTTTTACGTCTGGTTACGTTACCTATGATGGAGGTGCTTGTTCAGAATGCGCGTTGCAGTCATTCAGATGAATGCGGCGGGAGAACGCGATGCAAATCTGGCGCGTGCGTTACGCTTGATCGAGCAGGCAGCGCGGCGAGGCGCGCAGTTGGTGATATTGCCGGAATATGCGACCTTCTTGGGGGGTTACGAACGCTTCCCTGAGATGGCCGAGACAATCCCCGGTCCGATCACAGAACACCTGGCCGCATGCGCACGGCAACATGGGATTTATCTGCATGCTGGCAGTCTGCTTGAGCGCTCTCCTATGCCTGACCGTTTCTATAACACCAGCCTCGTATTTGACCGCCAAGGAGCTTTGATTGCCACCTACCGCAAAGTTCATCTGTTCGATGTAGACATACCTGGCCTGGTCAGTGAGCGCGAGTCGCGCGCGACTCTGCCTGGTGATACCCTGTGTCTGGTAGAGTTACCCGAGCTCGTGCTTGGCCTTTCCCTCTGCTTCGATCTGCGCTTTCCCGAAATGTATCGTCAGATGGCCCTGGCAGGGGCGGAGGCCTTTGCGGTGCCGGCTGCATTTACTCGAGCGACTGGCCGTGCCCAACATTGGGAGATTCTGCTGCGCGCACGTGCGATCGAAAACCATGCCTACGTGCTGGCGGCTGCGCAGTATGGTCGCGACGCCGCCGGAGGCTGGCGCTATGGAAACAGCATGATTGTGGGGCCATGGGGAGAAGTGCTTGCCGCCGCACCTGAGGAGGGGGAGTACGTGCTCATCGCAGATGTGCAGCGTGCCTTGGTGCAACGGCGACGGCGGGAGATCCCCGTGCTGAGTCTGCGGCGGCCCGACGTGTACGCAACGCTCAGAACGCATATTGACTCTCGATGACAGATAGTGCCCCGGAGCAGGTATTGCCTACAGTCGTTCTTGACGTAACATGATGACAGATTGCATTCTATGTGGTATAATGGGAAGTGGGTAGGGCGTTCTTGCCCGCTTACCGACAGCGTAGGCCGCCCTTTCATGCAGTAATCGGGCAATATAGCTGAAAAGGAGCACTGCAATGATCCGTACCAAAACCAGTCTCAAGGACAGAGGGCTGGAGCTGCTAGGGATGACTCGTCGGCAGCCGGTGCCTGACATAGGGGTGCTTCCGCAATCACGCAAAGAGGCCGTGCGCGATGAGCCCGCTGTGAGGGAAGATACCACTTCTCCACTCCGAGCGAGCGTTCGGCTGCGCTCCCGTGGATGGGAGCAGGACATACGCCGCCCGTGGGAGATCGCGGAGATCGAGACGCTGCTGAGCGAGGAGGCGGATATGGCAGTAGGTGGGGAGGAGGAGAGGGCCGCTGCAACCCCGTCTCCCGCTTCACCTGAGGAGGTGTCCCCTCTGCCTGCCGAGGAATGGATT
The DNA here is from genome assembly GCA_049969215.1 of Anaerolineae bacterium. Classification (GTDB taxonomy): domain Bacteria; phylum Chloroflexota; class Anaerolineae; order 4572-78; family NAK82; genus NAK82. Next base: position 10,931 of record JBMFPH010000030.1, on the reverse strand, counting down.
GCGCCGCTGCCGGTGACTGCTACGCGTCCGTTGCCACACCCCCCACCTGAGCTGCCCGCGGATCAGGTTGTCTCTCCATCACCCCCTGGGGATGCCAGGATGCCTGCGACGGAACACGGCCTTGGTCGTGTCGCTATACCCGAAATACCTGTGCCGGTGCCCCCTGTCCCGTCAACCGAAACGCCGTCCGCTCCCCAATACCCTGCAAAGCTGGCAGACCGACTGGACACCCTCGAGCGAGCGATCGAGGCGGAGTACGAGCGTATCCGACGCGAGCAGGCGAGCATCAGTCAAGAGATCACCGATTGGTGCCACCGGTTGCTGTTGGAGGCCCGTACCATTTTGGCGCAAGGGAAGGTGGAAGAGCTCCCGCGTGCCGAGTGGTGTGTCGAACAGGTGTGCGCACGGCTCGATCGGGCACAGCGGAGCACACGCAGGATCTACACGCCGGTCGCGCTTACCCTGTGGGGGGTGGGATGGTTCTTCGCGTTGGTGTATTTGGTCTTTGATCCTGTTTGGATGCTCAGATGGGTCGGTCTGAGCGACGCAGCGGATTTCTTCATTAATCCCACCATATTTCTGCGCGCACTGGTGTTCGGAGGATTGGGCGGGGTAGCGGCCATCTTCTATCATGCGTTCAAGTATGTGCGCGAGTGCAACTTCGACGACAAGCACACACTTTCCTATTTGGGCAAACCTTTCATGGGGATGATCCTGGGGGCGATGGCCTATTTGGGTATGTTTGTCTTTATGCGCATCCTGGGGATGAAGCCGGTGGGATTGCAGGTAAGCAACACCGAAGTATTAACCCATGTGTTCTACATGGCGGCGCTCTATCTCCTCGCCATGATGCTTGGCTTCAAGGAGAATCGCGTCTTTAATCTGCTCAACCGGGCTGTCAAGGCCGTGCTGGGAGGCGAGCTCAGAAGATCTCGGGCGGAGGGGACTTGAAAAAGAGCAACCACCAATGCATCCATGGGGGCATTGAGGCAGGTGCTATGTTCATCTCTGCCGAAGGGGAGGTGGGCAGCGTGACCTCTTCGTGGATCGCCGTGCTGGGCGCAGGCGGGTTTACCACCACGACCAGCGTTTCACCCGGTCGCGTCCACTTGAGGCGTGTGTGCGCCACTTCTTCGACATAAGCGGTGCTCTGCACGTATTGCAGACGGGCGCGCAGCTTCTCCTGAATAAGCAACTGGCGGTTGATCTCGTAGTCTAGCTGACGTGCTTCCTGCTTTGCACGGAAGAGCACGGCAGCCCGCACTCCAAAGTCTATCATCAGGAAGAGAGACACCGCCACAATGGCGACGACAATGATGTACATCAGCACGGATTGAGGAGTACGTGTTCTGCGCGCTTGTCTGATCATTGCTCTCTGCCAGCCTTAGTTATGTCTATACCTTCATTATACACCCACTTTACCATAAAGTCAATCTTTGAAACCGCTTCTTTTCACATCTGTGTCATCCGCGCAGGGCGATAGCTCGACGTTATGTCCAATAATCTCCTATTGCTCTATCGTGATGTACGGCTGAATGCGTGCAAAAAGGGCATCCCCGATCCCAGCCACCTGCTTGATCTCGGCGATGTGGCCAAACGGCCCATGTGTCGCGCGCCAAGCCACAATGCGCTCGGCTAAGACGGGACCAATTCCCGGCAGGTTGGTCAGCTCCTCTGCAGTTGCTGTGTTGATGTTGATGCGCCCATGTGGAACCTCTGGTATGGTTTTATTGCCCTCCTCAGTTGGTTGCACTGTTGGCTCACCAACGCGTGGTACGTGAATATGCTGCTCATCATGCACTGCCTGTGCCAAATTGATACGTTCCAGATCGGCATCCGTTGTAGCGCCGCCTGCCGCGATCAGCGCATCCTTCACGACGCTGGAAGCAGGCAACTCGTACACGTCGGGGTGTTGTACCGCCCCTGTGACATAGACGCGTAGCGAAGCAGGCGTGGGCGTGAAAATGGGCAGCGGAGTGTAGGATGGGAGCAGCTCGATCTCGGGAGGGGAGGGGTTTCGCAGCCAGAACAGAGCGACCAGCACTATGGTCGAGTTAATCAACACGACTAACAGGTGACCGCGGTTGCGCTCAATCCAGCCCATCATGGCTGCCCAGGATGCAGCGATTTGCCTTAATACAACAGGTGGGTCAGCCGTTGCCAGAGGGGCACGCCCAACATTAGGATGCCTACCACAACGGCTACCAGCGCCGTTACCAGCACACCAGCTGCGGCAGCATCCTTCGCTACTTTCGCCAGCGGATGATGCTGCATAGTTATCAGATCGACGGTTGCTTCGATCGCAGTGTTGAACCACTCGGCGACCAGCACGGCACCGATGACCAATGCGAGTATCACCCATTCAAGTCGGCTCAGCCCTACTACCATGCCCAGCCCGACCGTCACCACTAGTGCCATCAAGTGAATACGCGCGTTACGTTGTGTCCGCACCACATACCACAAGCCATCCCAGGCATGGTGGAAGCTGCCGAGCCATGTTTCCGCTGATCTCATCCCGCCTACTTGCATACTTAGGAATCTTCCTCCGTTTCATTCGGTTGCACGTGTGCCAGACCGAGCCGGTCCAAGATCGCGGCCTGTTTGGCCCACATTGCTTCCTTGTCCTGTGGTGTCGCATGGTCATAGCCGAGCAGATGCAACACTCCGTGCACCACCAGCAATACCAGTTCCTCTGCCGGTGTATGGTGTCCTGTCGCCTGTTCGACCGCGCGTGGATATGAGATGATCACATCACCCAGATAGGAGACGCTATCCGGTGCCATAACGAAATCCGGCGTTGCACCCCCAAACGCTAATACATCAGTGGGAGCATCCACGCCGCGGTAGGTGCGATTAAGTGCGTGTACCGTCTCGTCGTCGCTGATCACTAGTGTCAGATCAGCGTTCGTGTTGCCGACATCTTCCAGGCAAGCCTGCGCAGCGCGGCGCAACAACTCCTCCGTCACTCGCTCGCAATATGCTTCGTCGATCTGGACGTGGATCATCAGCGCTTTCTCACCTCCACCGTCACCATCCGCTCGATCACGCCATTGCCCGTCTCGGCGCGCAGGATATAAGTAGTGGTGGTAGTGGGACATGCCTCGCGCCAGCCATAAGGACCGGTTACGCCCAGGTTGCGGAAGTCCCCTCCGTCTAGGTAAGCTGCTTTGATATTTTCGATGTGCCATTGTAGAAGAGTGCACTCGCCCGGTGCGAGGCTGACACGTGCGGCGACCAATTCGACGATCGGGCCGGTTGGTGTGGGCGAGGGCAGTGGAGTTGCCGTGAAGGTTGGCGCACTGCGCGTGTAAGTCGGTGTGGGAAGCGGCGTGGCGGTTGCCGTGGGGGTAGGAGGCTCCGGTGTGACGACAATCGGAACATCAGCGGTATTGAAAGCTTGGGTGAAATCGGCGAAGACCCACCCTCGTCCCTCACTGCCATCCGGATAGATCACCTGCCACCACGTTGCCTCGGGATTCTTGCCCACAATGTGCAACCTTGTTCCAGGTGGTACCAGGCCCAGAATGGGGTAATGCTGCCCTGGCCCCTGGCGCACATTTAAGGCAACTGTGGTCACCGCGAGTGCCCCGCTCTCCTCAGGGGTAGGTGTCGGGGTAAACGTAGGAACTTCGGTAGAAGTCGGCACAGCCACGAGGAATAGCATCACAGGTTCGCTGGCAACACCTTGGATGTTATACGCTTTCAGCTGCAATGTATAACTGCCCGCCGCTGGTGGCGTCCAGACTAACTCGGCCTGCAACGTTTTGGTTGTCTCACCACTTGGGGCGCCTTGTTGCGCCACCAGTGCTCCCCCGACCCACAGCTCGATGCGTGTCACCCCTTGGGCGTCATTAGCTACCGCGTTCACTCGGACGGGTTCGTCGACGCGTACCTGTGTGCCCGCTGCTGGCGACTGGATGAACACCACAGGTGCTATGGGTGCGGCCGGAACATCCGACGTGGAGAGCATATAGGAGATCATGCCCCCCAGCGCTAAAATCAACACCACAACGATCACTAACCCGGCTATGCCGGCAACAAGTAGCCAGATCATGCGGCTGCGCCCATGTCCGGTGACGGCCGTACCCCCACCCTCCTTAGCTGCCATCCCGTGTCGGGGTGATTCTTGTCTCAGCGGCGCCATTGCCAATGTGTCAGGAGCTGTTAGTCCCTCTATGGAAAAGACCGTCATCCCGATGGCAATAGTGTCACCGGGTTGTAACACCTGAGGCTGGGTTATGCGTCGCCCGCTTACCAAGGTGCCGTTAGTGCTTCCAAGGTCTTCAACGATCAGCGTATCACCCCGGCGCACGAGGCGGGCGTGATACCGCGATACCTGTACATCGTCCAATACCAAATCATTGTCCAGTGCACGACCGATACGCATGGTCTCGCCCGACATAATGTATATGCGGCCGATCTGGTTTCCCAGCTGCACGCGCAGTCGTATCGGAATGCGCCCCATAGCTGACTGGGTGGTGCTTGCGTTGCTCTGCTCAGCCTCCGAAAGTGGTTCGAATTCCATATCAAAGCCCCCGATCATCCCTGGCGCTCGATGCGCGGATTCACCCACACGGCATGGTCCTGCTCGGCAGATGTCCCTGCTTGCACCACCAACCATATGCGCTGTCCACCGGTCGCCGCACTGAGATCTGCTTCAATAGTCTTAAGCGCACCATCGGCATTGTCATCATAGGTCGCCAGCAGCGTGAATCCGGGCAAGCTTCCACCGTCGATGCCCACCAGGAAGCGCGCTTCGCCCACCGCTCCGGCCAAAAAGCCTACCCGGGCCACGAAGCGATCTCCTGGTCGTACTGGTGTTGGTAGGGTAAAGAGGCCCACGATGTTGCCATTGGGCACCCGCTCGGGGTGCGTCTCCAGCACGCGCGCAGGCCAGGAACCATCCTCCAGCTCCTCTCCATCCCGCCATCGGGCAAAGCCGCGTGTGTCGTCTGGAGCGCCATTCCAGGGCAGCAGGTCATGGCCATTGCTCCAGGTGGCGGCCGGTGCTGCGCTCAAGAAGTCGAACAACACGCGCGGCCCAGATGACTCACGCACCACGATGGTGATTTCGGCGGTGGTGGTGCCAAGAGCGTTGCGTGCCACCAACATATAGGTGGTCGTTGCGGCGGGCGACACCATTTTCATTCCCGGCGCTATTACCCCTTCTTCGCTACCGTTATAGCGCAGGTAGGCAGCTTCTGCGTTCATAAGGTCCCAGCGCAGCGTAACGCTCTCTCCTGGGCTGATGACATAGCGATCGGCGACAAAGGCAAGAACGATCGGCCGCAACGGGTTGGGTGTCGCCGTGGGTGTGGGCGTGGGAATGGGGGTGAGCGTCGGAGTAGGGGTATGGGTTGGTGTTGGCGTGGGTGTGGGTGGGGCAGGCACCACCGGAACGTCTTGTGCATTGGGTGCGGAGGTGTATTGCGGCCGCGCCGAGACCCAGCCGCGCTGCTCCGTGTCGGGCGGATACTCGATTTGCCACCAGCTCCCTTCGGCGTTGCGTCCGGTGATACGCGCTGATTGTCCTCGCGCCAGCCAACCGATGGGTGGCGCATACTCAACGCCAGGCCCAGAACGCACATTCACACCCACCAACGCAGTAACCATCGGTTCAGCCGGCACTTTGTCGGTTGCTTCCGCTGGCATAGTAGGGAAGACTGTTACGCCGGGAAGGTCAGCCGCCGTGCCACCGGATGTGGGTACCGTTGTGGACAGGGCAACAGAAGGGATGGTGACGGCGGCTTCCGCGATGACATTGACATAAACCTGAGCAGGTGCGCTGGCTACGTCGTTCACCGTGTACGCGCGTACCTCCAGCACATGGGTACCCAGAACATCTGGTCTCCATGGCAAGCTGGCGCCGTAAGAGCTAACCGGTGGATTCAGCGTTTGCGCCCGCACGACTTGGCCATCTACCCGCAGCTCCACGCGTGCGATGCCACGTGGATCTGTTACTGCAGAGATGGATTGCACGATGACCTCATGCCCGATCGGAATACTACTACCAGACTGGGGATACGTGATCACCACAGTTGGACGACTACGTGGGGTGGGAACGATGGCGCAGGCAAGTGCTGCCAACAATAACGGAAGCAGCATACCTGGCAAGAGTAACCCTCGGCGTCGATAGAGATTCATCACACGTTTCCCATTAACCGAAGCATATTATAGCGCAAGTTGCCCCCAAGGGAAGTCAATCTGGATGGACAGGCGCGTTTCGCCGTGCAAGTATCTGGCGTCCTCCGAAGAGAGATGGTATTATAGGGTATGGCTGACGATTTTTTGTGTCACCGACCAGGCGCGAAAGATGGAATCGTCATCTCCGCTGTTGTTGCAATGTGCCCTGGAGCACATCACGTTTACCGTGGTGGACGTGGAAACGACCGGGCTCGAGCCTGCTTGGGGACATCGTCTGTGCGAGATCGCCATTGTGCTCCAGCAGGGCGGCCGTGAGCTGAAAGTCTTCACCCAACGTGTTAATCCTGAGCGTCCGATCGATCCTGGCGCACAGGCAGTGCACGGCATTTCCTTTGAGGAATTGCAAGATGCGCCCCGCTTTGCAGAAATTGCCCCTATTGTGCGTGCCTACCTCGAGTACGCGGTTGTAGTGGGACATAATGTTCCATTCGACGTTGGGTTCTTAGCGGCAGAGTGGCGTCGCTTACGCTGGCCACCACCCCATGTGCACCTTATCGACACCCTGACACTGGCGCGCTACTGGCTGGGGTTGGCCAGCAATCGTTTGACCTCCGTGGCAGATGCGCTTGGTATTCCCGTACATGCTGCTCATAGCGCCTTGGGCGATGCGCGTATCACTGCACAGGTGCTACATGCATTGCTCCGCGTCCTGAACGGCCACGGTGTCATCACATTGGGTGACTTGATCGATGCCCAAGGTGGTCCCATCACCTGGCCGCACAGCGATTGGGACCAGCTGCCTGACCCCCTCCAGGAAGCGCTCCTGTATAGGCGTGGACTCTGGCTGCGCTATATGAGCGAGGCTGGTATGATCACCGAGCGTTGGGTGGAACCCTTGGATGCGAATGGAGGGTATCTGATCGCTTATTGCCACCTGCGCCAGGCGCAGCGTCTATTCCGCCTCGATCGTATCTTGGCTATGTGGTTTTGACCGGTGGTTGCACGCCTCTGAAGCGTTCTCTTCCTCCTCCAAAACTATGTGAAGAACAGCCTTCTTCTGCCCTTCCGGTCTCTGCGCCCTTTTCCAGCCTGGGCTGGGTATCCTCAGTCCCTTGGCTATGCTGATTTTTATTGTCGTAGCTGGCTTGGTCACTTTGGGTGTTGCTGCACTGTTAAGCTATGTCTTGGGCTCTACCGCGTTGCTTACACTCTTGCTTAGCACTGCCACCAGCACCATCGTGGTGGTCTACTTGATACTTGTCTTATACATAGGGGGTCTGATCACTGCCTTTGCGCTGAGCAAGCGCATACTGGGAGCACGTGCCGTGCGCCCGATTTGGTTAATGCTGCTCGGCATAGGTATCCTCTGGGTGCTGACATTGATCCCGGTGGTAGGAGTTTTTATTGGGATTGTGTTTGCCCTGTTTGGCCTAGGAGCTATCTGGCTGGCTGTGCGGCGGGTGGTGGTCACAGAAGTGGAGCTGCCGGCGGCGCCGAGCTAAAAAGAGCTTCTCGCACTTATTTCCCAACATGCGGAGGTGTTACCATGTCAGTATAGTGAGCTTACCGAGGATCACCGACTCTAATCGTGTCCCACCATCCCATCCCAAGTTTACCAAGTTTTTCAACACTCCTGGTTTTTTGACGCTTATTTGCGAAAGTGCTATGATATTTTTATCATTTGCTCGGGTTGTCGATGTTGCCCCCGGGGCCAAGGGCGCTTGGATTGACCGGGGGTATTTTGTTGTGCAGTCCCTTTGTCGCCTGGCAACGGGCGAGGGAGAGCAGGCGGAGCATGCGAATAGGGATCGACGCACGATTGGTGTATTACAGCCGCGCCGGGATCGGTCAGTACATTCTTCGGCTGGTGGAGGCGTTGATGCGCATTGACGTCTCCGGGGATCAGTTTGTTTTGCTCCAGAGCCGCAAAGATCATACCCGTTTGGATCATCACCCCAACTTTAGCCGGGTATCGCTCTGGACGCCCAGCCATCACCGTCTGGAACAGCTGTCTCTGCATTTTGAGATCAGCCGATTGCATCTTGACCTGCTCCACAGTCCGGATTTCATCCCGCCATTCCGACGCAATTGTAAGTCAGTTATAACGGTGCACGATCTGGCGTTCCTATTATACCCTCACTTTCTGACCAAGGAGGCGGCCAGGTATTACGGCCAGATCGATCAGGCAGTGCGCCGCACCGATCATATCATCGCTGTTTCGGAGAGCACCCGACGCGACACCATCAAGCTATTGGGTGTGCCGGAGCAGAAGATCACCGTGATCTATGAGGCGGCCAATCCGATCTACCAACCTGTGGATAAGGAAGTAGCGCGTCGCTATGTTGCTGAAATCTACGGCATTCAAGAGCCCTACATCCTGTTTGTGAGCACGATCGAGCCGCGCAAGAACTTGCCCGGCCTCTTGCAGGCATTCCGCCTGTTGCGCGACAGTTACAAGCGTGCAGAAAAGCTGGTGCTGGCAGGGGGACGGGGTTGGCTGAGCGAAGAGGTCTTTGCTACGATTGATCAACTTGGTCTCAACGACCATGTGTATGCTTTGGGAAGGGTGCCCTCGGAACATCTGCTTTATCTCTATAATGCGGCGCAGATGTTGGTGCATCCTTCCTTTTACGAAGGGTTTGGTTTGCCACCCTTAGAGGCGATGCACTGTGGCACGCCTACCATTGTGTCGAACGTCTCAGCATTACCCGAGGTGGTCGGTGACGCGGCGATTTTGATAGATCCGCACGACATCGACGGGTTGGCTGCGGCGATGTGGCGTCTCCTGACAGATGAGCAGCTGCGCACGTGCTTGATCGAAAAGGGGTTTAAGCGTGCCAAAATGTTCTCGCCGGAGCGAACCGCTCAACAGACGCTCGAAGTTTACCGTCGTGTAGGAGCAAGCTAAATAGACCGAGCTAGCTCTCAGTCTAAGGCGACTGGCGCGGAACGATGCACATTTTGTTGCTGACCCCTCAATTGCCTTACCCGCCGCATCAGGGAACCAGCCTGCGCAATTACAATTTAATCGCTCAGCTGGCAAAGCGGCATCAGGTTGAGGTGCTGAGCTTTCTAGACGAGGGTCAATCGCTCGCAGCAGCGGCGCCCTTGCTCGAGATGTGCAGCCGAGTTGAAGCGGTGCCGGTACCACAACGCACTACGTTGAGACGGATCGGGCAGCTGTTGGGCAGCCATTTGCCCGACATGGCGTGGAGACTATGGTCGCCGCACTATCGGGAACGTCTCATACATCGCCTGGCGGAAGTTCGATTTGATGTTGTACAGATCGAGGCAATCGAGCTGGCACCCTATTTATCCGCAATAGAGGCGGCAAAGCCACGACCGCTGATCGTTTTCGACGAGCATAATTGCGAATGGCGATTACAACAGCGAGCTTTTCTCACGGATGTGCGCATCCCATGGCGTTGGCCTGCTGCATGGTACTCACTCGTTCAATGGAGACGTCTGCGCCGTTATGAGGGAGACATCTGTCGGCGGGTTGACAAGGTGGTAGCAGTCTCTGAAGCGGATCGGCAAGGCATCCAGGCGGTCGCTCCAGGAATTTCGATCGCGGTGGTGCCCAATGGGGTTGACTTGGAGGAGTACGGGAATTATCGTGGGGCGAAGGAAGACTTCGATCTAGTGTTCACAGGCAAAATGGACTTTCGCCCTAATGTGGATGCCATGCTATGGTTCTGTGATCGAGTGCTGCCTCTCATCCGTCGTGAGCGACCTTCAGTCCGGCTGGCGATCGTGGGTCAGCGCCCCCACCCCCGGCTGGAGCGGTTGCGCCATAGGGAGGGAGTCACATTAACCGGGTGGGTGCCAGATGTGCGCCCTTACCTTGCTGGCACCACCGTGTATGTGGCGCCGTTGCGGGTAGGAGGCGGCACACGCCTCAAGTTAGTACAGGCGATGGCCATGGGATGCGCCATCGTCGCAACTTCTCTGGCTGCAGAGGGTTTTCCTATTGAGTCCGGAAAACACCTGCTGTTGGCAGATACGCCGCATGAGTTTGCCGCAGCTGTGGTGCGATTGTTGGATAGCCCCAGCACACGTGACCGTTTAGGGGCGGAAGCACGTCTTTTTGTGCAGTCGCACTATGGGTGGGAACGGCTGGTACCACAGCTGGAGGAAGCATACCAGTCTGCAAGAGTTCGGGAGGTATCACTTTGAACGAGCCGATCATCCGTGTCGAAAATGTGTCGTTCTCCTATAATCCGTTGGCCGAGAAGCCAATCTTTGCATTACAAGATATTAACCTGGAAATATTTCCAGGGGATTACTTGGTGATCGTCGGTCATAATGGGTCCGGCAAGTCCACCTTAGCCAAACATCTCAACGCCCTGTTGCGACCCACTAAGGGTGATGTATGGGTCAACGGTATGAACACTAAGGATGACAAATGCATGTTGCCAATTCGCGCTACAGTGGGAATGGTGTTTCAAATACCTGATAACCAGATCGTAGCGACCGTGGTGGAAGAGGATGTCGCCTTTGGCCCGGCAAACTTGGGGGTGCCTGAGGACGAATTGCGGGCGCGCGTAGATTGGGCGCTTAAGGTGGTGGATATGGATGCCTATCGGCAGCGCGCGCCTCACTTGCTGTCCTCGGGGCAGAAACAACGTGTGGCAATCGCCGGCGCAATGGCACTCAAGCCCAAAGTGCTCGTTCTGGATGAGAGCACCTCGATGCTCGATCCTGCCGGTCGTGAGGAAGTGCTGAGCGCTGTGCGTACGCTCAATCAAGAGGGCACCACCATCGTAGCGATCACGCATTTCATGCAC
>JBMFPH010000029.1:0-21310 GCA_049969215.1 Anaerolineae bacterium | reverse complement strand
CGTGTGTGGGGAATACGCAGTGGTCCCGGATTTCCCTCGCCCAGCGAACGGTTCACCCCCACGTGTGTGGGGAATACGGCGATACAATCACTGGAGGCGCGCCGGATGATGGTTCACCCCCACGTGTGTGGGGAATACGCTTGGAACGATCTGGAGTTCCGCATTCCGGGTGGTTCACCCCCACGTGTGTGGGGAATACTCCATTTTCCGTAGAATCTGCTCACATCCCTGCGCCACACCACAGGTCACTGCATATGCACCACCACCGGCGCGTCGCGCCACAGCTCCTCGAGCGCATAATAGGCGCGCAACTCCGGCAGGAAAATGTGCACAATCACCGCACCGAGATCGACCAACACCCAACCCGAATCGGACTCGCCTTCCACGGCGAGGGGGCGAATGCCCCGCTCGCGGATCGATTCGAGCACCCCTTCGGTGATCGATTTGATTTGTCGCAAGGTTTGCCCACTGCAGACGATGAAATAGTCCGCAATGAGGGTGATTTTTCTCAGGTCAAGCAAAACGATGTCCGACGCCTGCTTCTCAGCAGCCGCGTCGATGATCATATGGGCAAGTTCGTTCGTATCCAGTCGTGCGTTTCCTCCGCTGTCACTCCCACGCGTGTGGGAAATATCTGGTATCACTCAAGATACGACTTCCGCTTGCGGTGCGTCCTCGGCGATCTCCTGATGTGCGATGGTCTCCATCACGATCTGCCCATCGCGTGCATCCACCTGCACCGTGTCGCCGGGGCGGAATTGGCCGCTGAGCAGCCCTTCGCTCAACACGTCCTCCACCTCGTTCTGGATGACGCGCCGCAGCGGTCGTGCGCCGAAGTGAGGATCGTAGCCCTTCTCCGCCAGATAGTCGCGCGCCGCTTCGGTCATCACCAGCTGCATGCGTTTGTCTTCCAGCCGCTTGAGAATCTTATTGATCTCCAGATCGACGATCTGCTTGATCTGCTCGCGGTTCAGCGCATGGAAGACGATGGTGGCATCCAGGCGGTTGAGGAATTCGGGCCGGAAGGTGCGCTTGAGCTCGCCCATCACCTTGTCCTTCATCCGCTCGTAGCGTTCCTGTTCGCTCTTCACCTCATCGCGTGGCACGTTGAAGCCCATGCTGGTCTCGCGGCTGATCAGGTCGGCGCCGATGTTGGACGTGAGCAGGATGATGGTGTTGCGGAAGTCCACGCGCTTGCCCTTCGCGTCGCTCAGGTGGCCATCTTCCATGATTTGCAACAGCATGTTGAATGCTTCGGGGTGCGCCTTTTCGATCTCGTCGAAGAGCACCACCGAATAGGGGCGGCGGCGCACCGCCTCGGTCAGCTGGCCGCCCTCTTCGTAGCCGATGTAACCGGGTGGCGAGCCCACCAAGCGGGCGACGTTGTGGCGCTCCATAAACTCGCTCATGTCAATCTTGATGAGCGCGTCCTCGCTGCCGAACATGAACTCGGCCAGTGCCTTGGCGAGCTCGGTCTTGCCCACGCCGGTGGGGCCCAGGAAGATGAAGGCGCCGATGGGGCGGCGCGGGTCTTTCAGGCCGGCACGCGCGCGGCGCACCGCCTTGGCGATCGTGGCAATCGCCTCATCCTGACCCACGATGCGCCGATGCAGCGCCTCTTCCATATGCAGCAGGCGTTCCTTCTCCTCGGTTGCCAGGTCTTGCACCGGCACGCCTGTCCACATGGAGACGACCTCGGCGATGTCCTTGGCGGTGACCTTGATGTCTTCCTCTTGGGCCAGGGTTTGCCAGCCCAGGCGCAGCTGGTTCAGTTGGGATGCCAGTTCGCGTTCGCGGTCGCGCAGGTCGGCGGCATCCTCAAAGCGTTGGGCGCTGATGGCTTCTTCCTTCTGGCGGCGCAATTCGCGCATCTGCATGGCAGCGCGCTCCATGGCGCCGGCGAAGGGGATCTTGTATAGCCGCACGCGCGCACCCGCCTCATCGATCAGGTCAATTGCCTTGTCGGGCAGGTAGCGGTCGGGGATGTAGCGCGCCGCCAGGTGTGCCGCAGCGACCAGTGCCTCGTCGGTGATCTCCAGGCCGTGGTGGGCTTCGTAGCGGCTGCGGATGCCCTTGAGGTTCTCGATGGTCTCTTCGATGGTTGGCTCCTCGACCCGCACCGGCTGGAAGCGGCGTTCGAGAGCCGCATCGGCCTCGATGTTCTTGCGGTATTCGTCCAGCGTGGTGGCGCCGATGCATTGCACCTCGCCACGGGAGAGGGCCGGCTTGAGGATGTTGGCGGCATCCACCGAGCTGCCCGCCGCGCCGGCGCCCACCAGCATGTGCAGCTCATCGATGAAGAGGATGGCACGCGATTCGCGGATCTCCTCGATGACGCGCTTCAGGCGCTCTTCGAACTGACCGCGGTACATCGTGCCGGCGACCAGCGAGCCGACGTCCAGCTGCACCACCCGCCGGCCGAGCAACGTCTCGGGCGCCTCGCCGTTGACGATGCGCTGGGCGAGCCCTTCTACGATGGCGGTCTTGCCCACACCGGGCTCGCCGATCAAGGCGGGGTTGTTCTTGGTGCGGCGTGAGAGGATCTGGATGACACGTTCGATCTCGTTCTTGCGGCCGATGACCGGATCGAGCTTCCCTTCGGCCGCTTTCTGGGTGAGGTCGGTGGCCAGCTGATCCACCAGCGGGGTGGGCTTATGGCGCTCCTGGTGCGACACTTCGCCCTGGGAGACCGATTCGACGATCACCTTGGCGGTCTGAGCGCGCACCGCTTCCAGGTTCACGCCCAGGCTCCTGAGGATTTCCACGGCCACCCCTTCACCCTCGCGCACGATGCCCAATAGCAGGTGTTCGGTGCCGATGTAGTGATGTCCCATGCGGCGCGCTTCGTCCACGGCCAGCTCGATCACGCGCTTGGTGCGCGGCGTAAGGCTGAGCTTGCCCTGGATGGCGCGTTGTCCGCGCCCGACCGTGCGCTCGATCATCTCGCGCACCTGTTGCGGATCGACGTTCAGCTCGCGCAGGACGCGCACAGCGACGCCGTTCTCCTCACGCACCAGGCCCAACAAGAGGTGCTCCGTGCCGATGTAGTTGTGGTTGAGACGGATCGCCTCTTCCTGGGCTGCCGTCAGGACACGTCGTGCTCGTTTGGTAAACCGATCGAATTTATCCGTCATAGCGCTCCATCCTCTGCCAAACCCAATTTGCCTGTCCCAGGCTCAGCGGGGCGCGCCGTTATCCTTGGATGGGTGGTTGTGCGGTGTCGTCAGGTTGCGCGCTCATTAGGGCAGAGGGCATATCATCTGCTGCGTTTCCAGAGGATGCCGGCATCGCCTGCTGAGCTAATTGATACTCCTCCCAATCGGCAACGCCACGCGCCTGTTTTAAGCTCAGCCCCATGCGGTGGCGTTCCGGATCAATTTGGATAATCTTCACCTGGACGGCATCACCCTCCTGCACCACCTCACGCGGGTGGGTGATGTTCTCGTCCGTCAGTTCCGAGATGTGGATCAATCCCTCCACCTCGCCGACTCGGGCGAAGGCGCCGAAGCTAGCCAGCCGGGTGATGGTGGCCGGGACGATCTGGCCGATCTCATATTGGCCCAACACCTGTGCCCATGGTTCTGGCTGCAGGCGTTTCAAGCTCAAGCTGATGCGCTGGCGCGCGCGATCCACCTGCAAGACATACACCCGCACTGTGTCGCCCACGTTTACGACCTCGCGCGGGTGGGTCACCGGTGTCCACGCCAGCTCGGAAAGGTGGATCAGGCCATCTGCTCCGCCCAGATCGACGAAGGCGCCGAAATCCACCAGGCTGCTCACCCGTCCGGTGAGCACATCGCCTTCTTTCAAGCGGTTCATCAACCGCGTGCGCTGTTCCTGGCGCCACTCCTGCATCGCTGCGCGCTCGGACATGATCAGACGGTTGCGCCGCCGGTCGATCTCGATGACTTTCAGGCGCAGTTTCCGGCCGAGCATATGGCGCCACGCGTCCTCATCGCCCGTCTTGGCGACCCCCCGGCCGCTTTCCAACTGCGAGATGGGCACGAAGCCGCGCACACGGCCGAGATTGACGATCAGCCCGCCCTTGTTATAACTGGAAACGGTGCCTTCGTAAATCTCGCCGCTCTCGAACATGCGTTGGGCATTCGCCCAATCCTGTTCCACCCAGGCGCGTGCCAGCGAGAGAACCACGTGGCCCTCTTCCTCGATCTCTGGCCGGAGGACGTATGCCGTCACCTGGTCACCCACCTTGATGGCTGCGCGATCCTCCGGCGAGAGGCGTTCCAACTCGCGCCCGCTGACCACCCCTTCACATTTGCAGCCGATGTCGATCAAGATCTCGGTGGGCGAGACGCGCACCACCGTACCGGTGAGGATGTCACCGTATTTGACCTCCTTCAACCGTACCGCGGGATCGAACAGATCGGCCATTGTTATCATCGCGTCATTGCGCATGGCGTCCTTGCTACCGGATAAGTGCTCTTGTTCCATGAACCTCTTTTGCGTTCCTCCTGTAGGGGGCTCGATTACGCTTCTATTATAAACTTATTTCTGGCAAAAATCAACTGAACAGGTGTTGCCTTGGTGCACAATTAATAAGATACCCGTGCCAACCTCCACGCGGGCGGATGGCTGGGTGAGCGCGTTGCTGAGCGTCAGGGTGTCGCCAAAGTACAGGGTGCGCTGGTGCAGCGGCCAGCGCACGCCGGAGAGGGTGACGCCATGCACCTGCGGGGTCAATGGCAGCAGCGAGAGGATATCGCCCGTCGTCGCGGTGATGCGGCACGCCTGTCCGTCGCGCAGCACCCAGGCGGTCTGATCACCCTCCAGGATGCGCACCCGCACCGCTGCCCACTCTGGGCGTGCCAGGAGCAGCACATTCCCCAGCGACTGATCCAGCCGCCCCCCTTGTGTGCCCAGCAGGTCGATCGCACGGGCGCCCTCGGCGACGGCCAGCTGGAGCGCCAGCTCCAGACCGGTCTTGTCCTTGAGTGGGGGATAGACTTCGAAGCGCACCCCCGCTCCTTTCAGCGCGGCATAGTGGGCGGGTTCCAGCGAATCCAGATCGCCCACCACCACATCGGGGGTCACTCCCATTGCGATGGCGTGGGCGGCACCGGCGTCGGCGCAGATGAGCCGATCCGCTGCCTGGATATGACGACGTGCCCGCTCTGGATCGGGTATTTGGCCGTTCGCCAGGATGACCACGCGCTGCGCTGTCATCGGCGCGCTATTCGATGGGCTGCTTGGGGATGCGATAGACGCACGCTTTTGCTCCGTTGGAGATACAGGCGACCTCCTCGATGCGGAAGTTCTTGCCGGTGGCCCAGTGCATGGCCTCCTGGAGCACGCCCACGGTGACGAAGCAGGCCGGGGCGGTGTGCCGCGGGCGCCAGCGACACGGGCACTCTTCCACCACGAAGTAATAGGCATCCCGTTCCTCGCGGAGATGGGCCGGTTGGTTGACATCCTCATTGGCAGCTTTGGCGACCCGTTCCAACACCAGCTTCATGCGCATGCCCATCGGCAACGCCTTGATGGCGAGTCCGGCCAGGCCGAGGATGGCAGGCTGTTCGCGCAGGGTGTACTGAAAGGTGGCCCGTCCGATGCGCGTCAGGATGGCGCGTGCGCCGCGCGCACCGTAGAAGTCCTCCACCGCTTGCTCGGCAGCGCCGTAGTCGGCAAAGCGCGACTCCAGGGCGGTGTTATTGGGCGGGTAGTTGTCAATGAAGCGTTCCAGGCCACTTGCTTTCAGCATCGCCCGCATGCCGTTGCTGCCCATCACTTCCTCGATCGCCATGAACAACGTGCGCAACGCGGCATTGGGTAGCATGCGATCCTGTGTCATCGCTCCGCTCCTCTCGTGATCCTGCGCCTCATCGCGCCATTTCTTCCGGTTCCTCGAGCTCCAGCCGTTCCAGGATGGTGTACAGGAGCTCCAGAAGGACGTTTTTCACCTGCTCCTTATCGGTGGCGACACAGGGGATCACCTTCACCTGCGCATCCACCTTGAGCGCGATGCGCAGATCTTCTGGCGACCATGCCTCGCTGAGATCCTGCTTGTTGGCCGCCACCACATAGGGAGTGGGGGCATAGCTGCGGAACACCTGCAAGATGTAACGCGCCTCGCGGAAGGTTTCCGGGCGGGTACTGTCCACCATGACGATGAAGCCCAACATGCCCTCGGAGAGGATTTCCCACATGAAATCGAAGCGGCGCTGACCCGGTGTGCCGAAGAGATAGAGCACCAGGTCGTCCTCGATGGTGATGCGACCGAAGTCCATCGCCACGGTGGTCTCGTCCTTGAGGCGCTCAGTTGCGTCGGTGATTTTGCTCTCGGTGGAGACGACATCGATCTCGCTGATGGCGCGGATGAATTGGGTCTTTCCAGCGTTGAAGGGGCCGGTGATCACGATTTTGAGCGCTTGCATAGTCGGTCCGGATGCATAGGTGAGATGGCTCAGATGCGTTTGATGCGCGCGATGAGTCGTTCGATCAGGCTGCGCTTGATGGCGGGTGGCTTTTCCGCGCTCGGCTTGCCGGGGGCGCCGGCAGGCGCCGGTTGGGCGGTCGGGCGCACCAGTTCCACGATGCCTGCCTGCAGCAGGCCATACACGATCTTGCGCACCTGGAAATCGTCCATGTTGTTCGCCTGAGCGATGACGCGGATGGTGTTGCGCGGGCTGACGAACGAGATGACACGCCACTCTTCCACGGTCAGGTTCAACGCACGCAGGCGGGTATCGGCGCCGTTGGTGAAGCGCAGGGCAGTGTGCTCCAGGTCCGGCAGCTCATCCTGCAGCTGCTCGTGCTCTTGCAGGCGACGGCTGCCCTCGAGGATGACCTGCTCCAGGTTAATAGGGATCAGGATGCGATCGCCGGAGGGCTGCGCATCCGGGATGAACTCAAACTGTCCTTCATACCAGCCGAACAGCATGTACACGATGTCGAGCATGTAGCGCCGGGCACTCTGGATGATGTCATCGCGGGAGACACGGCCCACTTTCATGAGGAGCATGCCCAGCTGCATGTCATTGCGCCCTTCCGGACGTGCCATGATTTTCTGTGCCTGTTCGGCGGTGAGTTTGCCTGCCTTGAGCAGCATGGTAGCCAGATGTCCGTCTTGGCTGGCGGTGTGGGCGTGGATGAGTTTGCCGTCGCGGAAGTAGAGCCGGGCAGCTTCGGAAGGTGTGCGCACGGTAAGGCATCCGGTCTTGCGAGCGAGGTGGATCAAATTGAGCAGCTGCGTGGTGCTGAAATCGCTCAGATTTCCTTTTAAGGCCATTGTGCCAGGTCCTCAGCGAGCAGGTAGATATCCTGCCATTTCCATCGTGCTGTTATGCTCCAGGGGTAATGCGCTCCCGTTATCCTGCTCATGATAGTAAATTTCCGGGGGCGAGTCAACCGTGCAAGCCAGGACTTTGGGGCAGGAAAATGCGCGCGTGCGCCAGCGGGAGAGATTTTACCGCCGAGATCGCCGAGAGCGCAGAGAATTAACGGGGAAAAACCTCTGCGTGCTCTGCGCACTCTGCGGTGAGTTTTGTTCCGCTCCCTCCCCGTCCACGGGGAGGGTTGGGGTGGGGGCTATACCGCTCCCTCACGGTCGCGGCTCGGATGGATCAAACCGAGCCGCGCGTGGGAGCAAGCGGTGGTGTTTACCGCTCCCTGACGGTCGCGGCTCGGATAATGGGAGCCGCGCCGCGCGCGGCGGGAGGGTCACGTGCCACAGGATGATCTCGGGAGGGCACAGAAAACGGACGCGTGGCGCACATAACCCCTCAAAGCCGATCCCGCGGCTGACATAGAGATGGGTGGCGCCCTCGCGATACAATCCCATCTCGTAGCGCTTGCCGAACTGGGATGAGGTCACCAGGGCACCGTACAGGGGCAGGCGGACCTGACCGCCATGCGTGTGGCCGCAGAGGTACAATTCGATGCCCAGGCAGCTTGCCAGCGGCATTAGCTCTGGGGAGTGATACAGAAGAATGCGCGGAATGCCTAGCACCATCGTCGTCGCCAGCTGCCTCAGCTGTGCGGCGTCATGCCAGATGTCATGGGTGCAATCCAGCCCGATCAGAGCGAGGGGGCAGCCCGGATGGGGCTCGATGACTACAACCTCGTTGCGCAGCAACCTGATCGCCAGGCCGTCGAACAAGGCGGCTGAATTGCGATCCACCGGAGGACTTCCGAGCACAGCATAGATTGCCGGAGCGGATGGCAATGCCGCGGCCTCAGCACACAGCGCTTCCAAAAGCTGGCGTGCATGCGCATGGCTGATCGGGTCGTCCACACACGAGAGGTTGACATAGTCGCCCGTCAGCAGGATCAAGTCGGGTTGGATCTCGCGGATGTGCTGCAACAGATGCTCCTCGCGGCAGCCCAGGCGTTCGACGTGGATATCCGAGATGTGGAGCAAACGCAGCAGCGTATCCTCAGCCGTCGGATTGTCTAAGTGCAGGGTGAGATGCGAAACGCCGATCCGGGAGGGTTCACCAAGCGCACCCCATAGCAAGGCGAGCAGAGCGAGCGCATTCACGACGATGAGGACAACCAGCGCGGCGGTTATACCTGTCCAGGGGATGACCAAGGCCAGAAGGCACCCCGCCACTGCCCGTGCGGTGGTCAAAATGTACCACTGTGGCGCCACCGGCCCGAAGGAGATGCGCAGCTTCGGAAGGTAGACCAGGACAAGGCCATCCGCTGTGGCAAAAGCCAGCAAGGTCAAGGCTGCCCAGGCACTGTTGGCAGCATCCCTTGTATGGAGCCACCACAGGAGACCCATCCCTGCGGCCAGAAGCAGCACGGGTAGGGGCGCCCAAGCGGGCGGCCAGCGTGCCGGCGCATTGCCAAGCACCAGCAGGCGGTGAAACAACCTGGATTCCAGGACGTCGGGGGGCTGATCCGATGCGCGCCCTGCGGAAGGAGAACAACCTTGCCAGATGCTCAACCGGGCGCCTCCCGATACTTGACCATGGTGAGGATGTTGCCGCTTTGGGGCGAGAATTCGTGACGCACTTCGTCCATCAGCCGACACATCATGTAGACGCCCAACCCGCGTCCGGAACGTTCTTCCAGATCGGCACTGAGGCAGGGTTGGGGAACCCTGTCGAGGTCAAAGGGGATTCCGTGATCGATCAAGGTAATGCTCAGCCCGCGCGCGTCGACAGCGCACGAGCACGCGATGCTGCCACTTGCGGTGCCTTGGTAGGCGTGCTCGATGATGTTCATACACGCCTCATCCACGGCGAGCTGGACGGCTCGAATGGCATCCGTATCCAGCCCTGCCTGGTGTGCCGCTTCGGTCACAAACGCGATGATCGCGGCCAGGCTTTCGCACCGCGCCGGGAACACCGCAGCGCGCTCCAGGCGTTCACAAGGCTCTTCGTCTAAAGTTCCCGCCACATCGTGTTGGGGCATCGCTCTGGCACTGTGTACTGGGTATCGGTCGGAGGGAAACCGTCCTCAGAAGCTGCCGACTGCAGCCGTGGAATCGTCGAAGAACCTGAAGAGAGGGGTGAAGCCGACCATGTCGAGCACTTCCCGCACCGGTTGCGGCACGTTTGCCAGCACCACCTCGCCGCGGTTCCAGCGCTTGCATACTTTCTGAGCGTCGATCAACACACGCAGGCCGGCACTGGAGATGTATTCTACCCCGCTCATATCGAGCACAATGTTGAATCGGCCTGCTGCGATGATGGTGTTGAGGGCATCACCCAGGCGGGGTGCGGAAGTGTTGTCCAACCGTCCGCTCACCTTGATAAGGTCACACCGCTTATGTTGGCTGGTGATGAGATTCATTTGCCTGTCTCCAATCTTGTGTTATGCTGCCGGGTGCTGCTCCGGGCCAGGATTATAGCACGTCATCGCAAAGGCGGCAATGCCATTTTTGTCTCTGGGGTGCATTGCACTTTAGGGGAGAGGCGGGGTTTAAACTGAGCCATGCGCGTCCGTAGGGGCGGCCGGCCGCCCCTACACCGCCCCCTGACGGTCGTGTCTCGGATAACCCGCGCAACTCTGGGTTACCGCTTCAACCCGCCCTTATTTGAATATATCACCATGAGATGCAAAAGTTGACGGTGAGAGGAAATCGTGCATAATTGTCATGATATCATGCTCTATTGCACATCAGGAGGCGCTGCTTATGACGGAGTTTGTTCCACACCCCATACGCGACCCCGCCGTGATCCCCCGAGAAAGTCAACGGCTGCTCAAGGAGCTGCCGAAGGAACAGTTAGCCTGGATGCTCCAGAAAATGTGCGAAATCCGCTATTTCGAGGAGAAAGCGGAAGATCTCTATGCCCGCGGACTGGTGCATGGGACGATGCATCTCTCCATCGGCCAGGAAGCTTCCTCGGTGGGCAGCATCGCCGCGTTGCAGCCCGACGACCTCATCATTCACCATCACCGTGGGCATGGCCACACGATCGCCAAGGGCGCTGACCTGAAGCTCATGATGGCCGAGTTCCTGGGCAAGGAGTGTGGTTACTGCCGCGGGCGTGGCGGCTCCATGCACATCGCCGACATTCCCGGCGGCAATCTGGGCGCCACCGGTGTGGTGGGCAGCGGCATTCCTACCGCCGTCGGCATTGCCCTGGCGCTCCAGATGCGCCGCTCCCCCCAGGTTTTGCTGGCATTCTTCGGGGATGGCGCGGTCAATTTAGGCGAGTTTCACGAGGCGCTCAACATGGCCGCCATCTGGAAGCTGCCGGTGGTCTTCATCTGCGAGAACAATCAGTACGGCATGTCCGGGCCGGCCAAGACAATGTGTGCCGTGCAACCCCTCTCGGTGCGCGCGATCGCCTACAATATGCCTGGGCAGACCGTGGACGGCAACGATGTGCTCGCGGTGTACCAGGTGACCCAGGCAGCAGTGGAACGGGCGCGCCGCGGCGAGGGGCCTGCGTTCATCGAGAATTACACCTATCGCTGGCGGGGCCACTCCAAGAGCGACCGCAATGTCTATCGCACCCAGGCGGAGATCGAAGAGTGGAAGCAGCGCTGTCCGATCGCTCGCTTCAAGCAGTTGCTCATAGAGGCACACGTTTTGACCCCGGAAGAGGTGGAAACCATCGACGCACAGACAAAGATGGCGATCGAACGGGCTGCCGAGGAAGCGTTGGCATGTCCCGAACCTTCACCGGAGAACCTGGAAGCGGAGGTATATGCCCCATGAACGAGTCCAATGTGCGCGAGATCACCTATCTGGAAGCCGTGCGCGAGGCGCTCACGCAGGAGATGCGGCGCGACCCAAGTGTTTTCCTGTTGGGCGAGGACATCGGGGTATACGGAGGAGCTTTTGGCGTGACGCGCGGGATGCTAGAGGAGTTCGGCCCGGAACGCGTGCGCGATACGCCCATCTCCGAAGCGGCGATTGCGGGTGCCGCCACCGGTGCCGCATTGATGGGGATGCGCCCGGTGATGGAGATCATGTTCATGGATTTCATCACCATCGCGATGAATCAACTGGTCAATCAGGCGGCCAAGATCCGCTTTATGTTCGGCGGCAAGGCCAGCATCCCAATGGTGATTCGGACGCCGGCGGGGTCGGGCACCGGCGCTGCCGCGCAACATTGCCAGAGCCTGGAAGCGTGGTTCATCAACGTGCCCGGCATCAAGGTGGTGGCACCGGCCACGCCTTACGATGCCAAAGGATTGCTGATCACCGCCATTCGCGACAACAATCCGGTTTTGTTCATGGAGCACAAGCTGTTGTATCGTACCAAGGGGCCGGTGCCCGAAGAGCTCTATAGCATCCCGCTGGGGCAGGCAGTGGTGCGGCGCGAAGGCCGCGATGCCACCGTGCTGGCCTATTCGGTGATGCTGCCACGCGCACTCGAGGCGGCGGAACAGTTGAGCCGCGAGGGTATCGAACTGGAGGTGATCGATTTGCGCAGCTTGAAGCCGCTCGATCAGGCGACCATCGTGGCGTCCGTCTCGAAAACGGGGCGCGTCTTGATCGTGCATGAGGCGCCGCGCAGCGGCGGTTTCGGCGGCGAGCTGGCCGCGGTGATCGCAGAGAGCGAGGCGTTCGACTACTTGGATGCGCCGATTCGGCGTCTGGCGGGGCGCGATATTCCCATCCCTTACAATCGCACTTTGGAGCGTGCCGCGGTGCCCCAGGTGGAGGACATCGTCGCGGTGGCGCGCGCACTGGCGCAGGAGGGCAGGTGACGATGGCGACCGAGATCATCATGCCCAAAGTGGATATGGTGATGGACACCGGCACTTTCGTCGAGTGGCTTAAGAAAGAAGGGGAGTATGTCGAGAAGGGCGAACCCCTCTTCGTGGTGCTCACCGACAAGGCAAACATCGAGATCGAGGCGCCGGCGAGCGGCATCTTGGCCGGCTTGCGGGCGAAGCCGAACGATGTCATCCCAGTGACCGAGGTGATCGGATACATTTTGGCGCCCGGAGAGACGTTGCCCGGGGCAGCTCCAGAAGTGCCGGTGAAGGAACCGGAGCGTGCTATTCCACCTTCCCCGATGTCCGCCGCGGATAGGGCGACATCCCAGATGGAACTGGCAGCCGTGTCGGACAAGGTTCGCGCGACTCCCGCGGCGCGACGCCTGGCGGCGAAGCTGGGCATCGACCTGCGTTTGGTGCCAAGGGGGCGCGGGCCACGCGGGCGCATCCAGCGGGCCGACGTAGAAGCACTGGTCGCACAGGCAGCGACGCGGCCCTCTGCTCCTGCCGCAGCGATGACACCGACACCCGTCACCACTGTGTCCGGCATAACGCCCCCGACAAGCATACGTCTGCCGGATGCCCGGCAAAAAGAGGTGGTGGTACTGAGCGGGCCACGCCAGATCATCGCCGAGCGCATGGCCTACAGCGCGGCAACCGCGCCGCACATTGTGCTGTCTGTGCGCGTGGACATGAGCGAGGCGAGCCGCCTGCGCACATATGTGCAGGAACACTTCCAGCAGAAGACCGGCCAGCGCGTGTCGTTCACCGCGATCATCGCGCGCGCGGTCGCCGCTGTCTTGCCCGATCACCCGTATCTCAACGCTTCATTGGATGGGGATCGCATCATCCTCTGGGAGGATGTCCATCTGGGCATCGCCACCAGTCTGGAGGACTATCTGATTGTGCCGGTCATCCGCCAGGCGCAGAATAAGAACCTCGAACAGATCGTGACCGAGCTGGCCGACCTGGTGGAGCGTGCGCGCACGCGGCGCCTGACACCTGCCGAGATGAGCGGCAGCACGTTTACCATCACCAATTTGGGCATGTTCGGCGTCGAATGGTTCACCGCGATCCTCAACCCACCCGAGACGGCCATCCTGGCGGTGGGGCAGATCGTGGACACCCCGGTCGGGCATGAGGGCAATGTGGTGCTGCGCCCGATGATGCATCTGACACTCTCCGTCGACCATCGCGTCGTGGACGGAGCAGGAGCGGCACGTTTCCTGAGCGAGGTCAAGCGGGTTCTGGAGAATCCCTATCTGCTGATCTGATGCGACGAATGGAGGAAGCCTGCAATGCAAGCGATCAGGATTCATCGGCTGGGTGGGCCGGAAGTGTTGCAATTGGAGGAGATCCCCACTCCCACCCCCGGCCCGGGGGAGGTGGTCATCGCGCTGCGCGCCGCGGCGCTCAATCGGCGTGACATCCTGGTGCGCACCCGGCAGGAATGGGCGCCTCAGATGCCCTTTGTGCCCGGCTCGGACGGCGCCGGCGTGGTGGCAGCGGTCGGCGCAGGCGTGCACCACGTGCGCGAAGGGGATGCCGTGGTGATCTGCCCTTCGCTGTGGTGGGGAGATGATGAGGAACGTCCTTCCGAACGCTTTGAGATCTTGGGCGGGCCTTCGAACGGGACGTATGCCCAGTATGTGCGCATCCCCGCCGAGAATGCCTTTGCCAAACCGGCCCATCTGTCGTTTGCCGAGGCAGCCGCGTTTCCATTGGCTGGCCTCACCGCGTGGCGTGCGCTGATCACCAAGGCACGCATCCGACCCGGCGAGCGCGTGTTCATCCCTGGCATTGGCAGCGGGGTGGCGACCTTTCTGGTACAAATCGCCCGGCTGGCCGGCGCTCAGGTCTACGGCACCTCAGGCAATGCAGACAAGCTGCAACGCGCCATGGCGCTGGGCCTGTCCGGCGGAGCGCTCTATACCGACCCCAACTGGCTGGAGCAAATCCGCCAGCAGGCAGGTGGTGGCGTCGAGGTGGTGGTGGACAGCGTTGGGGCAGCCACATTCGACTCATGCTTGCAATTGCTGGTGCCCGGCGGCCGGCTGGTCACCTTCGGGGTGACCACCGGCGCGACAACATCTCTGGACATCCGGACGGTCTATCGCCGCCAGCTAAGCATTCTGGGCACGACGATGGGCAGCCTCAAGGAATTCAGGGGCTTGCTGGCGGTGATCCACCGCGGCGAGGTCAAGCCCGTCATCGACAGCACCATCCCGCTCGCCTCGGCAGCCGAGGCGCACCGTCGGATGGAACAACACGCCCAGTTTGGCAAAATCGTGCTGGAGATCCCCTGAGGCGATGACCCGTTCGCTCGAAACCACCGTGCTCGTCATTGGCGGCGGCGCCACCGGCGTGGGCGTGGCACGCGATCTGGCGATGCGTGGGATCGACACTGTGTTGGTGGAACGGGACACGCTCGCTTCCGGCACCACCAGCCGCCACACCGGGCTGGTACACTCCGGCGCCCGCTATGTCCTGCGCGACCCCCCTGCGGCGAGGGAATGCTATCAAGAAAACCAGATTCTGCGGCGCATTGCCTCGCGCTATGTGGTCGATGACGGGGCTTTCTTCGTGCTCCTGCCCGAGGATGATGCGGACTATGTGCCCGGTTGGCTGGAAGGGTGTCGCGCCGCCGGTATTCCGGTCGAAGAAGTGCCGCTTGGGGAGGTGTTGCGCGCCGAGCCATTCATCAACCGGGGGATTCTGCGCGCCTTTTTCACCCCCGATACCACCGGCGACCCCTTCGGCCTGATCGAGGCGAACGCGGTATCCGCGCGTCAGTATGGTGCGCGCATCTTGCTCCACCACGAGGTGAGCGGCCTGGTGGAAGAGCAGGGGCGCGTGGTGGGGGCATGGGTGCGCGATCTGGCGAACAAGGACAAGGTGCTCATCCGGGCGGATATGGTGGTCAACGCCGCGGGGGTGTGGTCGGGGCGCATCGCCGCCACCGTGGGACTGCGCATCCCCCTGTTGCCGAGCAAGGGGGTGATGATGGCATTCAACCATCGCGCGCTCAACCGACCGGTGGCACGTTGTCATCCGCCGTCCGATGCCGATGCGATGATGCCCTCCCACAGTGTGCTCCTCTCCGGCTCAACGGATGGCGACATCTGCGACCCGGATGATCTGTCCATCAACCCGCAGCATGTGCGCATCGTGCTGCGCGAGTCGGAGAAGCTGCTGCCCGGTATCAGCGCGGCGCGCATTCTGCGTGTCTGGGCAGGCATCCGCCCGCTCTACACGGGCCAGCAAGCCTTTCAAGACACACGCCACGTCACGCGTTCGCACGCCCTGCTCGATCACGCGGTGCTGGATGGCAAACCGGGCCTCATCACCATCGTGGGGGGTAAATGGACTACCTATCGCCTCATGGCCCAAGAGGCGGCCGATCTGGTGTGCCGCAAGCTGGGGGTCTCTCAGGAGTGTCGCACGCATCAGGCAGCATTGCCCGGCTGTGAGATCCGGCAGCGCTTCTGGCCCGGAGCAGCGCTGCAGCGCATCGAACGATCAGCGGCGATGAGCGATCTGGTGTGTGAGTGTGAGCTGGTGACCGCTGTGGATGTGCTGGAACGCCTGAGCCGGGAGCCCGGCGTAACCCTTCACCGATTGCGGCAGCTGGATCGGTTGGGGATGGGGTCATGCCAGGGTGGAATATGTGCCTTTCGTGCAGCGGGATTGCTCCATACGCAGCGCCGCCCGTCGGTGCGTGAGACGAACGGACAGCTGAGCGACTTCCTGCACGAACGCTGGAAGGGGATGTGGCCTGTACTGCAAGGTCAGCAGCTGCGCCAGGCGCGCTTCAATCAGGTGCTCTGGGCGGGCCTGCTGGGCGCCGATCTGATCTGAGCCGCAACCGTGTAACCGAGCCGCGACCGTAAGGGAGCGGTCATATCGCCGCTTGCGGACGCGCCATAGATTAGGGCATCCTCTCCCCTTCAGGCGCGCACGACACGTCTGACCGCCGCGACGATGTCCGCCTCTTGGGGTAATACGTAATTTTCCAGCACCGGGCTGAACGGGATCGGCACATCCTTGGCGGTCACGCGGACGATGGGGGCATCCAGGTAGTCCAGCGCCTGTTCCGCCACGATCGCTGCCACCTCGGCGCCCACGCTGCAACGGCGCCACGTCTCCTGGACGATCACCAGCCGCTGGGTTTTCTTGACTGAGTTCAGGATCGCCTCCTCGTCCAGTGGGCTGACCGTGCGCAGGTCGAGCACTTCGACGCTGATGCCCTCCTGCGCCAGCTGCTCCGCCGCGGCAAGTGCCTTGCGCACCATGAGGGCATACGCGACGATGGTGACATCGCTGCCCGGACGCTTGATGTCCGCCTTGCCCAGGGGGATGGTGTATTCTTCCTGCGGCACCGGCCCTTTGATTTCATAGAGCTTCTTGTGCTCGAAGAAGAGCACCGTGTTGTTATCGCGGATGGCGCTCTTGAGCAATCCCTTGGCGTCGTAGGGTGTCGATGGCAGCACTACTTTCAGGCCGGGTATGTGGGCAAACATCGACTCGTAGCTGTTGGAGTGTTGCCCTGCCGCTGCCAGGTAACCGCCCACAGGCGCGCGCAGCACCATCGGCACGGCCAGAATACCGCCAAACATGTAGCGCATCTTCGCCGCCTGGTTGATCAACGCATCCGAAGGGAGCGTGATCCAGTCGGAGAACTGGAGCTCCACGATCGGGCGGAGTCCGGTGGCCGCGGCGCCGACCCCCATGCCGACATAGCCCAGCTCGGAGATGGGCATGTCGAACACACGTTCCGGGCCGAACTCCTCATACAGTCCGCGGGTGCATCCGAAGGCGCCGCCATAGGGCCCCACATCCAGGCCCCACACACAGACGTTAGGGTCACGCCGCATTTCCTCGGCGGTTGCTTCGACGATGGCTTGGGAGAATGAAATCTCTCTCACTGCATTCCCTCCTCTCGGTGTGTCCTCATGCCCACAGGTCTTCCAGCGCGGACTCGGGCGCCGGGAACGGGCTGTTGCGCGCAAATTCCACTGCCTCATCAACCTGAGCGATGACGCGCTGCTCGAGTGCCTCCGCTTCGCTGGCGGAGACGATCCCTTGCTCGATCAGATGTCGGCGATAAGGTGCGATCGGCTCACGGCGCATCCAGGCTTCCACTTCTTCGGGGGGCCGGTACGTATCCGGCTCTCCTTCGAAATGCGTGCGCCAGCGATAGGTCTTGCATTCGATCAGGGTGGGGCCCTCGCCCGAGCGCGCCCGCGTGACCGCCTCTTGAGACGCCTCATACACCGCCAGGACGTCGTTGCCGTCCACCACTACGCCGGGCATGCCGTAACCCGATGCCCTGTCGGCGATGTTTTCGATTTTGCGCACACACGATTGGCGTGTGCCCACGCCGTACAGATTGTTCTCACAGACGTACACGACCGGCAGGCAGAACGCCGCGGCGATGTTGAGCGACTCGTGGAAGGCGCCCTCGTTCGAGGCTCCATCGCCGAAGAAAGCAACCGCCACCTGGCCCGACTTGCGCAGCTTGGCTGACATCGCGGCGCCGGTGGC
Source organism: Anaerolineae bacterium (assembly GCA_049969215.1). GTDB lineage: Bacteria > Chloroflexota > Anaerolineae > 4572-78 > NAK82 > NAK82. The sequence continues at coordinate 3,622 of JBMFPH010000029.1, read as the reverse complement.
GATGGGGATGCCACCGCTCACGATGCCGTTCGCTCCCAGGATGCCCAGGCCCGGCCAGGCAATATGCTGTGAACCGCCCTTGCCCTTGTTGTAGCCGGTGGCTTTGCCGTAGAGCTCCGCCATCATGTACTTCATATCGGCGCCCTTGGCGATGATGTGACCATGGCCGCGGTGGGTGCTGGTGATGTAATCGTCCTGGTTCAGGGTGGCACACACGCCCGCGGCGATCGCTTCCTGGCCCAAATAGAGATGGACAAAGCCAGGCATTTCTCCCGCGGCGAACAGCTCCTTCACGCGATTCTCAAAGTGACGGATCTTGAGCATGAGCTCGAGCATCAGGATAAGTGTTTCCCTAGGGATTTCCATAAAATCTCGCTATCCTCCTTTTCAAGAACCAAAATGGACCGTTATTGGGGACTCTTTGGTGATCAGGCGCATGCGATCGCGGCGGTACGCTTCGAGCGTGGGGATGGCATCCTCAAGGCCCAGACGCCTGAGGGTCTCCGCTGTCGGCCAGCCATATTCGAGATCCCATCCGCGCGCGGCGAAGTACTCGTCGAGGATGCGCGCAAAGCCTGCTGGGTCGATCGATGTCCCATCCACGCGGCAGGGCAACATAAAGTGAGGTGCCAGCCATTGCTCTTCCATCTGGCGGTGTCGCCCCGCGCGCGCCAGCATCAGGCGTTCCAGCGTGAAGGCACGCTCGGCGATCAAGAACACCTCGGCGCGATTCAACTCGATGCCGGTGACCGCGGCGAACAGGCGCCGATCGATGTCCAGGTCGCCGGTCAAATCCTCGGTTGCCAGCCACTCCTCGCGGCTTTCCGGCGGCACAATGATGCGCGGGAAGGAGAAGTCGCACAGCGGAAAGGAGTCGATCAGCATATGTTGATGCTGGCTCCAGATCGCTACAGGAGCTTTGTGTTCAAAGGTGGGCTCCAGCGCATCCGGATAGCCCCACACCTTTTCGGACAGGATGCGGAACTGCCGCCTGGACACCTCACGGTCGGCCAGGATGAAGTCCGCCAGCAACAGCGAGCTGTGATGACCGCCGATGGTGGGATCGCGCGTCTCGCTGGCATACATCATCGCGGAGATAACCCAGAAGGGCAGCGGTTCCTCGTCCCAGAAACGTCCTTCGCGGTGTGCCGGGAAGCCAAAGGCGAATTCCAGGCGCCGTCCCAGGGCAATGAGTTCTTCGGGCAGCTCGCCTTCTAGCTCATCCATCGCGCGCATCAGGTCGTCCGCGAAGAGGGCACCCAGGCCACGGCGATAAGCCAGATCGCGCATGAACTGTTCAAACCAGTAGACATCGTTCGGATCGAAGGTGTAGCCACGAATCTGGTGCACTCCCAGCTGCTGGCAGCGCACGAACCACGGTTGCATCACCAGGCGGAACCACGAGTCCAATCCCAAGCTGTTGCACAGCTCGTGCAGCTCCGCTTCCTCGCACATGCCGAAGTTGCGCGCCGGCGGGATCTCGACACCACCCCCGGAGTAATGTGTCGCTTTGAGAAAATCCGGGGTCATCCAGGCGATGCCTCCCACGCAATGGCCCGGAATGCGTCGCCCATCGCTCGCTTTGCCGTAGTTGCCCACCTGGCAGTTGAACGTGCACGCCTGACTGCACACCGGGCGGTGTTCTCGGGCGGTCTTGGTCTTTGTATAGAGACTTGTGTACAGGGCTCCGGAGAAAGGCGCGATCTTATAGGTGCCCAGCTCCAGCACCTCGCGCATCAGGCGTTCGGGATGTGCCACCGCGACGCCATTGGTGCCGCGTATGGCGATCGCCTTCAAGTTCTTGCTGCCCCAGACCGCCCCAAACCCACTGTGTCCGGCGGCGTTGTCCTCGGCGTGTTGCACGGTGGAGAAGCGCACCCGGTTTTCGCCCGCCGGGCCGATCGCCAGGATTTGGGCCTGCGCTCCCATGCGCTCCTTCAGGGTGATCTGGGTTTGCCGGGCGTCCATTCCCCATAGATCGCCCGCGTCCACCAGGCGCGCATGGCCATCCCGCATCTCCAGATAGACGGGGTGAGGAGATTTGCCCTGGATGACGATGCCGTCGAAACCGGCATATTTCATCTCGGCGCCGAACCAGCCGCCCAGCGTGGAATGCGTGTACCAGGTCTTGGGATAGAGGCGCGGTGAAAGACCACTCATCACCGTGCGCCCAGAGGTGGGCGCCAGGGTGCCGGTCAATGGGCCGGTGGTGATGATGATGCGGTTTTCGGGGTCGAAGGCGTCAATGCCATCGGGTATCTCGTCCCAGGCGATGCGGCTGGCTATGGCGCGGCCACCCAGGTAATCGCGCGTGTAGCGATGCGTGTCGCGCCAGCTGATCTTCCCGGTCGTGAGGTCTACATCCAGTATTCTACCGCTCCAGCCCCCTGCCATGCTTCGCTAAGCCTCCTCTGTCACCCTATCTTCCAGCACGAGCGCTCCCACCGGGCAGATTGCCACGCACAAGGGGCCCTCCGGCCGCCCGGCACACAGATCGCATTTCAGGTAACGATCGCGCGCCGCGTTGTAGAACAGCACCCCGTAAGGACATGCCGTTGCACAGGCACCGCAACGGATACACGCATCGTCCAGCAGTACTGCCACCCCTTGCTCGTTCAGCACGATCGCCTCACTGGGGCAGGCGGCCAGGCACTCCGGCGACTCGCAATGCTGGCAGATCAGGATCTGGAACTCATAACGCGCCATATCCTTGATGACCTGCAGCCGTGCCAGGCTCAGGTTGCACTCGCCTTCGTGGTAGAGCGAGCAGGCCAGGGTGCACGCCTGGCACTCACGGCATACGCTGGGGTCTGTCTTAATCTTACCCATTTTCAATCCCATCCCCTTGTCGCCACCTCAAAAAACCTGCCCGCAACGGCAAGCGAGGTCAGCGGCGCGCACGCACCAGGATGTCCGCAACCGTGACCGTGGTACCCTCATAGGTGATGGCAAGGGTGGGCCATGTCGGGTCAATGGTCTTGATCGCGGCGCCGTGCTCGTCCACCAGGGCGACCTCTTCGTTCTTGACGCCGGCAATGGTGCAGTACCAGGCGAAGGCCATGTTGGGCCGCACGACTTCCTCGGGGTCCTGGCAGCGCTCGGGATAGCTGGGCTGATAGCCGGTGGGTCCGCCGTGATAGTGGTTGTGGCGTTCTTCCGGATACCCCAGCGTCTCAAACAGGCTGAGGCACAGATCGAGCAGGGCGCGCAGCTTCACACCCGGCCGGATGTGCGACACAAGCGCAGCCTGCATTGTTGCCACCGCGTGGAAGCGCTTGCGGATGTCATCCGGGGGCTCGGTGAAATAGACCAGACGGCTGTTCGGCACGTGCAATCCCCATTTCGAGGCGCATGGCGCCAGCAGAACCGCCTGGTCAATCGGTTTGTCGCTCGGCACGGCGTGGCGGTAGCGGCGGATGCGCTCATCCGAACCGACGAACATGCAGCAGCCCTCAAAGCCGCGTTGGAGGTACAAATACCACATGTGTGCGAACACCTGGCGCTCGGTCATGCCTGGCTCGACCCAGTCCGCCAGCTGGCGCAGGATTTCGCCGCTCTCGCGGCATGCCGTGGCATAACGCTCCATTTCCTGCGGCGTATAGGGCTCGTGCAGCTTGCGGAT
>JBMFPH010000028.1:13141-21685 GCA_049969215.1 Anaerolineae bacterium | reverse complement strand
CCTGGATAGTTGCCGAACTTCACCTCGATCAGGCGATACGTCTCCCCGGCCATAGTGCTCAGCGCTTTATCGCGCATCAGCCGGGAGAGGATGTGGCACGCCTCCTTACGCGTCGCTGCCTTGATGTTGACGCGCTCAAAGTAATCGAGGTCGCCAGGGTAGGTCTGGATGCGCGACTGGGCGGCTGAACCAGAGAGCGCCAGGGCGGTCTCGACATAGGGTGGCTCGTCGGCGAACTCGACCAGCCGCCCCACCTGGCGGAAATAAGCGAGCTCAGCAGGGTCAAAGTCCAGCATGCTAGCCTGGTGGCCGAAAACACCGCTACTGGAATCCACCACCACCTGTCCAAGCGCGGCACGCGAAGCGGCGACGGCGGTCAGCCACTGCAACGCCTCCTCCTCGTCCATCTCGACGCCCAACCGTTGTGCCGACTCCAGGATGCGGCGCAGATCGTCCGCCGGTGCATGGTTGTGCTGATCTCCCATCGGGATGTTCTCCTTTCAAGATGTCAAGATGCGCATGCTTGTCCGCGTTGATGCGCTCGCGACTCGGCCAACAGCTTGCGGAACAGCTCCGCCTGGAGGAGGGCATCTTCCAGGGCGTGATGTGCCAGCCGGCGACCGTCCAAATAGCGCCGCGCTAGCTGCTGCATCGAGGTATCCCCCCAGCGTCCGCCGCACATGCCCATATAAAAGGATTTTACATCCAACGGCGCATGGCCGAAAGGATTATACCCCAGAAAACGGTGGAAATAGTCGTTCACGAACATCCAGTCGAATGCGGCGTTGAAGCCGACGAACAGAGGTGTCTTCCCTTGCGGGATGACGGATTGCAGCCAATCCGCGAAGCGTGCCATCGCCTTGGCGGGGGGCACTCCTGCGACTGCCAGGCGTTCCAAGGACAGCTGGTGCACCTGGGTGGCCTCTGGCACGGCGGCGGTGTTCAGAGGGCGCAGCTCGATGTAGAAGCGCTGGGCAGGGTCAAAGACTAAACAAGCACCGATGGCGAGGAGAGAGTATAAAGAGGGCGCGGGTCCGGATGTCTCCACATCGACGGAGACGTAGCATTCCGCGTCTGGACATAATTCCATACATCAGAGGCGGATGGTGCGCTGATGCAACAATACCGCGGCGACGATGCCGGCAACGGAGAGCATCGAAAGCGATCCAGCGGCCGCTCCGATGAGCATCCAACGGCGGCGCAGGGCGGCGATCCGGCCTTCTCTTTCGGCTGCCAGGCGCTGACTAGCTGCTGCCAACAGGTTTTCCTTGAGACGCGCTCGGAACTCTGCCCGGGGCGCTACCGGCACCAGGGCATCATGCAGCCGTTCCGTCAGCCGCTGCAAGGCGGCGACGTCGACCTTTTCAGTATAAGGGAGGTAATCCGCTTCCGCATCATAGGCAAAAAGTGTCAAAATCAGCAGATCGATGCGAGCGCGGACGTTTCTGAGCAGCTCTCGCAAAATCGTTTTCATGATTTGTCCTCTCATCTGCCTCAAACCGGTGTTACAATCTTTATCCACACCCTGGTACCTCTGGATTGCCCTGGGTGTCGCCTGTCTCACTGCTTGTGGGGCGAGGGGTTTTCCCCTGCTCGGTCGTCTCTTCGAGCATTTCACGCAGGGAAAGCAGCGTGCGATAGTACAGTGACTTGATCGCACCCTCGCTGCGCCCCATAATCTGCCCGATCTCAAAGTTCGAGAGCCCTTCGACGAACTTCAGGATGAGCAGCTGCTGGCGATCCTCGGGCAACCGGTGCACCGCGGCGAGCAGGCGTTTTTTTTCATCCTCGCGCTCACTCAGCTGGTGGGGCTCTTCCATATGCGCGAGCGGCGTATGTAATATTGCCTCTTCCAGCGAGACCAGTTGGTGGCGCTGTCGGTCGCGATGCCAGTTGACCACCAGGTTATGCGCGATACGATACAGCCAAGCGGAAAAAGGTGCCCCGCGCGGCGTGTATTCCGCGATATGGTTGAGGGCACGGTAAAACGTGCGCGCGGTCAGATCTTCCGCGTCGTAATGGTTGCCCACCCGATAGTATATGTAATTGTAAATCTTCCCGACATAGCGTTCGTATAAGAGGCCGAACGCCTCCGGGTCGTTGCGGGCACGCTCAATGAGCGCATATTCATCCATGGCTGTGGGCTGCTCGTTGGGCAGACCCCTCCCGCGCCTCATACAATAAAACACCCAAAGGGCTGGATCGTTACGTTATGACATGATAAGAGCGATTCGTTGGCGGGGCAAGCCGCCCGGCGCACCCTCGTGGGAAGCCCGCCGGAGGGTGGCCCATCACGCTGGCATCACCACGACGTCAGCCCCATCGGCAGCTTGGCTGATATAAACTGCCGGGATGCGCTGCGTGCGCGCCCGATACGCCGCTGCCACCCGTGCCGCGAATTCCTGTGCCTCCTCAGCCTGCACGAGCGCCACGGCACACCCTCCAAAGCCGGCCCCGGTCATGCGAGCGCCGTAGCATGCCGGCTGTTCCAGGGCACATTCCACCATCACGTCCAGCTCCTGGCTGGACACCTCGAAGTCATCGCGCAGGCTGGCGTGGCTCGCCCGCATCAGCATCCCCAGCTCCACGGCATCACCGCGCTGCATTGCCTCGCATGCCTGCAGCGTGCGCGCGTTCTCGGTGATGACGTGGCGGGCGCGCCGCCGCGTGACTTCGTCCAGGCCATCCGCTTTGCTGGCGAACGCATCCGAGGTGACATCACGCAGCGCGGGAACCCCAAAGTAGCGCGCTGCTGCCTCACATTGGGCGCGTCGTTCGTTGTAGGCCGAATCGGCCAATCCACGCCGCGTCGCCGTGTCCATGATGACCACGGCGGTGGCGGGGGGCAGGGGCACCAGCGTGCCTTCCAGCGAGCGACAGTCGAGCAACAGGGCATGGCCGGTCTTGCCGCACGCCGAGATCATCTGATCCATAATGCCACAGTTCACCCCGATCCATTGATTTTCCGCGCGCTGGCACAGCAGCGCCATCTCCTTGGGTTTCCACTCCCAGCCCGACACCGCAGCAAAGGCACGCGCCACCGCCATCTCCAACGCCGCTGACGAGGACAGCCCTGCCCCGATGGGCACATCCCCGCTGAGCACGCCCCGCCAGCCATGCAAAGGATACCCTGCCTCCTGCAGTGCCCATGCCACGCCTTTGAGGTACTCCGCCCAGCCGCTGGCTGTGTGGCGCAGCTCGCTCAGCGCGAACTCGGTCGAGCCGTCGAAGTCGAGCGAATAGGCCGACACATAGGACCCGGCCAGGGGGCTCAGCGCGATCCACACTGCCCGGTCGATCGCCATGGGAAGCACAAAGCCGTCGTTGTAATCAGTGTGCTCGCCGATCAGGTTCACCCGGCCCGGGGCGCGCACCACATACCAGGGCGGCGTCCCAAACCGCTGGCGGAATGCCCCCATCACACGGGTAAGCAGCTCCATAGGGCTCCTCTCAACTCGCTTTATAATGCACGTCCGACAGGGTGCGCAGGCGCTCGGCAGCCTGTTCCGCTGTCAGGTCACGTTGTGCCTCGGCCAGCATCTCATAGCCCACCATGAATTTCCGCACAGTCGCCGAGCGCAACAGCGGCGGGTAGAAATGGGCGTGCAGTTGCCAGTGGATGCACGCTTCCGTGCCGCAAGGCGCACCATGCCATCCCATCGAGTAGGGAAACGAGACCTGGAAGAGGTTGTCATAGCGGGTTAGCAGGCGTTTGAGCACGTCCGCCAAGGCATCGCGCTCCGCCTCGTCCAGCATGGGCAGGTGCAGGACATGGCGCTTGGGCAGCAGCAGTATCTCAAACGGCCAGACCGCCCAGAAAGGCACCACCGCCAGCCAGTATGCGTTCTCCACCACTATCCGCACGCCTTGCTCCTGTTCCACCGCCACGTAGTCCAGCAACAGTGGCGTGCCCTGGGCAGCGAAGTAGGCAGCTTGCTGACAGTCTTCCTTGGCCGGCTCGTTGGGCAACGCACTGCCTGCCCAAATCTGCCCATGTGGATGGGGATTGGAACAGCCCATCATCTCGCCCTTGTTCTCGAAGACCTGCACCCAGCGGTAGAGTTTCCCCAGCTCGGTCACCTGGGATGCCCACACATCCACCACCGCACGAATCTCCGTCACGCTCATCTCAGCCAACGTCAGGTCGTGGCGCGGGGAGAAACATACCACGCGGCATGTGCCACGTTCCCCTTCGGCGACCAGCAGGGGATGGGGAGCGGAGCGCTGAAGCGGAACCTCGGGCAACATGGCCGGAAAGTCGTTGGTGAAGATGAAGGTGCCGGTGTAATCGGGATTGCGCACACCGCCCGCCCGCGCATTACCCGGACACAAGTAGCAATCCGGATCATAACGTGGGCGTCTTGCCTCGGCGACGCGCTCCACCTGTCCCATCCATGGGCGTTGCGTGCGCTGGGGAGAGACGAGCACCCATTCGCCGGTGAGCGGGTTGTAACGGCGATGCGGTTGCGCATAGAGCTGAGCTTCGAGCCCGCTGGCCATACGTCCTCTCGCTTGCTCCGCGGTCTCGCCTCTCCCCATATTGTCAGGACACCACTGTGGTGCCGGCCTGCTCAGGTGACTTCCAGGATGGCCGGCCTGGGAATGGGCGCTTTGTCACCCGGCAGGGTGACCGGGATGACAGGCCAACCGGGTATCTCGGTCAGCACCTCATTGCTGTCCGGACCGACCAGGATGGTGTCCTCAGATTTTGTGCCGGTGATCGACGGGTTCCAGGCATACACCTGGCCGATCTCGACGGTATCGCTTCGGCCAGGTAGTCCGATTGCTTCGCGCGCCTCGTAACCGGCCGGGCCGCCCTGGTGATGCAACCGCCACTCGTTGGGGAAGCCGACCTCAGCATAGGCAGCGCGACCGCGTTCGAACACTTCACCCAGCGTACGACCGGGCCGTGTCGCCGCGATGAAGGCGGCATCCACATACGCCACCGCTTCCATCTTGCGGCGCAGCTCATCCGGCAGGCGCCCGAAGTGCACCAAGCGTGTGCACGAGCACACCAGGCCATGTCGCCGACCGCACGCCACCAGCATCGCATAGCGCTCCAGGCGACGCGCCGTGGGCAGGGGATGGCGGAAATTGAAGATGCGCTCATCGGTGGCGATCAGGTTGACGATGCACTGCACGCCGCGCCGCTCCATCTCGTGCGCCAGCAGGGCCGCGATCGCATACTCGCTCTGCCCCGGTCGCACCGCGCGGATGGCCTGGTCCATCGCTTCCGCCTGCAGGCGGGCGAGGGCGCGGAAGCGTTCCTGCTCCTCCGGCAACAGGTTGGTGCGCAGGCGCGCGATTTGCACCGCCAGGTTGGTCGCACCTGGCAAAGGCACATCAGCGCCCACCTTGAGGCCGCGCGTCAGCTCGGCAATCACATCGTGCGCTTCGTGCCACGGGGTGATGCGGAACTCCCATCCTTGATCGGCCAAGTGTTCTTCCTGCTCCAAACGGGGTGCCTCGATGTTGTTGGTGACCAGATAGCGCCCTTTGGGTGTGATCACCAGGGTCGCTTCGCCCTCGCTGGAGGCAGTGTTGACGTAGGAAGCAGCGCCACACGTTGCCCAGGCGAAGCTGCTCACGCGCCGCAACACCAGCGCATCCAATCCGGCCGCCGCCAGCATCTCCTGGATCAGCTGCTGCTTGCGCTCGAACTCGTCCACCTCAAGCCTCCTCAGCGTTGTGGTAGTACACGTCCCAGCCCAGATACTTGCTGAATGCCTCGTTGACCGACCACGCTACCTGGGACAGGTTGACAGCCGCGTGATGCTCAAACCCGTTGTCGCAGATGTAGCGCAGCAGCTTCTGGAAGTTCTTGACGTGCACCACACCCACACCGCCAAACGTGCGCAAGGGATCTTCGGTCACCTCTCCTTCGCCGACGTAGGCCAGGATGCGGCCGTTGAAGTCATCTGTCGAGACGCGGCAGAAGGTGAAGGGTTCCGCCTTGATGCGCCCCACGATCGTGCCATAGGTGTTCTCATTGCCGACCGTGCCGCCGATGATCGCCTGATAGTCCATCACCGGGATGTCCTCCGGCGGGATCTCCTTGCCTTCCGAAGGACTGACGAAGATATCGATGGGCAGGTTGGAGCAGTGGAAGATCACCCCTTTATCGGGGTCATCGCCGTAGTTGTTGTTCCAGTCGATGAGCGCGCTGGGCTTGCCGCTGGCCAGCACCAACGCATACATACCGATCACCCCGGCGATGTCGGTCTCGCACGCGGACGGCTTCAGCGCATTGCTCATAATGCTCATCAGCGTGCAGGGCACCACCCCATAGTATTCCTCCAGCGCCGTCCAGCACTGGATGGCAGTGGCGACCAGTTGCTGCTCCGCCACCCACTCGTCGAGCACGACGCCGAACTGGGCCATCTTGACGATGGCGGCATCCGGCACCCCCTTGGTCGAGACGTAGTTGCGGATCTGGTCGATCTTTGCCTTCAGGCGTGCATCGCCCGGCTTGACGCGCTCCGCGCGGCCGATGATCTCGGAGAGGTCGAGGGTCTCGACGGAGATGCCGGCACGTTCCAACAGCTTCTCGCTGAAGCGCACCGTGTTGAAGGCGGCGGGGCGGGCACCCACCACGCCCACGCGGATGTTGCGCAATCCGCGCACCACACGGCACACACTCACAAAGCGGCGCAGATCGGTGCGGAAGCTCTCGCTCTCCGGATCGACCGTGTGCAATCGGGTCAAGCTGTACTTGATACCATACTGGCGCAGATTGTTACACACCGACATCTTGCCGCAGAACGAATCGCGCCGATCCGCGACGGTCATCTTGTCCGCATCGTCCGGGAAGGCGTGCACCAGCACAGGCACGTCCAGGCCAGACCAACGCAGCGCGTTCGCCACAGCGCGTTCGTCGCCGAAGTTGGGCAGGGTCACCAGCACACCATCAATGCGATCGCGATGCTGCTTGAACAGATCGGCGCACTTGCGCGCATCGCTCAAGCTCTCCACACTGCCGAAGGGGGTGTCCTCGGGGGTCAGGACAACTGCCTCTATCCCCTCCTCTTCGAAGACCTTGAGGATGGTGCGTCGCCCGCTCTCGCACAGGTGATCGGGGAAGAAACCACGGTTTCCGACAATGACGCCAAGCACTGGTTTGTTCATCTTCTAAACTCCTTCTGTACTCCTTTGTGCATATTTTCAGCAGAATTGTCTGCAAATCGGACTATGGAGAGGCAGGGGTAGGTGAACCCATGTTGGCGCGCATTGTATACTATTTGGCTGAATGATGCACATGTGTGGAGCAGGCTGCAACAGTGTCACGTCTCAAAGAGGTCCGTTGTTGTGGTGTTCGTTCGTAGGAGAGGACTCGGCCACGCTCCGTACTACTACGGATCCTAAAGGCTAGATGAAGGTGGTGCTTTGGAGAGGAGATCACTTCTTCCCTCGCCCCGTTGAATCTCTGCCAGCCGAATCACCAACCGTAGCGCCTCGTTGACCGCAGCCCCATCCGGGAACGCTCTGGCTACATCAGGCTCGAGCAACACCAAGTTAGTGCCCACGCGGTACTTGGCTGCGTACTTCCCTCGAACGCCACCCTTGAGCAATTCATGCAAGTCATACTCAGGGCGCAATGCATCGTTCATCGCATTCAGGCATTCCCTATTCACATTCCGACATATGACCCGCTTGACAGGGACACAACCCTCCGCGCCTTTTGCACATCACCACAAATCCTGCTGACAGCGGTTCGCTTCTCTCCACAGTTCATCCCCAGTTTGGCTTATGCCTTCCTCGCACTGTTGCAGAGCGTTGGGCAGGACCATGTGTGCACAGGTCAGACGGCAGCTTATACCACTTGCACCCGCAGACAGACCCCTAACGCACCTCAAACTCTAGCGTCCGATCCAGCTTGTCGTTCAGATATAAGTCAACCTTATACTTCCCCACCGGCCAGGGTTGATCATTGTTCAAGCTGAAGGTGAACACATTCTGACCACCCGCCGTCGTCTCAGCTTGATCAATCAGCACATTGGGCTGCTCACCCTCAACCTCCACCGCCGTCCAGACCGCCTTCAGCTTTGTATCCTCCGGTGCGTTGGCCAGATTGACAATGCAGTAGAACGTCTGATCCGGGGCAAATGCCACGGTCTCTTGTGTTCCATCTTTGTCTGTCGTCAGTTTGGCGCCGGCGATCTTGGCCGTGCTGAAGCTGAAATTACATGCCAGAGCGACCAGCATCATCACCACGACGGCGGCCAAAATCTGCCATTTGGACATTTTCATTTTCTATCTCCTGTTGTTGAGAACTTGAGAATCTTCCCCCGTGCTGCATCCGTTACGGAAACTCTCAGCCTGGACTATCTGAACTTGGTAACCGGCCTGCAGGGATGGAGAGCGCTTGGAAATCATTCTAGGTGATTACCCAAGAAATGTCAATCTTTGCAGGAAGAAACTCTCAGATGCGGAGCTTGCTTTCGTGCTTCTGGAGCCGTCAGTATCCGTCGCACCGGGCAGATTGCGATACCCGGCAGGGCACAACTCCTTCACCTCATCTTGATAACCTGGTGTTCGATCAACCAG
>JBMFPH010000028.1:0-13131 GCA_049969215.1 Anaerolineae bacterium | reverse complement strand
CGATTCGTAGACCGCCTGCAAAGAGCTATAACGTGGCTGGTAGCCCAACAGCTGGCGCGCCTTCTCGATGCTGCAGTTGGGGCTGTGGGCGATGTGATCCCAGGTCTGCTCGGCATCCTCAGCTGCGACGGTTTTGCGCCATTCCTCCCAAGGGACAAAGCGTAGCCGCGCTTCCTGGCCGAACCAGCCCGCCACCGCTTCGGCGTAACCGCGCAGGGTGAGCGCCGCCGGCGACACCACATGGAAGCTCTCACCTACCGCGGCATTCCAATGGTGCAGCGCCAGCATAAACGCCTGCGCCACATCATCCGCGTGGACGTGGTGCACCGTTTCCAATCCCAGGTTGGGCAGGGCCAGCTCCTCACCACGCGCCAGCTGGACGAACACGTTGGGGTTGAAGTTTCCAGCCGGATTGAGCGGCACCCAGCCCGTGCCGACGATGTGGCCAGGATGCAGCACGGTCGCGGGGAAGCCGTTCAGGCGCGCTTCCCGTAGCAGATAAGCCTCGATAGCTGCTTTCTGAATGCCGTACTCACCGAACGGGTGGCGCGGCTGATCCTCTGTGGTGGGCACCTGCACGCTGGGGCCATGCACCCAGATCGTGCCGCACGACAGGAAGTGTTGCACCTGACCCCGCAGGGCGGCCACCAGATGGCGCGCACTCGCCTCGGTGAAGCAGATCATATCGATCACAGCATCCGGGTGCAGGTCGCGTACATATTGCCCGAAGGTGCCCGCCTGTTCCGCGGCGGCGCGATCCACTGTCAGCTGGCGTACCCATTTCCATGCACCGTGCTCCCGATATAGACGATGTTGACCGCGACTCAGCGCGATCACCTCATGGCCCGCCTCGACCAGGCGCGGCACCAGATAGCCCCCCACATGTCCGGTCGCACCAATCACGACGACACGCATTGCGATTCACCTTTTCCACTACTGAGCGGATTGCATCCGTTGTCCATAGTCGATGAGCGCCTGCCTCTGGGCGTGCAAGTTTTCGTGGGGCGTGTCCCTGGGGATTTCGCAGCTCGCCGCACTGAAGGTGCGCGGGCCGCCGATCTCCAGGCAGCGCCACACGGCAGCATACACCTGCTCCGGGGTGCCTTGCAGCATCACTGCCACCGGGTCGAAGTTGCCACACGTCACCGGATAATCGCCGAAGATCTGGGCCGCGCGTTCCAGGTCCACCATCCATTCGAGATCAATGATATCGGCACCACTCTGAGCCATGTAGGGGAGAATGCGCGTCGTGTTGCCGCAGATGTGCAGCCGCGTCAGTGCGCCCATCTCGTGCACCGCGGCGAAAATGTGTTGTTCATACGGCAGCGCAAACTCACGGTACATCTCCGGGGAGATTTGGGAAGCGATCGAATCGCCCAGCCCGATGATGTCGGCGCCAGCCTCAACCTGCGCTCGTGCAAAGGCAATCTCCACCTCGACGCACAGCTCCAACAGATCGCGCACCCAATCGGGCCGATCGTACAAGTCGAGCAACAAGGCGTTCACCCCACGCAGATCCGCCGCTTCCGCCAGTGCACCCTCCACCCATCCCATAATGGGCACCTCACCGCCAACCCGCTCGCGCAGATAGCGCGTCGCCGCAACCCGGTCGCCCATGCGCCGACCGGTGTACGGATCAGGAGGCTTCAGGTGCCGCAGGTCGGAAGGCTGTGCCAACAGAGGCTGCCGACATACCGGCAAGTCGTCTTCGGGGAAAAAGATCTCGGCGCCGAAATCGGCCGCCTCGCGGAACGGATCCGAGATTGTCTGCACCAGATCCAGGTCGAACGCTGCCTGGACGGCCAGATTTGCCTCGGCCAATACGCGATAATCCTGGTAATAACGGGAAAGGGGTTGCCCGATGAAATGCGCGGCGAAGGTCATCATGATGTCAAAATTGGGCGGCCGGTCGACCGCTTCGCCGCGCAGCCGCCGCATAACGCGTTCGTAGGCGTTCACCGGAGCGCCCCCGTCACCAGCGATGATGCACCAGCTCGCGGATATGCTGCTCGTAGATTTCGCGCACGCGGGCCATCGTCTCCGGGCTCAGCGGCGGCAGGTCGGACGCCTGGGCGTTCTGCATCGCCTGGGTGGGATTCTTGGCGCTGGGGATGGTGCAGCTCACCGCGTCGAACATCAAAATCCAGCGCAGCGCGAACTGAGCCATTGTGGCGCCCGGTGGGACGAGCGGCCGCAATTCTTCCACTGCCTTCAGACCGACCTCGAAGTCAACGCCGGCAAAGGTTTCCCCGACGTCGAACCGGGCGCCAGTGCGGTTGTAATTGCGGTGGTCATCCGGCGGGAAAGTGGTTTGTGGGGTCATCTTACCCGTAAGCAGGCCGCTAGCCAGTGGGACACGAGCCACAATGCCGACCTTACGCTGCTTCGCCAGCCCAAAGAACAATTCCGACGGGCGCTGGCGAAATATGTTGAAAATGATCTGTACACTTTGTAAGTTGGGGTACTCAGTGGCCTTGATCGCCTCTTCAACCTTCTCGACACTGACTCCATAGTACCGAATCTTACCTGCCTTTACCATATCATCCAGGATGCCAAAGACTTCCGGCCGGTAGTACACCTCGGTGGGTGGACAGTGCAACTGGAGCAGATCGATGGTGTCAACTCCCAGGTTCTTCAAGCTGCGATCGACAAAGGCATTGAGATTCTCGCGGTTATATCCGTCCGCCGTGTGCGGTCTCAGTCGCCGCCCTGCCTTGGTGAGGACATACACCCGTTCCCTCGCTCCGCGCTCTTTGAGCACCCGCGCGATCAACTGCTCGCTACGTCCATCCCCATAGACATCTGCCGTGTCGATCAGATTGACCCCCTGATCCAGCGCGGCGTGCAGCGCAGCGCGTGCGTCCTCGTCGCTCACATAACCCCAATCGCTGCCAATGGCCCAGGCACCAAAGCCGATCTCGGAGACCTTCCAGCCCGTACGGCCAAACTCGCGGTAATTCATGGTGAACCTCCTTGTTTTCTGTGGTGACGGCCGTAAAGGGAGCCGATACGCATGCTCAGGGTGGGTAACGTGAAGTCATTCTGCCCTGGCGATGCGCTGCCGGTCCCCCACCGTTATAACGGCTATATGATATGCGCACCCTCCCTTGCGCGCAAGCTGAAATGGCGAGAGAAGTTGCCTTGCACCTGCTGCGCGGGTATACTCCAGCGTGCATCATCCCGGCGTCGAAAGGAGCCCGCGCCCATGGCTTTTCCTCTCAACTACTGCACCGACGGCTACACCGTTTTGGAGCGCCTCAAGCGCCTTTACGTCGAACGCGATATGTCCATTGTGTTAGCCGCGATGGAGATCCCCAGCGCTGTCCGACAGGAGATGGCACGCCGTCATCCCCCCGGCTTTTGCGATTACCCCGACCCGTACGAACGCGCGTTATACTGGGACGCCCGTCTGCGCGAGAAGGTGGGCGTCCACGACGACTCCATCCCGTGCGGCTACCTGAGCGAGATGGACCAGGGCCTCTACGGCGGATTGGTGGGCGGCACAGCGCGCTTCCTGTGCGATCCCGAAATGGGCTGGATTTCCTCGATGGTCGAACCCATCCTGCAGGATTGGGGTGAGTTCGACCACCTCAAGCCGTTCGATCCCAACGATATGACAAATGAGTGGCTGCGCCGTTATGTGCATCAGATCGAGGTGTTCAAGCAAGTCGCGGACGGCAAATGGGGCATCAGTCATTTCATCCTGATCGATGGGCTCAATTTCGGCTTTGAGCTTCGTGGCGCCACCGAGACGTATGTAGCGCTCATCGAGCGCCCTGAAATGATCCGTCGCGTGATCGACTACGCCTTTGACCTCAACGTGAAGGTGCAAAACCTGTTTTTCGAGCGCGTGCCCCTGGTCGAAGGGGGTACGTGCAGCAATTTCGCCCAGTGGTTGCCCGGACGAGTTGTCTCGGAAAGTGTCGACCCGTTTCATATGACCTCGGTGGATTACTTTGAGACGTGGGGGCGCGAGCCGGTCGAGCGCATTCTGAGCGTGTTCGACGGCGGGGTGATCCACATTCACGGCAACGGGCGTCATCTGCTGTCTGCCGTCGCGACGGTCAAGGGATTGCGCGCCCTGCTCCTCGCCGACGACCGCGGCTATCCTCTCGCCTTTGACATCCTGCCCGAAGCGCGCAAGCAGGTGGGAGACATGCCACTCATCATCGCTGGCGTCACGTATCCGCGTTTCCTCGAGGCACTCAAGGCACACCGACTTACCGGCGGTGTCTTTTACAACGTGACCGATGTGCCGGACGCCGACACGGCGAACCGTTGTATGGAGCTGGTGCGCGCATACCAGGCATGACCCCCTGTCCAGGGGTTCCTCTCAGCGGAATAGATCGAGCTCCGGTGGGCGTAACAGCGTGCGAGCGCTGGCCGTCTCACTGCGCTGGTAGGGCAGGCCACGCACCAACACTACTGGCAGACCTTCATCCGCCTGCCCAGAGACCAGGCTGGCTGCCGCGGCGATCTGGTCGGCGAAGCCCACCGTGGTGATTTGTAACGGGCGGCCGAACAGGTCGGGCACGCCGCGTAAATCCTGCACCGGCTCCAGGCCGGCGACGCCGATGGCGACGCCGACGGTGCCCTCACGCCACGGACGGCCGTGGCTGTCGCTGATGACCACCGCTGGCGCGGCACCGGTGAGCTCCTGGATGCGGGCACGCAGCTGCCGCGCGGAGCGATCGGGATCGGCCGGCAGGCGCAATACCATCTCGGCACCAGGCTCCGCCACGTTCGAAGCATCCACACCGGCATTGGCGCATACGAATCCCAGCCGGTGGCGCACGATAATCACCCGCGGCGCGACACGCACCACTTCGGCAGTGTCCCACAGCATCACTTCGATGACACGCGCATCCTTGCCGGTTCGCTCGGCGAGTTCGTGCGCGCGGGGCGAGGGCTGTACCGTGCGCAACGCCACGAAACGACCCTCCGCGCGCGATACCACCTTTTGCGTGACCACCAGGATGTCCTCATCGCGCAGCGCGATGCCACCCGCCATGCGCGATAGCGCCTCGACGATCAGACTCCCCAGGTCGTCGCCCGGTTGTACGATGGGGATACCTGTCAGGGGGATGAGGGAAAGCATAAGCAATTGCCGGATGACAATAAGAACCGGAAAAACAGCGATTGAAATATGTTTATCGAACCCGATTCAGAATCCGTTAAGAGAACGCGCAGGATCGCCTCGCGCTTTCAACGATGGCATCGACGCCTGGAGCGGGTGGCGCGATCCCCGTTGCCATTGCCAGCACATTCGTGCAGCGCCACCTTGTCGAACACCGCCACCAGCTGCTCGGGGCGCACCGCGAGCGGTTCCATAAGGCGCCGGCGTGCCAAGAGCACGTACTTCTCGATGATCTCGTAGCCTACGAAGTGCCGGCCCAAGTGCTTCGCCACCTTGGTCGTCTGACCTGAGCCGAGAAACGGATCCAGCACCAGATCGCCTGGGTAGGAGTATATTTGGATCAGGCGATAGGGGATCTCCTCCGGGAAGGGACAGGGATGGTCCAGGTGATCCGGCGGCACCGGCGCGATGTGCCAGATGTTGTTGGCAATGTCCATGGTGAACAGGCGGTTGATGGGATATGCCGCCAACTTCTTTTCTGCCTCGCTGCGCGCGCGGTAGATCGGCGGGCCTGGCTTGCGGAAGACCAGGATGTACTCGTTCATAATATTGGGGTAATAATAGCCCGGATAGGGCTTTTGGATGGTGACACCGGCGCGCTTGATGCCGGCGGTGCATTTGTGCCAGATG
The DNA here is from genome assembly GCA_049969215.1 of Anaerolineae bacterium. GTDB lineage: Bacteria > Chloroflexota > Anaerolineae > 4572-78 > NAK82 > NAK82. Next base: position 7,364 of record JBMFPH010000028.1, on the reverse strand, counting down.
ATGTCCTGGTGAAACTCCCAACCCGAGGTGATCAGCCGTGCTACCAGATCGAACGGCACAGGGTAATATTTGCCCTCCAGCAGCACCGTGCCGATCACCACGGCACAGTAGCCGCCCGGTCGGGTGACGCGTAACACCTCTCCGCCGAAGATGCGGGCCAGCCAGTCCAGATAGTCGGTGTAGTCCTGATATCCGATGGCGTATTTACGCGTGCGAAAGTAGGCGCGTTTATCCGTGGCGTGAACGTCGTAGTCGATCGCGTTCCAGTAAGGTGGTGAGGTGACCGTCAGCGTGACCACACCATCTGGCAGCTCGCCCATCTGCTCACACGAATGGGCATAGATCTGGTCAACAAACGTACCGCTGACGGTATCTTGATGGGTCATTTCCGCCACCACTCTCGCGCCAGATTATACCCCATCGAGCCCAATGTTCCACCGGCGCAGCTCTTCCTGGAAGTGGTAGGCGGTCATGTCCAGATGCACCGGTGTGATGGAGATATAGCCGTTGGAAACTGCCCAGATGTCGGTGCCCTGATCAGGCACACCTCCCGGTGGCTCGCCGCCGATCCAGTAGTACGGCCGGCCACGCGGATCGAGGCGTGATACCAGCTCATCACGGTACACCCGCCGCCCCAGGCGGGTGATGGCCACTCCTTTGATCTCCTTCCACGGCACGTTGGGGAAGTTGACATTCAGGAACATATCGCTGGGCAGACCATGCTGGGCCACCACCTGCACCAACTGCGCGGCGAAACGGGCCGGACTTTCGAAGTCACTTTGTCCAGCCGCAGCGGACAGGGCGATCCCGGGGATGCCATTCACCACCCCCTCCACCGCCGCCGCCACCGTGCCCGAATAGAAAATGTCATATCCGAGATTGGAGCCCAAATTAATGCCCGAGACGACCAGCTCGGGTTTGCGCGAGCTCACCCCCAGCCAAGCCAATGCCACGCAGTCCGAGGGCGCACCGCTGCAGGCGAACCCCTGCGAACCGTCCGCCAGCGACACCGGATCGGCACGCAACGGCTTATGCATCGTCTTGGGGTGACCAGAAGCAGACCAGTTGTGATCCGGCGCGAAGACCAGCGTTTCGGCGATCGTGTCGATGGCGCGTTTGAGGGGTATCAGGGCAGGTGAGTCAATACCGTCATCGTTGGTGATGAGCACATACATGGTCACAGCTCCATTTCGCGGCGTCCGGGTAACCACGCTTCGCGCTTTTCCTTTTCTTTCGCTTTCTCTTCCAGCACTTTCGGATCGTGGATCACGGAGAAAGTGCTCGGCGCGCTTTCCGTCTTGTTGCCCGCCGCGTCGTAGGCGATGAACTTGAGCGCATGCGTCTCGGTGTAGCCCGTGCCGGGCGTGATCACCGTGGTGTTCTGGACGATGGTCAGGCCACCGGAGAAGACCTGCATATAGGCAATCGGTACATCCGGCATAAGCGGATCGACAATCGGGGTGACTTCCGTCACCGTCACTACCTGTTCGCCAATGATGGCACCATCAGGAGCGGTGATCGGAACGGTCGTGGTGACCACCTGAGGCCATTGCGGCACCGTAACGTCGGACATCACGATTGTCCAGCGCATATTATAAGGCGCCACGGTCGACTCGCCAATCTTCTGACCATCCAGGTAGTACTCTACGCGATCCATCGAAAAGTTGTCCACCGCATCCACCTGGATGTTGACGTACTCGTCCGCTTCCATCTTATAAACCTTGCCGTCCGGCGGGTTGAGCAGGGTCACCTCGGGTGGGGCGTTGTCAACCGTCACTTGTACGGTGGCGCGCTCGAAGCTCTGGTCGTGGCGCACGGCAGTGAGCTGCAACGTGTAGAGACCCTCCGCCAGTCCACTGGTATCCCAGAACTCCAGTGGGCCATTTTGCACCGGACTGCTATGGTCGCCGCCCAGTTGGATCCATTCGGTGGGGTTGAGACCCTGACCATACTCGATGCGATAGAAGGCGAAGTTATCGATGTTGGCATTGCCGCTGATGACCACGCCGCCGCTGACGTATTGATAGGGTGCCGGGCTGATAATAGCCACCGGACCGCTTGCCATCGTCGAGCCATAGGCCTCATCGTATTCGGTGGGCGGTTGCGGGATGTTGTTCTCGCGCACCCAGTCCGCCGCCTCGGGAGGATACACTTCATAAACCCGTTCCTCCACCAGCTCGGGCGGGGTATAGACGGTGGCAAGCTTGCCCGTCTCGCGGTTGACGCGAAAGACCTGGTGCACCGTGTCGTACGTCGTGGGTTCCGAGCCTTCCAGGAACATCTCGGTGATGGTGCGCGGGCTGTAAGGTGTCGGCAACAGGCCAGAGACAGCGTCCACCTTGACATCTACCAGCCCGGGCGGGCGCAGGTACCACTCTGCGGGCTGGTCGCGCAACGCATAAGCCATCACGTCGTGCCAGATGGGTGCAGCACCGGTCAGCCCGGTGACATCCTTCATCGGATCATTATTGTTGTTACCCACCCACACTGCCACGGCGATCTGGGGAGTAAAACCGATCGTCCAGTTGTCACGGAAGTCGTTGGTGGTGCCCGTCTTGGCCGCCACGCGCCGATCCTTGAAGTAGAGCGGGCTGTTACGCCCGAACGCCGGCGCACGCGCATCGTTATCGGAGAGGATGTCGGCCATCAGATACGCGACTGCCGGCTCCAACACCTGCTGCGTCTGCGGCTGGGTATATTGCCAGAGGATGTTGCCCGCCGCATCCTCAACGCGCAAGATGGACACCGGCTCGAGGGTACGGTGGCCGGCCCGCTGGCGCTCAGGTGGTACCGGCTGACCGGCCATCACACCCATATTGGCGATGACCCCGTAGGCATACGCCATGTCGAGAGGCTTTACTTCACCGCCACCTAACGTCAGTGCCAGACCGTAGAAGTCACCGTTCAGCGTGGTGATGCCCATGCGATGCGCCGTGTTGATCACGTTGCGCACGCCTGCCTGTTGCAATACCCACACCGCCGGGATATTATAGCTGCATGCCAGAGCCTGGCGCAGACGCACCGGGCCGTGATATTTGCGGTCATAGTTCTCCGGCACGTAGGGCGGATTGGGCGGGTCGGGGAAGGAGCGCCGCACGTCCATGACCATTGTGGCTGGTGTAAGCACCCGCTGGGCAAAGGCGGTGATGTAGTTGAACGGCTTGAAGGACGAACCGGGCTGGCGTCCCGGGTCGGCCACGCAAACGTTGACGTTGCCGTCGATCGCCTTGTTCCAATAGTCCACGCTGCCCACCATGGCCAGAATCTCGCCCGTCTTGGGTCGCACGGCCACCACACAGGCATTCGAGGCATTGTGGCCGCCCTCAGTGAGCTTCTTGATGTGCTCACGCGCGATGCGCTCCGCCTCGTTGTTCAGGTCGAGGTCCAACGTGGTATACACGCGCAGCCCACCCCGATACACCAGATCGGTGCCGAACATCTGCTCCAGCTGCTTGCGCACATAGATGGAGAAGTGGGGTGCCAGAATATCGAAACGTTCCTGCACCGGTTTCACCACCAGCTGCTCGGCAAACGCCGCGTTTGCCTCTTCCTGGGAGATATAGCCGTCACGCACCATCGCTTCCAGCGCCAATCCCTGGCGTTTCTTCGCTTCCTCTGGGTTGTCGATGGGGTTAAGCGATGGGAACTGGGGGATGGGCGCAAGCATGGCACATTCGGCCAAACTTAGCTCGCTCGCCGACTTCTGGAAATAGACCATCGCCGCCGCCTGGATACCATAAGCTAGGTTGCCGTAGTGGTTGGTGTTCAGGTACCATTCCAAAATCTGCTTCTTTTCATAGCGGCGGGTGATCTCCGCTGCCAGGATCACCTCCTTGATCTTGCGCGCATAGGAACGGCGCACGCGCTCTTCGGGGTCGATGATGATGTTCTTGATGAGCTGTTGCGTGATCGAGCTGCCCCCCTGAATGGCACCGCCGCGCACGTTCTGCACCAATGCGCGCAACATACCCACTGGATCAAAGCCCGGATTCTCCCAGAAGTTCTTATCCTCCAGCGCTATGGTAGCATTGATGCAGTGCTGGGATACCTGATCCAGCGTGACGTATTGGCGATCGCCGAGACGCGGGTCGAAAATTTCGTACAACAGGTGCTGACCGGTGCGATCGTAGATCTTGGTCGTTTCGAAATTTTGTTGCTGAGTCTCGATCGCGCGGGGATCCGGCAAGTCCTTGGCATAATAGGCATACACGCCGAGGGCGGTGCCAGCTATAGCGAGTGTCACCCCGCCGCCGAGGACCAGTACGACTGTGGTGATGAGGATAACCAGGCGTAGTAACCAGCTCCACAGCGTGGGGCGATGGCTATTGCGCCGTGCCCGTGCACGCCTAGCGACAATCACACGCTGAAGCATATCCATAGTCGGTTGCCGTACACCTCCAAAAGCAATGCACCGGCCTAACGCAGACCGGTGCCCACCCTAACCCATATGGGCCCTGCAGGGATCGAACCTGCGACCAACCGGTTATGAGCCGGCCGCTCTACCGCTGAGCTAAGGGCCCAGTCTTAGAGCGGGCAGCGGGAATCGAACCCGCATAACTAGCTTGGAAGGCTAGCGCTTTACCATTAAGCTATGCCCGCATGCCCGCCGCTGCCTCTCGTGCACCAGCCGCGGGCACGGCCAGAATAGCCAGCTCAGCGGTGATGGCACGCAGTTCATCGCGCTGGTGTCACGCTGCAGGACCGATTGCCAGCTCTTGAGCTGCCAATCACCCATTTTTCGCCCTATATTATACCACCGAGAGTGCCAGCGCGCAAGCATTAGCGGGTGCATTTCAATTGCGGGGTGAATTGGAGAAGACATGTCAGGTAGCGACTGAAATCGCGCCTGGTGAGCTTGCCACCGGAGAACTCAGGAACCCGGGCGCTGCATTTTGTGTCCGGATGGTTTGTGTTATACTCTGCGCGCGATGGATGTGCCCAAGGAAAACGAGAAAACGAGCAATACTACTTCCGAGCTGACGTTGCCTACGACGCCTCCGGACTTCCGCTCCGGCTTCGTGGCGGTGGTGGGGCGGCCCAACGTGGGCAAGAGCACCCTGATGAACGCCTGGCTCGGTCAAAAGATCGCCATTGTGAGTCCCAAGCCACAGACGACGCGCAACCGCCTGCTGGGCATCTACACCGACAACACGGCGCAGGTGATCTTCATGGACACGCCGGGCATTCACCAGCCACGGCATCTGCTCGGCAAGGCGATGGTGGAGACGGCCATGCGCACACTCAAGGATGCCGATGTGGTGTTATGTGTCGTGGATGCCAGTGAGGCGCCCACTCCGGAGGATGCCTTGGTGGCGGAAGCAATCCGTGGGCACGCGCGCGAGCGGCCGGTGGTGTTGGCGCTCAACAAGATCGACCTGTTGCCCACGGGTGAGAGCCCACACGCGTCCGCTTACGTGGAAATGGTGAATCCCACTACGTGGCTAGCGGTCTCGGCAACGCGCGGCGACCGACGCGACGAGCTGCTGCAATGCATCATCGCGCATTTGCCCATCGGCCCTGCCTATTATCCGCCTGACCAGGTCACTGACCAGACGGAGCGTTTCCTGGTCGCCGAGCTGATCCGTGAGGCGGCGCTGCACCACCTGCATCAGGAAGTGCCCCATGCGCTGGCCGTGGTGACCGACGAGTTCAGCGAGCGGGATGAGCACACCACTTACATTAGCGCGACGCTGTACGTTGAGCGCGATTCCCAGAAGCGCATCGTGATCGGGCAGGATGGCCGTATGCTCAAAGCCATCGGTCAAAGTGCCCGTCAGGAGATCGAGCAGCTATTGGGGAAACACGTCTATCTCGACCTGTGGGTCAAAGTGTGGCCCAAGTGGCGCAAGAAGGAAGCGGAACTGCGCCGCCTGGGCTACCGCCTCAGGGGTGGGTGATGGCTCTTTCAATTGAGTGGGTTTTTTCGAAAGCCAGCTATTTGTCGGAGAAAGTGCTTAAGGGGGTCAAAGGCTGGTGCATCCCAAAGCCAGAATCCCCTCTGAGCTGCTTCACCTAAACGTAGCCCTGCCTCTGGGCCCGATGCCAAAAAGACTTGCGTTTTCGCTTTGGAGAGATTCCTGGGCCCAGTAAGCCCTTTCTGCTGGAGACATTCGAAATACTGAACCACGCAGGACATGGCTGGGTGTTCTGCCACAGCTATGAGACAGAGATCTTCCAGCATTCCACTCTTGTCCTCTGCAGGCAGAATCAGACGCCGACTTGGGGACCTTCGTCACCAGCAGCGGGTAGCAGAGGACGAGCTGGGATAGGCAATCCTGCGGCGCGCAAGGTGTCGCAGACACTCTGAAACGCAGCTTGGGGATCTGTATCGGCGTCCCTTATAATGCCCAGGGAGGCAACCTTTTCAGAAAAACCTGGGGACTTTACAAGTGCCTTTAGAGTCTCCCTCAGTCTATCCTTCCCGCCGATGGGCAAAACCTGAATCTTCTGCAATCCCAGATGTCTATTAAACGCCTCGAAGAACAGCTCCTCCTCTTTACCCTCTACCACCAGCAAGCAGGGTTGCTTGATTTCTATACGCTCGACGGGCATCAACGTACCTCAAGGTCGGCTTCGATGGCTGCTTCCAGAGTCTCTCGGTCATAGGTGACCGCGCGGATGGTTTCGCCAACCCGTTCCAGGCGATGCAATCGGAAGTCATACAGGGGGCTATCCGAGAATGCTCTATGAGCTGCAATAATGCATTCCAAGCTATGAGTCGTGGCAAAAATCTGAACGTCGAACTGACGTGCCACTTCTCCAATAGCTTGCCACACCCGCGGTAGAATGGAATGATGAAGCCCATTCTCGATTTCATCGACCAGCACGACGCCACCCCCCGCATTGCCGATCTGGATGACCAGGTCAGCCAGACGAACTATGCCCTCACCTATAAGAGGTAACGGGATCAAGCGTCCTGTACCCACATCTCCATAGAGCATTGGAACGTCCGCCACGAGTACGGTGGTGAGCTCCCTGAGCTTCGGTTCGCTCAGTTGAAGAACTCGCAGCACGGTATCCTGTTCTTTGCGTACCACCAATCTTCCGAAGTGCTCCGCTTCTTCTTTAGGGGGATTCGCATCCGAGCACCTTGGAAGAAAGCCGGGAAAGGAGGAGGGGGCGGAATTGGGATCATGCGCAATCCGTTTTGATCCAAAAGCATGGAGTAATCCTCGCGGTGCTGTGGATCCTCGTACTCAAGACGAAGGACCTTCACCGACTCAGATGTGGGCACACTGTAATGTCACCTAATTTTGGGAAAAGGCTCTCACAAGATCGACATTTTCATGAACCTGGAGGTACAGATCGTAGACCTAAGGCTGCCGGGTGAACCTTATGGACGATATCCCTCACGCTCACTCCAC
>JBMFPH010000027.1:0-21831 GCA_049969215.1 Anaerolineae bacterium | reverse complement strand
ATCGTGGATCCCGAGATCCGATTCTATCAAGCTTCTAGCTCGGAGATGTTCGGCAAGGTATGCGAAGTGCCACAAAATGAGCGTACCCCCTTCTATCCACGCAGTCCTTATGGCGTGGCGAAGGTGTATGGGCATTGGATTACAGTAAACTATCGTGAGAGCTACAATTTGTTCGCCTGTTCTGGCATCTTGTTCAACCACGAGAGTCCACGACGCGGACTGGAGTTTGTCACCCATAAGGTCACCTATGGTGCTTCGCGCATCAAGTTGGGTCTCGATCACGAGCTGCGGCTGGGCAATTTGGACGCTCGGCGTGACTGGGGATATGCCGGAGACTATGTTCAAGCGATGTGGCTGATGTTGCAGCAGGATGAGCCGGATGATTATGTCATTGCCACTGGTCACACCCACTCGGTGCGTGAGCTCTGCGAAATTGCTTTTGGCTACCTGGGCCTTGATTGGCAGAAGTATGTCGTGAGCGACCCACAGTTCATGCGCCCTGCAGAGGTGGATTTGCTGGTGGGAGATGCCAGCAAGGCACACGCCAAGCTGGGTTGGGAACCCACCTACACATTTGTGCAACTCATCCAAATGATGGTGGACGCCGACATGCAAGCTTTGCAAGGCAACAAGCGATGAGGGGATCAGGTGTGGGGTTGATAGACACACACTGCCATCTGGACTTTGCCCCCTTTGACGGCGACCGCGATCAGGTGTTGAGTCGTGCCCTCGCTGCCAATGTGACAATGTTGGTGAATCCTGGAGCTGACCGGGAATCCAGCCGACGTGCCGTGAAGATGGCTGAGCACTTCCCCCAGGTGTATGCGGCGGTCGGTATTCATCCTCACGATGCCGCTACACTGGATGAAACCGTATTGCAGGAACTTCATCAGCTGGCACGCCATCCCAAAGTGGTTGCGATCGGTGAAATCGGTCTGGACTACTATCGCGATCTCTCACCGCGAGCGCAGCAGCGAGATGCTTTTGAAATGCAGCTCGCTTTAGCTGCCACCTATCGGCTGCCTGTCATTGTACATCAGCGGGATGCAGCGCAAGATGCGCTGAGCATTGTGAAGAGATGGCGCACACAACATTCCTATCATCCGGCCGGGGTGTTCCACGCATTTTCCGGAGATCTGGCAATGGCGCAGCAAGTAATTGAGCTCGGCTTTTACATCGGCATAGCAGGCCCGGTAACCTACACCAACGCGCGCAAATTGGTGGAGATAGTGCCCCGCTTACCCGCTGAATCCCTGGTGATTGAAACCGACGCTCCCTATCTGACCCCCCACCCGTATCGCGGACAGCGTAATGAACCGGCTTACCTACCGCTCATCGCGCACCGGCTGGCTGAGTTGCTGCATATGCCTCTAAGAGCACTGGAAATCCGATTGGCCGACAACGCACGACAGCTGTTTAACCTGGTATCATTGTCTGCGCAATAGGTTGCCGCACGCGGGCGAGGCATTCGAATGTTCCCCACCTCGAATACAGTTCCCGATCTGTCCGTTGTCATTGTCAACTGGAACGTCTGCACGTTGTTGCAGCGTTGTTTGCGCTCGATTCTGACGACAACGAAGGACCAGCTGGCGTGTCAAGTGATTGTGGTGGATTGTGCTTCGACGGATAGCAGTGTCGCGATGGTACAACGTGAATTCCCCCATATCCAGCTAGTCACTTCGTCGGAGAATCTGGGTTATGCGCGTGGCGCTAATTTGGGATTGGAACGAGCTACGGGACGCTATCTCATGATCATGAACCCAGATACTGAAGTGGTGGATGATGCCCTTGCTGTCCTGGTGCGTTATATGGATGCACACATGCAGGTGGGTGCCTCTGGACCCCAGCTGCGTTATGCGGACGGAAGACCACAACCTTCGCGGCGACGCTTTCCTACAGTGGCTACTGCTTTCTGGGAAAGTACCTTGTTGCAGCAATGGTTCCCTCACAATCGCTTCGTGCGCCATTACTATATGGCGGATCGTGCAGAGGGTTCTGCTCAGCCGGTGGACTGGCTCGTAGGCGCTGCGTTGATCATCCGACGGGCTACATGGGAAGCGGTCGGTCCCTTGGATGAGGGATATTTCATGTATTTCGAGGAATTGGACTGGTGTCATCGTTGCCGCGCTGCCGGCTGGGAAGTACACTATGTACCCCAGGCGGTGATCATCCACCACGAGGGTAAGAGCAGTGAGCAGGTACCGGTAGCACGTACCATCCACTTTCAGTGCAGCAAAGTGCGCTACTTCCGCAAATACCATGGCGTTGTCTGGGCCCATTGCGTCCGCCTCTTTCTATTATGGACTTTTGCCGTGCAGCTGTTCGAGGAAACGCTCAAATGGTTGCTCGGACACAAACGCCCGCTGCGTCGTGAGCGGATGGATGCTTATTGGCAGGTTCTACGTTCTGGGTTACGTGAGGACACGTGATGAGGGTGTGTCTGCTCACAGGTGAATATCCCCCAATGCAGGGCGGCGTAGGGGACCATACCCGGCATCTGGCGCGTCATCTGAGCGCTATGACAGTCGAAGTTGCTGTCCTCACCTCAAGCCGAGCTGTGCCGCCTGATATCACCCCTGAAGTTGTCGTCCATCCCGTGATCACCAATTGGGGATGGCTTTGCTGGCCTCAGATTGAGCGTTGGCTCAGTGACCAACAACCCGATGTGTTGCATATCCAATATCAGGCTGCTGCCTTTGATCTGGCGGGCTGGGTCAACTGGCTACCTTGGTGGTTGCGCCACCACCATAGACGGCCACGCGTTGTGGTTACCTTCCATGATTTGCGCGTGCCATACCTTTTTCCCAAGGCGGGCCCATTGCGACAGTGGTCCGTGTTGGCTCTCGCGCGCTATGCCGATGGGGTGATCACGACCAACTCGGAGGACGAGCAGATGCTCCGTCGCCATCCTTGGGCGACCCACGTGCGACGCATTCCGTTGGGCAGTAACATCGAGGTGCAACTGCCTGCTCATTACAACCGCCAAGATTGGCGTGCTCGGTTAGGGATCAAGGGGGCATCTTCGCTGTTAGCCTATTTCGGCTTCCTCAACCCCAGCAAGGGAGGTGAAGAGCTGATACAGGCGTTGTACGAGCTGGTACGAAGTGATCATGATGTACATCTGGTGATGATCGGCGCGCAGGTGGGTGATGTAGACGCCAGCAACCGCGCCTATTTAGAGCGGGTGCAACAGCGTATCCACGATTACGGCCTGGGGGCGCGCGTGCACTGGACCGGGCATATAGCGCCTGAGGAGGTCTCGGCAGCGTTGCTAGCCGCCGATGTGGTGGCGATGCCCTACCGTGACGGCGTCTCCTTCCGACGTACCACTTTCATTGCCGCGCTGCGCCACGGTTGCGCGATTGTGACCACTATGCCGTCGCTGGAGCTACCTGAATTGTGCGATGGAGAAAACGTGCTTCTGGTGCCCCGTGGCGATGTAAAGGCGCTGGCCCAGGCAATCACACGTGTGCTCCACGATAAGACATTGGCGGCACGCCTACGCGCTGGTGCACAGAACCTGGGAGATGCCTTTGACTGGGAACGCATCGCACGTCAGACTTATAGGGTCTATCAAGAGATACTCGCATGAGCATCCTTGCATCGGTATCGCCTGTCAAGCCCTCTGCCGCTTCTAATGTTGCTGCCAGAACGCGTTGGATCCTCGCCGCCATTCTAGCATTCTTTTTCGCGGTGGGCGCCATATACAGTGTCGCGACGCCGATTTTCGAGGCATCGGATGAGCGTTGGCATTATCCAGTAGTACGCCACATCGTCCGAAAGGGTCAGTTGCCGGTACAGGATCCCCAGAAACGCACTGACTGGCATCAGGAGGGCAGTCAGCCGCCGCTCTATTATTTGGTGGCGGCTGCGCTAACAGCGTGGATCCCGACAGATGACTTTCCTGCTGTATATGTCCCCAATCCGCACGCTGTAGTGGGAGAGCCGCTGGTGGTAGGTAATAAGAACATGATGGTGCACAGTGCCCGTGAGAATTGGCCCTGGAAAGGTACCACACTGGCGGTGCACCTGATCCGTCTATTTTCGGTGATATTGGGTGCCGTCACTGTTTGGCTGACTTATCGTATCGCGCACCTGGTATGGCCATCGGACGGCCGTGTAGCATTGCTGGCAGCAACGTTGACCGCTTTCAATCCTATGTTCCTGTTCATTAGCGCCTCGGTGAATAATGACAATCTGGCGGTGCCGTTGGCTGCAGCTGCCATGTTGGTCTTGCTGCGTGCCGTGCGACGCGGTCAGCAGTGGGGCGACGGTCTCTGGTTAGGCATATTTCTGGGGTTGGGTGCTATCACGAAGCTGAGCGTTCTAACTTTGTTACCACTGACGCTGTTCGGGCTCCTTTGGGAGGCATGGCGCGGACGATGTCGGGGGCGCTCCCATGCGTGGCGTGATGGTTGCCTCAATGTATTGCTGATTCTCAGTCTGGTAGTGTTCATTGCCGGCTGGTGGTACTGGCGCAACTGGACATTGTATGGCGATCCGACCGGCCTTAACCGAATGTTGGACATCGCTGGTCGCCGCAAGGAAGCGCTGACACTGGAACGGCTGGGATACGAGTTCGAGGGTTTTCGTATCACTTACTGGGCGCTCTTCGGCGCGCTCAACATTCCCGTGGATCGCTGGATCTATACTCTTTTGGATGGGCTAAGCATTGTCGCCGGGGCAGGGTTGCTGTTCATCAGTATCCGGTTAATAGCTTGGCGGCGCTGGCACAATAGTGTTAGCAGGCCACCTCAGATTGAGGCATTCTCATTCCTACTGCTCATCATATGGGTGGTGTTGGCGTTGATCTCACTTTTGCGCTGGACGAGCCAGACCTACGCAACGCAAGGGAGGCTGATGTTCGTCGCCATCTCCGGCATTTCCACTCTGTTGGCGATCGGATTGCTCGCGGTAGTGCCATACCGCTTGCGTACCGCGGTGGCATTTATGGTGGGGGGTGGACTATGTCTGCTGGCGGTGCTCAGTCCATTTGTCTACATCATGCCCGCTTATGCGCGACCAGCTCTGCTGCGTGCAACGCATCTACCGACCGACGTCCGACGTGTAGACTGGATGATCGATGGTGCGATGCGCTTGCTGGGCTACCAACTAGATTCCACGACCGCTACACGGGAGCTGCCTGCACTACGTCCTCTCGAGCCGTTGTCACTGACGCTCTACTGGGAAGCTCTGAGGCCGATGAATACCAACTACAGTGTCTTCGTGCATCTGTTGGGGCGTGAACGTTGTGTCATTGGGCAGGTGAACACCTACCCTGGCCTGGGGTTATGGCCCACTACGCAGCTGCAATCGGGCGATGTGGTAGCTGATACCTATTCGGTGCCGGTAGCGGCCGACGCTGCCGCGCCAACGCTGGTGCGCGTGCACGTCGGGCTGTATCGCTATGAGCAGGCAGGACGTCCGGGACTCGAGACACGCAATGCAGCAGGTGAAAGGATTGAACCATGGTTAACGACGGTCAAACTAATCCCTTGGGAATGGCCGCAGGTTGTACCGACGCATCCTCTGAGCGTACGGCTGGGTGAGGTGATCCATCTGCTCGGTTATGATCTGGCCTTGGCTGACAATGGTGCAACTGGCCGTTACATTTTGACGCTGTATTGGGAGGCACTTGGACGGCCGGCTGCTGATTACACTATCTTTATCCAGGTATGGGATGGGCAGCGCCAGGTAGCCGGATTTGATGGCCGCCCCTTGGGCGGCGACTATCCCACCGATTGGTGGGAGGAAGGCGAGCGCATTGTGGACCCTCACCAGATTGACCTGAGCCGTCTACCCGCCGGGCATTATCATATGCGGGTGGGTATGTACCGTCTGGATACCGGCGAGCGCTTGCCCGCTTATGATGCAACAGGCCCGCTCCCGGATTATGCGGTGAAGCTTACGCCAGTGCTCGAATGAGATAAGAGCCTATCCAGCGGATGGTCTATCGGATTCCCAAACCCTCCAGCTCCAGTCGCTTATGGGAGACCCGTGATCTTGATGCCGGCGCCATCTGCATGGTAACGCTTGTTGATACCGATCAGGATGGCAGTCAATCCCTCGACCACCATAGCATTTTGTAACGGACCGGCATCGAACCCGCGCATACCGGCTGCCTCGGCCAGCGCGATCGCTTCCGCTTTGGCGTCTTTGTCGTCACCACATACCAACACGTCGCAATCGACTGGTTCATCTAAATGGCTCAGACGAATGGCACTGACATTCTGAAAGGCGCACACGACCCGCACTTCCTCGCCTAGCAGTGCTTGTGCTTCAGCGGTGGCACTGCCGGCAGGTGGAACATAGACACGGCTCACATGCGGCGGCTGCAAAGGCACTGTGACATCCACCAGCACCTTGCCCTTCAGCTGGGCCCGGATGCTCTCCAGCACCTCAATGTGCGCACTATAGGGCACCGTGAGCACCACAATCTCAGCTACCGCCGCTGCTTCTGCATTGTGCATACCTTCTATGATGTGGTCACCCAGTCGTATATTAAGCGATTCAGCAACACTCTGCGCCTTGGTCGCATCACGTGAGCCAATGATGACCCGATAGCGACTCGACTTAGCCCAGCGTAGCGCCAGGCCAGGGCCTTGATGTCCTGTCCCACCGATAATCGCGATCGTTTTCTCAGCCAATGGGGTGGTCCTTTCTTGAGCATCCGGTTATCTATCAGGGGGGCTTATCCCATTTCCATCACACGTTGCCACACCACCTTTGCCCGCTCACGAGCACGTGCCACAATGGCAGATTCGTCCAGCGTGAGGAGCTGGCGATCGCGCATGAGCAACTCCCCGTTGCAGATGGTGTGCGTCACTTGACTGCCGTCCATACCGAAAATAATGTGCCATGGATAGTTGCCATCAGTCAGCGGGGTAAAGGGGCGATAGTCCAACAGAATGATATCAGCCAATGCACCCGGCTCGAGTGTGCCCAGCGGTCTGTCCCAGAAGAGACGTGCCAGCCGGGCATTGTTAGCGAAGGCCATACGCATCACCTGATCGGCTGGCATCGTGCGCGGATCACGGGTATGTAGCTTATGCAGCAAGTAGGCAACATGCATTTCGACGAACATGTTGTTGGAGAAGCCATCGTTCCCCAGTGCCACATTGATGCCGCGGTGCAACATATCTGTCACATCGGCGACCCCCACCGCATTGTTCATGTTGCTACGCGGCTGGTGCGTGACGTGGGTACGCGTGGCACGCAACGTCTCACGCTCGTAGCCGTCTACATGAACGCAATGCACCGCGATGGTCTGCGGACCTAGCACTCCGAATTTCTCCAGACGCTCGACCACGCGCATGTTGTGCTTCTTGAGACAGTCGCGCTGATCGGCCATGTCCTCAGCAACGTGTAGATGAAACCCCGCTCCCAGCGCACGCGCCTCAGCCACGCAGGTCGCAAGGGTTTCATCAGAGAGAGTCAAGCTGGCGTGCAGACCAAATGAAGCACCCAACCGCGGATGGGGATTCTGGCGCAGCTGATGGATGAAGCGCACGTTTTCAGCGATGCCGGCACGTGCGCCCGCATTGCCGTTACGGTCGGTCACCTCATAGCATAAGCCGGCGCGCACACCGGCCTGTTTCACCGCATCGGCAATGACATCCAGAGATCCATCAATCGCGTTGGGACTGGCGTGATGGTCGATCAGCGTGGTGGTGCCGTGTTGTATGGCGTCGATGAGGCACACCAGTGCACTGTATTGGCAATCCTCCAGCGTCAGCGCCTGGTCGATTTTCCACCATAGCCGTTCAAGAATCTCGGGGAAATTCGCGGGTGCTCCCCCTGGAATGGCCATCCCACGTGCGAAGGCACCGTAGAAATGGGTGTGCCCACAGATGAGGCCGGGCATTACCACCTTCCCCGCTGCATCCAGCTGCTCAGCGTGGGGGTAGCGCCGTGTCAGCTCGGCGGTCGAACCAACGTCCAAGATGGTATCCCCTTGATAATACACTGCGCCGCCAGGAATGACACGTGGTGTGGTGCCAAAGGTGATTACGGTGCCGTTGGTAATGAGCATTGTAGCGCTTACTCCATGCTTGTTTCACACATGTGAGAACACCTCAATCATCAGGTAGGGGTCGCCGAGCGGGTAGAGTACCGGACACGTGCAGCCGTGGGCAATGTACTCGTTCACCTTATCTTTCACCTCTTCTGGTGTGCCACTCGCAGTAATGCGCTGTACCAGCTCATCTGGTACAAATTTCATCGCCTCTTTGATCTGTTCTTTCGTCGCGGGCCATCCTAGAATGTTTTGGATCTGCTTCACCACCTCTTCGCTGACACCGCTCGCCTGAGCGATGTGCGGCTGTTGTGCCAGGTATTGTGTCAGCAATGCACGCGCACCATCCAATGCCACTGCCTTGTTGGTATGTACCGAGCAGACGATCAATTGGGGCCGATCGATCTCCTCGAAGTTGCGACCGGCGCGCTCGGCGCCGATACGTAGGTGTTCAAGTGCAGGATCGTTATACTCCACTGGCACGCAGTAGTTGAGTAACACCCCGTCGGCGATTTCGCCGGCCAGCTCCATCATTTTCATGCCTGTGGCGCCGATCACGAGTGGCACGTTCCGTGGCTCACGCCGCCCATGCACGACGTCCAGCTCGATGCCGCTTACATGGATGAACTCGCCGTGGAAAGTGACATTCTCCATGCGCAGCAGCCTACGCACCACCTCGATCGTCTCGCGCATGGCCACCAATGGCTTCTTGCGTTCAATACCCACATTCTTTGCCAGTGGATCCCACCATGCGCCGATACCACAGATAATGCGGTTCGGAGCTAAGTCGTCCAATGTCAACAGAGTCGCGGCCAACAAGCCAACGTTGCGTGTCCAATTGTTGATCACCCCTGAAGCTATTTTGATACGTTCCGTCACCGCGGCGTAAGCGGCCATCGGCACGATAGCGTCACGCACCAGACGGCTCTCTGCTTGCCAGACTGCCTCAAAGCCGTGCTTCTCGGCGAATTGGGCGAGCTTCATCCCCTCACGGATGGGGTGGGCATCCTGCAAATAGAGCGCTACCCGTTGCCCTGCCATGGCTTTCCTCCCTACCAACAAAGGTTACATTTGTCGCTTGGTATTCTCATAGATGTCTTGCCATTTGAATTGCCAGCTCGTTGTGCCGTGCGATGACGCGTTCCATGTCGAACTCAGGGATTGCGCCATTCTCGACTACGACTCGCCCATTGATTACCGCTAGATCAACGTTAGGTGGTGTGCATAGGATCAAGCTGCCAACCGGATCATGGCAGGCTGCGCCGGCGAACGAGAGGCGGTTCAGATTGATACCTATGAAATCGGCCGCCTTACCCGGTGCTAATACACCAATATCATCGCGTCCCAGGACACGCGCACCCCCGCGAGTCGCCATCTCCAGCGCTTCATCAACTGTAAGCGCGTCAGCACCCTTGACGACGCGTTGTAACAAGAGTGCCGTACGCACTTCGGCCAGCATATGCGACGAATCGTTGGACGCGCTGCCATCTACCGCCAAACTCACTTTCACTCCGGCGTCTAGCATTTCACGAACGGGGGCGATGCCAGAGCCCAAACGCATGTTTGAGCTGGGACAGTGTGCCACGCCAGTATCCGTTTCGGCCAGCAAGTGGATTTCATCTTTATTGAGATGGACGGCATGGGCATACCATACATCCGGCCCCACCCAGTCTAACCGCTGCATATATTCTACCGGCCGGCAGCCGAATTTCTCCAGACAAAAGCTTTCCTCGTCCTGTGTCTCTGCTACGTGCGTGTGCAGCATAAGACAATGGGCACGTGCCCATGCAGCGGTATGCCGCATGGTCTCAGCAGTGACGGAAAAAGGAGAACAAGGTGCCACCACAATGCGCAGCATCGAGTAGAGATTGGGATCATGAAACATGGTGACCAGACGCTCGCAGTCAGCCAGGATTTGGTCTTCCGTCTCCACAATCTCATCTGGCGGCAGTCCCCCATACGAACGGCCCAGAGACATGCCACCCCGACAAGGGTGGAAACGCACACCGAGCTCCTGAGCGGCGCGAATCTCGTGCTCGTGAGCAGCGTCATTGGGTACCAGATAGAGATGGTCACTCACCGTGGTGCACCCGGAGAGGAGCAACTCGGCCAGCCCCACCAGGGCACTGTAGTAGACTGCCTCGGCGGTCAAGCGCGCCCAGATAGGGTATAAGTGGATCAGCCAATCGAACAGCTTGGCATTCTGGACAGCCGGGATGGCACGCGTCAGTGTCTGGTATAGGTGATGATGCGTGTTGATCAGGCCGGGCAACACCACCATATCCGAAGCATCCAGAACCCGATCTGCTCGCGCGGGGAGCTCTGCAGTCGGTCCGACCGCTTCGATGACATTGCCCCGTACAAAGATGCCGCCGTCAGGGATTTTGCGACGTGTGTCATCCATTGTCACCACTAACCGGGAATGTCTCAGCAGCAGAGTGCTCATCGCGACGATTGCTCACATGAGTAAGGGATCCGGCTGGTGCAAAATATATCTGATAATGATGCACTAACATTATAACACACACAAAATGGGCAGGCAACGGATCGTTGGGACCCCTCCTTGGCAGTTTTCCCAAATGTGAGTATGATACACCCGGTTAAACCAATGAGCTATCAAGTGGACCGGGCTGCGACGTGCATTTTTGTGGAGACCTCTACTGCCTTGCGGCGCATGCTGAGGCGATTGCAGGATTCACCACTCGTCGCCGTGGACACGGAATCGGACAGCTTGTATGTCTATTTTGAGAAGGTTTGCTTGCTTCAGCTCTCCATCCCCGATGTTGACTACTTGGTGGATCCGCTCAGGGTTGACATAGCTCCGTTAGGTATGCTGTTTGCTAGCCGAGATCATGAAAAGGTTTTCCACGCGGCTAATTATGATATCCTGTGTCTCAAGCGAGACTATGGTTTCATTTTCGTCAACATCTTCGACACAATGTTGGCAGCGCGTATCTTAGGTTGGAAGCGTTACGGGCTGGCCGCAATCCTACAAGAACGTTTCGGTGTCTGCGTGGACAAGCGTCTGCAACGCTACAATTGGGGGGTACGCCCTCTACCTGCCGCAGCGTTGGAATATGCGCGGTTGGACACCCATTATCTTTTACCGCTACGAGAGTTGCTGATTCGGGAGCTGCAAGCGCATGGAAAGTTAGCGGAGGCACAACGAGCATTTGCTCGCGAAGCTCGCGCCGAGCCTGTGGTCAAGGTCTTTGACGCAGAAGGTTTTTGGCGTATTCCAGGGGTGTGGCAGCTCGATCCTGTCGGTCAAGCAGTCCTGCGCGAGCTTTATATCCTGCGTGACAATCTGGCACGTGAGGTGGATTGGCCTCCTTTTAGAGTGATTCCCAATGCCACGATGATACAGCTAGCAGTGACCCGTCCTTCCAGTCGACGTGATCTCGAACTTGTGAAAGGGCTCAGCCAGCATATTCGCAAGCGTTTTGCCGGCAAGTTGCTTGATGCCATTGCACGTGGCGGGTGTGCACCTGTGCCATCTCCGTCGCGCACGATGCGGCCTCCCTCTCCCTGGTAGAGCTGTGGTTCGTTATGAAGCAACTATGTGCCTTGCATAAGCAAGAGTCAGAAGCGTGCCATGGATCGGATACCATTTTGCCCAATCAGAGTGTTGATGGCACTGGCGCGTGTTTCTCCCATCACCATCGAGGCGCCTGCCCAGGTGAAAGCAATAGATGATCAGCAACGTTAAGCCTATGGAGAAGCGATGATCATTGTGTTCGGGGCCTGATTAGATTGGACACAATGCAATTTTTATAGCACTCATGATAACTTCTAAGACTTTTCTAAAAGCAGAGGAGAGAGCTTCTATGTCACAGAGTCCTTATATCAAAATCTTCATCCCTGGTCCCGTTGACGTGCGACCGGAGATCCTAGCTGCTCAGACAAGGCCGATGATCGGTCACCGATCGCCTGAGTACGCCGAGCTGCAAGGGCGCATCATCCCCCGTCTGCGACCCATTTTCGGCACCGCGGGTCGCGTCTTCGTCGTAACCGCCTCCGGGAGCGGGTTACAAGAGGCGGCGGTGCGCAATTGTGTGCGCGAACGCTGCCTGAGCCTCGTCAATGGTGCCTTCAGCCAACGCTGGTATGAGATGGTATTGGCCAACGGCAAGCAGGGGGACGCGTTGGAGGTTCCGCCAGGCCAGGCGATCCACCCCGAACAGGTGGATGAAAAGTTACGTTCCGGTCGCTATGATGCCGTGACCGTCGTATATAACGAGACGAGTACAGGGGTTTTCAATCCGGTGCCCGAGATTGCCTCTGTGGTGCGCAGCTATCCAGATGTGCTCTTGTTGGTGGATGCGGTGAGCTGTGCCGGTGGAGTGGAAATCAAAGCGGATGAGTGGGGCCTGGACGTCTGTCTTACCAGCAGCCAGAAGGCATTGGCATTACCACCTGGATTGGCCTTATGCAGCGTTAGCGACCGGGCGATGGAACGCGCGAAGAGCATCCCCCATCGTGGCTGGTACTTTGATTTCCTACAATATGAGAAGTATGCCGCGAAAAATCACACCCCGGCGACGCCGGCCATCAGCCTGATGTATGCTCTCGACGCCCAATTAGACTCGATCGCTACAGAAGGCTGGCAGAATCGCTTCGCCAGGCACAAGCAGCTGATGAACTTGGCCCACGAATGGGTGCGCGAGGCGGGCTTCGACTTCTTCGCTGAGGAAGGCTACCGCTCTCCCACGGTCACCTGCGTGACCAACACCCGTGGGATCGACGTCGCGGCACTGAACGCGTTCCTGCGACAGCGGCATATGTTGATCTCCAACGGATATGGCAACTTGAAGGATAAGACGTTCCGCATTGCCCACATGGGCGATACCACAGTGGAGGAGATCAAGACGCTGCTGGACGCCATCAACGTGTTCCTTAAAGGGCAATGAATGACTTTCTAGAGCAGCTCATCGCTATCATCGAGGAGCGCAAACGGCATCCCCGTGCCGGCTCCTATACCAACCGCCTGCTCAGCGACCCGGTCCACGCAGCGCGAAAGGTGGGCGAGGAAGCGAATGAAGTGGTGGTAGCCGCTCTGGCGCAGTCCGATCGACGCCTCATTGAAGAGATGGCCGATTTGGTCTACCACGGCTTGGTGCTGTTAGCCGCTCACGGACTCAGCTGGTCCGATGTGCTGGCGGAGCTCCAGCGACGTCATGGGGAACGCACCGAGGAAACGCAATAAACTTAGGGCGAGCACGACGCGCGAGCCGCATTGCTCCACGAATGGACAAGGAGCGCTTCGCACGCATCTGAGGGGAGGGGGTGCTCACCCTTCACAATGTGCGCATTGTCACCAGGCGCACTCCATACCGGCGCACCTGGCGAAAGTTGGCCCCTTCGCTCACCGCACGTAACACAGCATCGATATCCTCGACGAGGCTTCCGGAGAGGATATGTACGCCGTAGTTAAAGAGCACGGGCGATAGAGGAGTGCTGGGTCCCAACATCAACACCAAAGCATCCGGACGGCATAATGTTATCAGCTCGTCGAACGTGCGATTCATCAGGGTTGTGGCGCTTATGGCCACAATATCCGCTTGGGGGAGCACCTGGCGCGCTGCTTCTGCCGGGAGATCGTCTCCCTGCGGACGTTTCTCCAGCACCCAAAGTGTGCCGGCAACGGCCCGACAGCGTGGCAAGAATGGGAAATGACCAACTACCGCCACACGCCGGCCGGCGCCTTCGGTCATGATAATCTCCTCGGCGTTGAGATCTACGTAGTGCTCTGGATGGGGCGCTAATAATGCGTTCACCGTTGCCATGCCAATGGACACCTCGAGAGGGCTTGACGAACGGACGAGAGCAGCCAACTGACGAGCGGTATAGCGGGTGAGACAGCCTGCGTTGGCCACATCGTCCACGCCGGTATGGTGATGATTATTCTCACCGGTCAACGTGGAAGCTAAGCCGCAGCGGCGCTGTCTCTGCACCTCGGCCACTACTGCAGTCCAGAATGCTCCGACGCGCACTTCGCGGATAGCACCTTCAGGCAACGTGGCCAGTATGTCATCTAGAATGGACATCGATTCCAACCTCGGGCGTCAGCATTTGTTAAGAAGGGAAAGTGCCACCATACCCGCCGGAACGGGCACAGTTATGCCTAAACACGAATCACAGCACAGCTGGCTCATGTCTCATTCAGCATGTGCCGTATGGTGCGTACCAATTCGAATATGCTAATCGGTTTTTGCAACCAAGCGCCCCGCTGCGTGATATGATCTCCTCCGGCAATGATATCGCCACCGTAGCCGGACATCATAATCACTTTGACATTCGGGCGCAGCGCAAGCACACGATTGGCCAGCTCGCGACCGTTGATCCCAGGCATCACCACATCGGTGAGTAGCACGTGGATCTCCCCCGCATACGTCCTAGCCAATCTCAAAGCATCTCGCGCATCGCCAGCTTCAAGTACGTGATAGCCCTGATGGCGCAGGACATGTACGACTAATTGGCGTACGGTCGGCTCGTCCTCGACTACTAATACGGTCTCCGTGCCACGCGGAGTGAGCGGCCCGGTGTCGGAACGTGCTGCCGTGGCGGATACGGTCTCTTGAGTGCGTGGCAGATAAATGAGAAACGTTGTACCGCGCTCCGGAGCACTTTCAACCTCAATGTATCCCTCACTCTGGCGCACAATGCCGTAGACGGTCGCCAATCCCAGGCCAGTACCTTGCCCCAGAGGCTTCGTAGTATAGAACGGTTCAAAAAGATGACTCATCACCTCATGACTCATGCCACAGCCAGTATCACGCACCACTAGACGCACATACTCACCAGCCGGCATGCTTTCGCCTCGCACAAGTCGCGCTTCGGAAAAAGTAACGTTGGAAGTCTCGATAGTCAACCAGCCGCCGTTGGGCATAGCATCGCGCGCATTGACTACCAGGTTGAAAATTACCTGCTCCATTTGGGAGGCGTCCGCTTTTACTGGCCACAGGTCGGGCGCTGCCAGTATCTCAACGGTCACATCCTCACCCAGAGCTTGACGCAACATCGCCTCGTTATTCGCAAGTATGTCATTCAGGTTGAGCACGCGCATCTGCATAGCTTGCCTGCGGCTGAAAGCAGTCAGCTTGCCCACCAGCTCGGCAGCCCGCCGGCCAGCGGAGAGAATGCGGTCCGCATAAGCACGCGCCGGCTGGTCTTCGGGCAGGCTGGTTTTGAGCAGCTCAGCGAAGCCATTCATGACTGTCAAAAGGTTGTTGAAGTCGTGGGCAATGCCGGCGGTCAACCGGCCGATGGCCTCCATTTTTTGTGCTTGCAGCAGCTGGGCTTGGAGCTCTTCCTGCGTTGCCTGCGCGCGCTTGCGCTCAGTGATGTCGCGGTTGCTAATACGCCAGCCCAGCCAGCTACCGTCCTCCGCATAGATGGGCTGGCAGATGTGGCCAAGCCAGCGCACTTCACCATCACGTCGGATAATGCGCAGCTCGATCGATTGGACATCGCCAGGCACGGGCGCACGTTCTAAATGCGGCGCAAACCGCTCTCGGTCTTCAGGATGAATGATACGCATTACCAGGTCAGGATCTTGAACGATCTCAGCCGGAGTATAACCGGTGATGCGCTGACATGAAGGCGAGGTGTACACGATGCTCCCATCCGGGGCGATCCAGAGCTCCCAATTATAAGTCAGGTCGGCCATAAGGCGGAAGCGTCGTTCGCTCTCGCGTAGCGCCCTATCGGCATGCCAGCGCGCCAATGCCGTCAGAAATACCTGCCCCAGCAAAGTCATACGTTGCACAAGTTCGTCCGACCAAGAGCGTTCGCTGTGCAAACAGCTCAGCGAGATGCTCCCTAGCAGTTTCTCCCCATTACGGATCGGCACCCCTAAAAAAGAGCGATCACCGGCTCTACGAAAACTTTCGCGGTCCGTAGTTGCTTCGTCAGGGAGCTGATCGGGGTTGGAGAAGCGCACTACCTTGCCACGCCGCAATTGTCCAAACGTGTAAGGATAATGTTCCGGGCTAGGATCAAAGGGTGGAGCGGACACACCCGGTGCCGTCCAACGGTAGAGCGCGCGGGCTTGCAAGTCCGGAGATAGTTCGATCAGAGTGATGCAATCCACTTGCATGTGATTGCCTATCAGTTCTAACGCCTGACAGACTTGTTGCTCGAACTGGTGCTGTGCTGGAGCGACGAATCGCGCCAAGATGTCCACCAAGAGGTGTTCGAAGCGCAGCTGTTCTTCTCGTGCGGCGAGGGCCTCCTTCCACAGAGTTATGTCGCGCCCAATACCGATGACACCAATGATGTTGCCCTGCCCATCACGCCACGGCACCTTGATGGTGGCATGCCAGTGCACGCTGCCGTCGGCATACACAACGGGTTCTTCGCGGTCAAAGAGCGGCTGACCGGATTGCATCACCTGTAGATCATCGGCGCGATAGCGCTCTGCCAGCTCAGGAGGGTTCAAATCGAAGGTGCTCTTGCCGACCGCCTCGTCTGGGGAGGCAAGCCCGTGGAGACGAGCGGAAGCCATGTTATTCAAAACGTAACGCCCTTCGGTATCTTTAATGAAAATCGCATCGGGCATGTGGTCGATCAGAGCGCGCAGCAAGTTACGCTCCGTGGCTAGTGTCTCGACGACTCGCTTGCGCTCAGTGATATCCTGGGTGATGCCCACCACCCGGACCAAGCGACCCTGCACATCGTGCAATGGAACTGCACGCGCCCAAACCCAAAGCTCGCTGCCATCTCGTCGCCGGATCCGATATTCCACGTTATAGAGTGGCGACCGGCCTTCGAGAAAAGCATGTAATGCTTCAAGCACGCGTGGCCGATCATCCGGATGGATCAGGCTTGACCAAGTATCGTCAGACCAATATGCTTCGTGTGCGCTGATGCCAAAGATGCGCTCATACGCCGGGTTGACGTATGTGACAGGCAGCGAACCGTCGGGTAGACGCACGCGAATCCAGGCTGCATCGGCCAAGTTTTCAACCAGCAAGCGAAAGTGTTCTTCGCTTTCGCGCAGTGCCGCTTCTACGCGTTTCCACTCGGTGATGTCACGGCTAATGCCGATAACGCCCACAACATTGCCCACTGCGTCACGCCATGGCACCTTGATGGTGGAAAACCAGCGCGTGGTACCCGAAGCGTCCACGATGGGTTCCTCTCGATTGAGCAATGCCTGTCCGGAACGCATCACCAGGAGATCGTCAGCACGATAGCGCTCTGCCAGCTCGGGCGGGTCGGTATCAAAGGTGCTTTTGCCTACCAGCTCTTGTGGCGAGGCATAGCCCTTGATTTGTGCGTTGGCCAAGTTGCAGGCGATAAAACGTCCATCGCGATCCTTGATGTAAATAAGATCGGGAAGGTGGTCAATCAAAGTGCGCAGCAGGTTATGCTCCCCGCTCGTTACAACGGACAGCCCAGCAGAGGTTCCCATGAGGTGATCTGTTTCGGAAGTGTTGCCCTGGGACTGGTGTCGTGGCATTTCTTCTTGCCTGTTCATCCGCTTTGCCCTATTCTGTAAGAAGCATAACGCGCTTGTTCCATCTAATTACTGCGACGGCAGCGCCTCAAGAGGCCTCAACACTGGCGGGTGAATGATTGACATCTCAGGGATAAACCGACCGCCTGAATTGTAATGGAAATTGCAACTTCGCGCTGAGGGAGCACCTGGCTATTTCACGCAGGGTCACGATGGGAAGAGCGATTGTCCTCAAGCGCTGTTTTTACGCGCAACCACCCAGACTCTTGCAATTGGATAACGGGAGTGGATGGGAGTCGAACCCACCAGCGTTCGCTGCTCGCGACCGCTCACCGATTTTGAAGACCGGGGTGCCCACCGGGACACCTCCACCCCCATATGTTGTAAGCTTTCCACTTGGTTAATGTGCTCGCTCTCAGCCGTGAATCAGCTATGCCCAACGCCCCTGGCCGGACTTGAACCGACGACACGCGGTTTAGGAAACCGCTGCTCTATCCTTCTGAGCTACAGGGGCATATATCATCGTATTTTCATTGTACGTATTGTACTCTCTATTGTCAATGCCGGGCGAGACGGGGGTGCATTTCACTTTGTGGACGGGTTAGAAAGAGTAGGTCGAGCAGCATCGAAGCGATGATCCCTTACATCATGTCTCCCCCAAAAGAAATGTATCCAAGCGGTCACGAAACATTGACAGGGAGCTCAAGAGCTGGTAGAATTGTTACTACCTGTATACAGGAGCACCATTTCCATATCATGAGGGAGGCAAATTCGTAAATGGCAACAACAGAGGAGATCTTTAACAAGGTAAAGGCCATTATCGTTGAACAGCTGGGTGTTGACGAGTCGCGGGTTACTATGGATGCCAGCTTTCGTGAGGACCTGGAGGCCGACTCCCTCGATCTGGTAGAGCTGATCATGGCCTTCGAAGAGGAATTCGGTGGTGAGATTTCCGATGAAGAGGCTCAAAAGATCACCACTGTACGCGAAGCTGTGGAATACCTGAAAAACAACATGTAGCACCTGGCAATCCTCGTCAGCCGGCTTCTTGGTCTCAAGCACATTAAGGTGCAGTGCCGGCACTGGGAAAGTAACCTGGGGTGGTCTTTTCTACCCAAAATACCCACTACACCCATGAGGTTACGATAACTGCCCCAAGAGGATTATCCTTGTAAGGCATGGTATCGTAACCTCTCTTTTCATCTATCCACGGGTAGGCGGATGAAGGTCAGCGTTGCGGTTTTAGCAGGCGGTCAGAGCCGACGGATGGGATGTGATAAAGCTTTCCTGCCTGTAGGGGGAAAACCGGTAATCCAACGCGTGTTAGAGCGTGTCGTTCCCCTCAGCGAGGATGTCATCTTAGTCACCAATGCGCCTGACAAGTATGCATCTTACACGAACTGTCATATCATAGGTGATATCTACCCAGGAAAAGGTACTCTTGGGGGTATCTATACTGCGCTCGTGGCAGCACGTTATCCGTACTGTCTCATTGTCGCCTGCGATATGCCCTTCCTTAGCACGCGATTGCTAAAGTATCTAGTTCGCCTAGCAAGCGCCTGTCAGTGCGATGTAGTAGTCCCAAGGATATCTGGAAGATGGGAGACCCTCCACGCCGTTTATAGCAAACGTTGTCTGCATCCAATCGAACGATGCCTGCAACAGGATCAATTGCGCGTGTGCGACTTCTTTGAATCTGTGCGCTTATACGTCGTAGAGCAAAATCGCCTGGAGCGTTTCGACCCTCTATTGCGCTCCTTTCTCAACGTGAACACCCCGGAGGAATGGCGGTGTCTCCAACAAATCGCGATGAATGAATAAGCCAATAACTTACCGTTCACTGCACCCAAAATTACAGTACCTCCATGTTGCACGAAGAAAATGTCCCGCCATCCCGATCACTGCTCAGTATGAAATGGAACATTTAAGCGAGACAAATGGGAGCCATACAGCAGGGTATCTGCCACACAAAACCCTGCTCATAACCATTGTAGTCGGGGCGGTGTGGTGGGGAGCTCTCCTGCGTCTCGTTCTGCTGGAACAGATTCCACCTGGCCTCTCACATGATGAAGCATACAATGGTGTCACTGCTATCGAGGTGTTGTTATCAGGCCGAAGGGAGATTTTCTTCGACATCTATAACGGCATTGAGCCACTGATCATCTATTGGGAAGCGCTTTACTTCCACTTGTTCGGTATTGCACCCTACGTGATGCGATTGGTCAATGTGACCGCGGGCTTGCTGACCATCCCTCTCACGTATGCGTTGACGCGACGTCTCTTTGCCTTTCAGCAATCCCTTTCAGGCGGGATGGTTGCTATATTGGCAACATGGGGGATCAGCAGCGCATTCTGGGCGGTGTTCATCAGTCGTTTGGCGTTGCGTGCCGTCACATTGCCTCTGATGGAGCTGCTGGCCTTCTATTTTCTGTGGCGTGGGCTTATGGCCGCTCCTACTGAGAGGGTGCGGCGACAGATGATATTCTTCGCATTGGGTGGCTTTTGGCTCGGGATCGGAATGTATACCTATCTTTCCAGCCGTTTTCTCCCATTTGTGCCCTTGATATTCTTCGCCTACTGGATTGTGCGAGGGCAGACGACGCGGCGCCAGTGGCACGGGATGGCATTGTACATAACGGTGTGGGGTCTGGTTTTCGCTCCGCTCGCCCATTTCTACATCACTCACCCCGATATTTTCACCCGGCGGGCTGATCAGGTGCTCAACCTTCCGCATGCCCTGGCTGGCGACTTACAGCCGTTGTTCACCTCGATGACACGCACATTGGGCATGTTCGGTCTAATCGGACCCAATTCAAGTCGCTATGGTCTTGCTGGAAAACCAATCCTTGATCCTCTTGGAGCTGTTTGGTTTTTCGTGGGGCTTGTCACTGCGGTGATACGCTTGCGCCGCCGAGATCGCCAAGGGGCGCCATATGCGTTGCTCCTTATTTGGTGGCTAGTTATGCTAGCGCCCGACTTCATCACTGGTGAAAGTCCCCACTATTTACGCACTGTGGGCGCTTTGCCACCCACATTTATCCTCTGGGCACTGGGTTTGATAACCTTGGGCAAATGGCTGCTGGGACAGGCAGGATATTGGAAAGCACGTCGGATCGAGGATGTAAGGACTTTGGCTTCTATGCCCAAACACAAGCAGCCACTGATACAAGCCTTCGTGATAGGCATGGTGTTGTACTTGCTCTTCCACGCTGGATCAACATGCTACGACTATTTTGTACGTTGGGCTTCCGACGCAGAAGCACGCTCAATTTACGGAGCTGAGTTCAGCGAAGTAGCACGCTATCTACGCTCCGCGGATCTGGCCGGTCCAGTTGCGCTTTCAGCAGCCCACTTTCGAGATTGGGATCGCTTTCGCCTCGATCTACATATGCGACATCATCCCCCATTCGTGGTATGGTTTCACGGTCCTCAGGCGATGCTATTCCCCCCGCCCGGCGTGAACCCCATTTATATTTTTACGCGCGGTGCTCCACCACATCCGCGCTGGTTGGAGTATTTACAGCTTGAAACACAGGGGCAAGATATGCACGTGTACCGGCTCCGGAAAGGGGATGTCCCGCTGCTGAACCATCCATTACGAGCCACTTTTGTAGAGGATCATCAACTGGACGCCATAGTTCCACCGCAACCCATCGTGGCGCTGTGGGGTTATGAGCTCTCTGGTGACGCGCGTGCAGGGGAATCGCTTCACTTGTTGTTAGGTTGGGAAGCGCTGATGGATGTACCAGGCAATCCTGATTATGCTTTCTATGCTCATCTGGTGGATAAGCACGGCTATGTATGGGCGCAAGTGGACACCATCGGATATGATGCGGTGGATTGGCAGCCCGGAGTGCGTGCACTGCAATGGTTCAACCTCTCTCTGCCACCTGACCTTCCCCCTCGGGAGTATACACTTCGGGTCGGCTTACAGGAACGTTCCGGCAATCGCAACCTGTTCCTAGAGGGAGCGCCAGAGATACATACGCTCACTCTGGAAGCGATACACACCGATATCGCTACAACTCCTCTCGACCCAGAAAAGTTTCGCATCCCCAATGCATGCCATGTCGACTTCGGCGGTATCCTCAGGCTGCGGGGTTATTCCGTTTCGAAACGCATCCTTCACGCTGGAGAAGCGACTCATGTTTCTCTATTTTGGCAAGTCTTCAAGGCACCTGCCGAAAGGTACCAGCTGGAGCTGTGGCTTACCTCGGAACACGACAAGTCCATTGTGCTGGGAAAGAGGGAACCTTTGGAAGGTGACTACCCTACCGATTTATGGCAGGCCGGCCAATGGGTACGCGACCGATTCGACCTCACGGTACCTGCCACACTATCTCCTGGCCTGTACACC
>JBMFPH010000026.1:0-21985 GCA_049969215.1 Anaerolineae bacterium | reverse complement strand
ATGGTGGCGCGTGCGGCGACTTCGGGCTTGTACATGCGTGCCACGGCAGGCCCGCCGCTGGTGTCCAGCGCCGCCACCGTCTGCTCCTCGATAGTGGCGCTCTTCATCGCCTGGCGGATGCGGCTGAACGCCACGTAGCGAGGTGGCTGATCGGCTGCCTGGATGCCCAGCACCGCCGGCAGCGTCACCTCCAGCTCGGCGATCAATCCGCCGGGGTATTCCTTGCGCACCGTGGCCCGCCCGTCGCTCAGCGTCACGCCGGCGATGTAGCCGACGTAGGGCATTTCGAGGTAACCGGCCAGCAGCGGCCCCATCGAACCGTCCAGGTCGCTGTGGCTTTGCACGCCGGTCAGCACCAGGTCGGGCTGCAGCGGCTTAACCACCTCGGCCACCGCGCGCGCCATGGCGTGGTTGTTGACGGCCTGCCCGAAATGGTCACACAGCTTGATCAGACGGTCGGCGCCCTTGGCGGCGGCGGTGTAGAGCACGTCGTCCACCCCCTCCAGGTCGGGCGCGATCACCGTCACCTGGCCGCCACCGCGCTCCTTGAGCAAGATGGCCTGCTCGATGGCGTGCCCGTCGAACTCGTTGAGCTGCAAGCGCAGTGTGTCGGGGTCGAGAGCACAGCCGCTGGCATCGATGACCAGCTCCTCGACCAGGTCGGGTACCAGCTTCACAGGAACGACGATGTGCATGGGATCACCTCCTTCAGTCCCCCATCGCCTCGGCGAGCAGCTCGGCGATGTCGCGTACGATCAGGCGCGCGGCGCCCGGCACCGTCTTGGTGGCGTCCTCGAAGCGCGGCGCTTCGTATGGGCACGCCACGGCCAGGATGTCGGCACCGACTTTCATCGCTTCGCGCACCCGCCATTCCGACAGGCGGGTGTGCGCCTTCTCCCACTGGAAGCCATCCATCCACATGCCGCCGCCCCCGCCGCCACAGCACAGGCTGGTGGTGCGGTTGTGTGGCATCTCGACCAGCTCGACGCCCGGAATGGCGCTCAGCAGCTGGCGCGGCGCCTCGAACACCCCGTTGGCGCGTCCCAGGTAACACGGGTCGTGGTAGGTCACGCGTGCGTTCACCTCGCGCTTCAAAAGCGGCTTGAGCGCGTCAAGGCGCTCGGCGAGGAACTCGGTGTAGTGACGCACCGGATAGGCGATGCCCAACCGCGGATACTCGTTCTTGAAGGCGTTGTAGGCGTGCGGGTCGCCGGTGATGATCTCCTTGAACTCATACTGCGACAGGGCACGCCCGTTCTTGGCGGCCAGCATCTCGAATAGGCCGCGCTCCCCTGCCAGGCGCTGTGAGTCACCGTCGCTGACCTCTTCGGCGCCCAGGATGCCAAAGTCGACGTGCAGCGCGTTGAACACGTTGGCCAGCGCACGGCTGACCGGCTGGACGCGCGGGTGATAAGAACCGTAGTCGCCCACGAACCAGAGCACCTCAACCGGCCGGCGCTCCTCGCTCATAATCGGCACGCGCGGCTTGACCCCTTTGGCCCAATCGGCGCGCTTGCGCGCCGATTCGCCCAACGGGTTGCCGTAACGCTGGGTGTTCTCCAACGCTATTTGCAGTTCAGAGGGGATGTTGCCGGCCAGCAGCAACTCTTCCTTGGCGCGCGTCATCAAGCCGGCCGTGAGCGGGATGCGCACCGGGCAGACCTGGGAGCAGGCGTAACACGAGACGCACATCCACACCGTCTCCGCTTCGGTCACCCGCTCGAAGCGTTGCGCGCGCAGGGCTGCGATCATCTTGCCGGGGGGATAGTCCATCAGGTAACCGAAGGGGCAGACTCCGTTACACGTGCCGCATTGCAGACACGTGCGCACCTTTTCCCCCCCTGCGATCTCGTGCAAGCTGGCGTAGAAGCTCTTGCTGAAGGTGGCGGAACTCTGGGGTACTGTTGCCGTTGCCATCATGGCACCTCCTGACCCATATCCTTCTCAGGCAGAAGCAAAGTGGATTAACTTGGCCGAACCAAGATGGTGAAATAAATCACGAATACCACATTTTCATCATAGCAGTAATGCAGTTGATTGTCTATGGGGATTTCCCTACTCCGAGCGGGGGGAAAGTCCTCTTTTGGAGGAACGAAGGGGTGAAAGGGTTGTCGAGGCTACGCCGCGCGCGTCCGCAACCGACGGACATTTGCCGCAGAACACACCGAGAGCACGGAGAAATTGCAGAAAAACTCTGTGTGCTCAGAGAGTTCTCTGCGGTAGGAGATTTTGTATCACTCCCTAACGGTCGCGGCCCGGATATGTTACAAATCAAATGATAATGCTACTGGTCTCAAGAGTTCCTCAGGTAAGGTAGAAGGCACTCTCAAAGTTTGAAAGACGTTCTGAGGATGGGCGCTGTTCAGTAGGGTAAAGATACGGACAATGTTGGCATATATTTCCTCCTGTAGATGCAAGGGGTTAAGGCGCTCATATCAGCGCCACAACGCCTAGAGGCGCAGCGGGTCAGCTATACCATTCTCCTGAAGCCGTTGCAGCAGGGTCTTAGCCAGATCATAGCGACGTGGTTTGGAGGTACTTGGGCTGCCCTGTAAACGCCGTACGGGCGCGTAGAGGTCGTGATAAAGCCGCAGTTGCTCGCAGATGCAGTTGAGCCAGATAGTCTGCGCCACGGTGTCGAGGCGGTCATAGCCGAAATAGGCACGCACCAGGAAGCCACTGTGTTGTTCGACGAAGTGGAAGCCTTACAGTAGCGCTTGTGCATTTGGATCAAATAACTGCATCGTTCGGCAAAGTTCATCGTTTCCTCCAGGTTCATCACAACCTCCGGTAACATTATCATTTGGAAAAAACATAAACCTGGGTAACGTTTTACGTTAGTGATCACGCCCCATTGACATAGATGGACTCGCCATAGTATGATTAGAAGGGAGAGGTCATTTGATATAGTCGTGAAGGAGTTGCGGGTATCCATGGAGAAGATGGCGCCAGCATTGCATCGAAAGTTGGAAGCATCCCCTGATAGTATCGTCGCGCTGATCGTGCGCACCGATGGAAATCCTGCACATTATCTGCCACGTCTCGCCGAATTAGGCTTTGCTGTGGGACATCAGTTCCGTCTTCTACCAGGGGTATCTGTGCGAGGACGTGCTCGCGCCGCTCTATCCCTATTAGACGAAGCGTGGGTCCTCCAAGTCGAAGAAGACCAACCTGTCACCGCAATGTAATCGCAGGAGAAAGCCGATGGCTTACAAAATCTCACCCGATCTGCAGATGCGCATGCGCTCAGCAGCTGCGACGCAGCCTCTCCGCATTATTGTGCGTCATCGAGAACTTCCTGCCTTCATGAGCTCGGGTGCTCACGCTCTCAGAGCGGGCGAGATCGCTATCCGACGTCAGTACCGCCTGGTTTCGGCGACCGCTATGGAGGTTTCAGCTTCTCATATCGAGACATTGATTCAGGACGACACAGTGGAGTACATTTGGCCTGACCTTCCGGTGCACACATGCCTAGATGTGTCCGTGCCACGCATTCGTGCTCCCCAAATATGGAACCTGGGGTTGCGTGGCGAGGGGATTCGCATTGCTATCCTGGATACTGGAGTCGATCCCCAGCATCCCGATTTCGCTGGACGTATTGCGGCAATGACCAGCTTTGTGGGCAGTGACGGCAGTGACGATAACGGACATGGTACCCATGTGGCAGGGATTGCTGCTGGAAGCGGCGCCGCTTCTAACGGTCGCTTTCGAGGTGTGGCACCGGCGGCCAGCTTGTACATCGCTAAGGTTCTGGACGCCAACGGCGATGGTCTGATGAGCAATGTGATGGCAGGGATCGAGTGGGCAGTGACTCAGGATGTGCACGTGATCAATTTGTCGTTGGGCGGTGATACCTCAGGCGATGGTACAGACGCCCTTTCGACCCTGTGTGACCAAGTGGTGCGCCAGCTAGGGATTGCCATATGCGTGGCCGCGGGCAACAACGGACCAGGTAATTCCACTATTGGCGCTCCAGGCGTCGCGCGTCGTGTGATCACTGTCGGAGCCGCAGACGACGCTGACCATGTGGCTCAGTTCTCCTCCCGTGGTCCCACTCTGGATGGACGCATCAAACCAGATATCGTTTTTCCAGGCACAGGAATCGTATCAGCACGTGCCAGTAATGCCCGGGTGGGACGTCCAACACAGCCATATTATGCCGAACTATCCGGCACCAGTATGGCAACTCCCCACGCCACCGGTGCAGTGGCACTGCTTTTGCAGGCGAACCCCAACCTAAAACCGGAGGATATCAAACGCGCGCTGCTAGGAGGAGCGCTCGACCTCAATGAGATGCCCACAGCACAGGGCAGTGGACGTGGTGACCTATTGGCCGCTTATCAGCGCGCAATGCGTCCCACACCCGTCCAGCCAGAAGAGGTTGCTGCAGGGAATTGGTGGGGGCAGCTGCGACGAGTATTAGGTGATATCTGGTGACAATGCGATATTGCCACGCCCCTTCACCTCTTACAGGGATCACGAGGCATCCATATGCGCTCCGATGCTGATACTCCTTTACTCTCGGTAGTTATCCCCAACTGGAATGGAGCACATCATCTGCCGCCCTGCCTCGACGCGTTGCGTGAGCAAACTTACCCGCGGATAGAAATCATCGTAGTGGATAATGCTTCCACGGATGGTTCGCAGGAGCTGCTGAAAACCCACTACCCGGAAGTGCGCGCATTGGTGCTGAAACATAATCTGGGGCTCACAGGCGCTATGAACCGTGGTCTAGAGATGGCCAGAGGAGAGCTGATCGCTTCGCTTAACAATGACACCCAGGTGACGCCCATATGGGCTGCCCAACTCGTTCATGCTTTACAGAGGCACCCGGAGGCAGGGATGGCTGCCAGCAAAATCTTGTTGTTCGACCGACGTGATGTGCTACATTCGGCTGGGGACACGTGCGGCATAGATGGCATCCCTGCCAACCGTGGCGTATGGCAGCGGGATGAGGGTCAGTTTGACAGAGAAGAATACGTATGGGGTGCATGTGGTGGGGCAGCGCTCTATCGACGCAAGATGCTTGAGGACATTGGCTTCTTCGATGAAGATCTGTTCATGTATTGCGAGGATGTCGATCTGAACTGGCGTGCCCAATTGGCCGGCTACCGATGTATTTTCGTGCCTCAAGCGGTGGTCTATCATAAGCTGAGCGCCACAGGTGGTGGCAAAATCGCCAGCTACTTCACCGGGCGCAACACCATCTGGGTCCTAGCGAAGAATTATCCCGGAGCGTTGTGGCAACGTCACTGGCAGGCGATAGTGCGCGCGCAATGGCACATTACCAGCGAAGCGCTTAAGGCCTGGCGCGGTGAAGCGGCACGTGCCCGCTTGCGTGGCCAGCTGGCGGGGTTGCTGGGATTACCACACTGGCTCAAGAAACGATGTCAAGTACAGCGCCTATTCCGTGTTCCAATAGAAACGATCGAGCAACAGCTACTAGCTCAAGAGTGATCCACTAATCAATAGTGAACCATCACAGGCGTTCCTACTTCTGCCCAGTTAAACAACCATTCCGCATCGGCTACCGAAAGATTAACGCAACCGTGGCTCATAGGCCGACCAAAGTTGCTGTGCCAGTAGGTGCCATGCAGTGCATAACCGCGGTAAAAGTACATAATGTAGGGCACGTTAGGCAAGTAGTACCCTGGCCCTGACATGGGCGCCGAGACATACTTAGCATAGATACGATAGGTGCCCACAACGGTAGGTGTGGCCGGCAAACCTGTGGAGACGAGTGTCTGGAACACAAGTGTCTGTCCGGCATAAGCGCGCAAGACCTGATAAGTCAGATCCACATCAATCCATTTGCTGCCATAATCCGTCGTTGGAGGAGTCGGAGGCGCAGGGGCTGGTGCTGAGTCACCGTTGGGGATCACCAATCGTTGGCCGACATAGATAAAGTTGGGCTTTGCCAGCCGATTCGCTGCCATCAAAGCAGCTACTGTCGTACCATAACGCAATGCTATGGAAGAGAGCGTATCACCTCGTTGTACAACATATGTGCTCCCGCCAGGAACAGGGGGCACAGTGGGTGTTTGCGCAGCGCCAGGAATGATGAGGCGTTGCCCGACGTATATCCATGCATTCCAGCGCAGCCCATTTGCAGCGGCTAGCTGTGCTGGTGGGATTCCATAGCGCGCTGCGATGCCGGTCAATGTATCACCAGGCTGCACGACGTAAATAGCGCCGCCTTGGGCATAGGCTGTTGTTGCCGGCAGACACGTCCACATCAGGCTGGCCACGCATATGATCACTGCCAGCAATTTCCACTTCGTTTTGTCTCTGTACAGCCATCCTCTTTGCCTTACGAAAAGCTCCATTGACGACACCTCCTCCCATCGACTACAATGCGCTTAGTTAACACCGTTCTATTCTATCTGGTAGATGCCGCTCGATCGGCTGCAGGCCGTGATTTCTTGTCGGAGGAACTCGCATGATTTTGTCACGCGAAGAGATGGAACGACTCGAAATCGAACACCTAGCACCTTATGCGATGAAAAGTCGCTATACACGGGGGCGCAAGCACCTCGAAGAGGAGCATGCTTACCGTACCGTTTATCAGCGCGATCGTGATCGCATTCTGCACACTACCGCCTTCCGACGGTTAGAATACAAGACACAGGTTTTCATCACCAGCGAAGGCGATTACTATCGCACACGCCTCACGCACACTCTTGAAGTTGCCCAAATCGGACGTACCGTCGCACGGGCACTGCGCGCCAATGAAGACCTGACAGAAGCCATCTGCTTGGCACACGATCTAGGACATGGCCCATTCGGGCACAGTGGAGAGGCTACCCTCAACACTCTCATGAAAGACCATGGTGGATTCGATCACAACTTACAGAGCCTGCGCATTGTCGAGAAGTTGGAAAAACGGTTTCCTGACTTCGATGGGCTTAATCTCTCTTGGGAAGTGCGCGAGGGCATCATGAAACACGAGACGGAATACGATTGTCCTGCGACCACCTCCGATGAACCGTGCCGCCGTGGCACATTGGAATGTCAGATTGTTAATGCCGCCGACGAAGTCGCTTACATTACATCAGACCTGGACGACGGGTTGCGTTCCGGGTTGCTCCTGCCACGTCAGCTCAGAGAAGTGACCCTATGGGGCGAAATCGTCGAAACTCTGGACATTGATGTGACCACCGGTCTTTCCGAGCTGGATCGCCACCGCATCATCCGGCGTATGATAGGCCGGGAAGTGACAGATTTAATCACTGCAACTGACAGGCGGCTGCAGGATTGCCACGTCCACTCTCCTGACGACGTCCGCGCTTTGCCCGAGAACGTTGTTGCGCACAGCTTGGCAATGCAACGTCATAATCGCGAAATGAAGGACTTCCTGTATCACAATCTCTACCGCCATTGGCGTGTTATGCGTATGGCAAGCAAAGCGCAACGTCTGCTCTCTCGCCTATTCCGTCTGTACCTGGCAGAACCGTGGCTGTTACCTGAGCAAGTGCAAGAACGCATGATGCGAGCATGCCACAGCCAGGACGCCGGCGAAACTCCAGAGCGGATCGTCTGCGATTATTTGGCTGGTATGACGGATCGTTTTGCCCAACAAGAATACCAGAAGTTGTTCGACCCATTAGAACGTGTATGAGCAGCTGTTACTTTAATCCCTGGAGCACGCGAATTCTCTTCTTATTCGACAGGCTCGTCTGTCGGAGGCACGCTCTCCTCTACGGGAGATGCCTCTGTAACGGCCGTTCTAGGGCGCGCGGAGAGCGCCACACTCACTTTCTTGAAAAAGCTTCGAGGTGGCATGTTCTCATTCTCACCATACTCCACCTCCAGAACAGCTGCTTTTAGGGCGAGAGTGGCGGTTTCCAGCGAAAGCGTCATACCTGGTTGAGCTAGAAAAGTCTCACCGCGCGCCGACAACCGATTGCGTAGGGCATCGTCGCTATAAGCATACTCACTTGCCAATACCTTGGTAATGGTGCGAATGTCACCTTTGTCAAACAACCATATCTCAAGGGCCACCACTTTGCGTGGCCTTTCCTGACCTATCACCTCCGAGATGCCCATACCACACTCGCCCTTGAAGACACCCTCTTCCTCAATCGAAAAAGATTCGTCGAAATTGTCCATGCCCAGCTCATAAATACTATGCGCGGAAAGTAGCGCTCCCGGTTCAGGCGGCACAATCAAAGACAGATCAGCTGCGCCTCGTGTTGGGCTGGGAACACCACGAGTACGGCGAATCCTCACCAAAAACATCGCCAACACTATGAGGGCAATAAGGACGAGCACTGCAGTCAAGATAATGGGCCACGGTATCGTGGCAATAGCGCTGGCCGTTGTCTGTGACTGGGTCACAATTGTCGGAACCACCGCTTCCTCACCGGGAAGAACAGATATCAATCCGATCTCGCTCCCGAACAAACTGATAAACTGGGCATGTTCTCGGTCACCTTTTTCAAAATAACGTGCCACCAAAGCGTTGAGTGCCGTGTTGACAAGGCTGGCATCCCAACCTTCTACTTGCTTAAGCTGCCCTGCCAATTCCACGACCTGACGTGCTTCAACTGCCATGCCTTGGTGCTCGTACTGAGCGTACAGCTCGGCGAGCGCGACCACTTTGTCCTCAAGCGGCCAGTCAAGAAGCTGCCGATGTACCAGGTCAATCTGACGGCGCAAGCTGTAAGAATCAGCCAGAGCTGCCACGTAGTTGATCTTGTCGGGCAAGCTGAGCTCGTAGGTGTATACCTCTCCCACGTATTGCACTGGCCAAAGCAGCCACCCGATTGCCAGCCAACCAATGAGAATGCCCACCACCAATCCACCGATACCAGCGATGAGTGCTATGCGATGAGCAGCACTTGACGCTCCGTCATCTGGTGCTGCACTAACTAGTGTCATATCTTTTGGCTCTGTGCTCATGATCTGCTCTCCTATTGGGCAAAGCTCACCGGTAATCTTTACGTAAAGTATTTTACCATAAATCAGTGTGGAATACAAGTAGCTCAATAAAAGAAATAAAGACGAGATCAGGAGCCAGACCGGTAAAGCTGTCGATAGCGGTAGTAATTGGCATAGATCAGGCGTACATAACGTGCTGGCTCAGCAATCGGAGACATCTCGACCAGCAGATCTAAATCAGAAAAGTTTTCCAGCCACTGGCGCACCCTGCCCGGCCCGGCATTATATGCCATCAGCGCCGGCACGACCCGCCCGTCAAAGGCGTTGAGCTGTACGTGTAGGTAATAGGCACCGAAGGTCACACTCACTACGGGCCGCCAGAGATCATCCAGCTGCCACTTCGTCCAGCCCAGTTGACCGGCAATCCACTCACCAGTGGGTGGGATGACTTGTGCCAGACCACGCGCATCGGCGATAGAGGTGATGGAAGGTTCGAAGAGACTCTCCTGCCGGATGAGTGCCGCCAGGAGCAAGGGATCTAAGTTGTGCGTCTGCGCTTGTGCAACGATCAACTCACGGAAATAAAACGGATAAGCCAGCTGGCGCAGGAAGAGGGGTACTTGTGCCCTTCGCTCCGCAGGTGCTAGACGGATGAGACGTTCTGCACATACGATAGCGAGGCGATATAGGTCACGGTCGTGAAACGCCAATGCCAACCGATACATCGCCAGGGGATCATCCCACCATTGCTGCTTGATTTTCTCGAATTCCTCCAACGCCTGGACGCGCCGTCCCACTTCCAGCAGGGCCTCGCCGCGCTGCCAGGCGGGTGATCCGGTGATCGCAGGAGGCAACGCTGCTAGTGAATCACCGATCGGCAGATCCAGCCAGCTGCGCAGCCACTCCTCTGCCTCTGCCTGGCTGGCAACCGGCTCGTTCAGGCGCTCGTCAAATCCTGTGGAACGCCATGCAGTCACGCCTGCCAGCAATTCAGCAGCGCGCAGCCCATAATACGATTCGGGGGTCCATCGCCTGGCAGATTGCAACGCCTGCCTGGCTTGCTCTTCATCGCCTAGGGCTAACCAGGCCTTGCCGATCCAGAAACGCGCTGCTGTGGCAGCGTCTGTGTTGGGATATTTCTGAACCAAAGCTTGCCACGCGGTACGTGCAGCGGCATAATCGCCCCGCCGATAATCAAGCAAAGCGGCGTTGAAAAGTGCCTGCGGCACGCTCTCCGCCTGGGAATAGCGCTTTGCCAGATCCCGATACGTTGCGGCAGCGCCCACGAGATCGCCGGCGGAAGATTGCAGATTGGCAGCTCGCCAAAGCGCCTGCGGCGCCAGTGGAGAGGCCGGATACTGGGTCACAAACTGGCGGTAAACCTGCAATGCCTGCTCGGTATCTCCGCGCAATGCATATGCAGCGGCCATCTCCAGCCAGGCATCCCCCAAGCGCTTGCTCTGGGGCACTTTGTCGATCAACTCCCGAAAGCGCTGGATGGACTGGCTGAGATCGCCATTCGCCTTCAAAGACAGCGCCAGGTACCACAGCGCCTCACCCTCACGCGCGTCCAACTTGCGCTGTACCACGCGGGTCAACGCATCGATTGCCGGCTGATAGGCTTTGGCGTGATAATCTACCAAGCCGCGCTGATAGTCGTCTACCGGCACCCCCGCGTTCACCAGCTCGATGAGAGACAGGTAAGCGTACTGTGTGGTAGGGTAGCGGTTCACCGCCTCAAGATAGCGTTGCTGGGCTGCTTGCGGGTCACCTGCCTGAATAAGCGCCTGTGCCGCCAGGTACAGTATGCGGGATCGATAGGCATCAACACGTGCCACGCTTAGAATAGCGTTGTATTGCTTCACCGCTTCCTGTGGGCGATTGCGTGCTAGTTCTGCCTGAGCGATACCCTCACGCATATAAACCAGCCAAGAGTTTTCCTTGGCCGCTTGCATGCCTTCCGTGTATGCCTGTATAGCCGTGGCATAGTCGCTCAGCTCCATAGCTGCTTTGCCGATCCCATCGTAGGCCTCCATAGCTAGGACCTTGTTGAGACGCAAGTATTGGCGATAGGCTGCTAGAGCATTGCGCCATTCTTGCAATCCCTCATACGCTCGCGCCAACATAAACTGAGCTGGAGCGGTGCGTCGATCATCCGGATAGGTGGTGATAAACTGCTGCAATGTCGCCACTGCGCCAGTATAGTCGGAAGCATCCAGCCGGCTACGGGCGCGCCAAAAAGCAGCTTCACGACGCTCTTCGTTGCTGGCACCGGGATCGGCGTATAGTGCATCAAACTCCTGCTTCGCGCGGTCGAAGTCTCCCCATTCAAAAGCTTGGCGAGCAGACGCTAATCGCTGGCTGGACACAGGAGTCGCAGTGGGCGTTTGAGTGGGAGTTGATGTGCGCGTGGGCGTAGATGTAGCAGTAAACGTCGGCGTGACAGTTGATGTGGGTGTGCGCGTCGGGATGGGAGATAGCCCCAATGCCAGCTCAAAGGGAGGTCGCGTTGAAGGGGCACGCATCGGTGCCTGGCGTGTGCAGGCCAAAAGCGCCATGATGCACGTCAGCCCGATCAACCACACTAATCCCTTTTTCATAGGCACGTATTATGCCTGCAAACGGTGCGAATACCAAACGACAAATCGGTGCTCAGACAAAAGCTGTCTTCAAGATAAGCTCTCCCCCATTTCGTTTGGCATGGTTTGTACCATGATCTCATGGGCGCGTTGCATTTCGCGTGCGAGAAAAGCTCGCGTCACACCCGAATAAACCACCGACCATGGTAACGCTTCGTCGTATGAGCGCGCGCGCAAATACTCCTGGGCAGATAGCCCGGTG
Organism: Anaerolineae bacterium; assembly: GCA_049969215.1. Classification (GTDB taxonomy): domain Bacteria; phylum Chloroflexota; class Anaerolineae; order 4572-78; family NAK82; genus NAK82. The sequence continues at coordinate 10,264 of JBMFPH010000026.1, read as the reverse complement.
CGCTTCAATGCGTGCTTCCATTCGCGTAAACTCACGCGTTCCATGCTTATCAAAGCCATTCCCAGACGACGATCGCCACGCGCTAACACGCCTTCCACCTCGGCCCAAGCGGGGCTGTCCGAACGCACCGTCACTCCCAACGGTTGCAGACGCTTCTCAAGGTAGGCAATGCGTCTTGCCAGGAGATCCACTGGTGTCATAGCAACCCATTGGAAAGGCGTATGGGGTTTGGGCACGTAGGGGGTAGCATTGACGACAATATGGCGTGGAAATCGAGCACGCACTGCCAGCAGCAGATCAACAATCGCTTCCACATCTGCGTCGGTCTCACCAGGGTGGCCTATCATGAAATACATCTTGAGTTGGGGGAAGTTATACCGCGCTGCTAAGCTGACCACCTCCAGCAGTCTGGCTTCATCCTGGGGCTTGTTGATCAGCTGGCGCAAGCATTGTGAACCGGCTTCAGGCGCAATCGTGAGCGTCTGGATATCGCTCTCGGCAAGAGCTCGTATAAGCGTCTCAGATAAACTATCGATGCGCAGCGAGGATACCGCCACCTTTAATCCCATACGACGCAGTTCTGTCACCAATGGGTCAATTTGGGGATGGTCGCTCACCGCCGCGCTGACCAGGCCGACTCTGTCGCGGTATTTTTGCACTTCATGTGCTAATTTGAGGACCACCTCCATGCTGACATAGCGCGTCGGACGATAGGTAAAGCCTGTCAGGCAAAAACGACAGCTGCGCCAACAACCCCGGCCAATCTCGATCAATCCACGGTCGCCGAATTCGGTATGGGGCGTGTAGATTTGGGTCATGGCAGGGCTCGCGTCCAAGTCGCGCTGCCACACGCGTCGCACCGGCGCATTGTGGCGCATCGGAACGTAGAGGCCGGGCAGGGCAGCAAGCAAGTCCAACATGCGCGGTCGAGCGATGTGACACGCCTCCGGCAGAACCTCTAAAAGAGAGGGGAGAAGCGCTTCTGCCTCCCCGATGGCAAAGACATCGAGGATGTCGGCCAGCGGCTCCGGGTTAGCCGAAACGGCCGGGCCACCCGCTATCATAAGTGGCCAGGTCTCGTCACGTTGCGCTGCAAGGAGAGGGATGCCAGCGCGACGCAATATGTCCACAATATGAAAATAATCCAGCTCATACGAGACCGTGAAAGCGAGCACCGAAAACTCTTGGAGAGGACGTTGTGATTCCAGAGAAAGGGGTGGTTCCTCTTTCTGAGCATGGGTCTCCACGCTATGGAAGACCCTTTCGCACACCACATCGCGCGGCTGGTTGAACCATCGATACAGGACGTGAACCGCTAAGCTGCTCATACCGATATAGTAGGTGTTGGGGTAGACCAACGCTATGGGGAGGCGTCCACCCCAATCTTTGTGGATCACCCCTTCTTCTTGGTGCAGGAGGCGCTTCATCCGCGCAACATGACGGTAGGCAATGCCCATCATCCTAATCCTGATTGGAGGCGAGCGCCTATTACGCTCAATGGCGCGTCAATCCCCACAGCAACGCCAACCCCGCAGCGGCGAGCAATGTTGTACTCATCCAGCTTGGTCCTTCGTTGAGGCGAAGAAGGATACCGGCGATAAGCAGACTGGTGAAGATCACCCCCCAAGTGAGCCGCTCCAGTGAGCGTTCCATGCGACGTAACATGCGTTCGGCATTAGGGGCTAAGCTAGCTATGGTGGCCAGCTCGCCGCGTTCCGCCTGGGTCAACAAGCGATCCAGCCGCGTGGGCATCATCCACATCGTGCGCATCATCTCCAGCATCCGGTCCAGCCAACTCTCCCAATCGCGGCTGAGCTCCTGGCTGGCGAGCTGCTCGGCAAACGGGAGCGTCTCGGCCCACGGGTCAAATTCAGGGTTCAAGCTCGTAGCAATGCCGGCCAAAATGCCGATAGCACGCACCACAAAGAGCACGTCGGAGGGGAACTGGAACGGCATTTCAAAGATGATGTCTCGATATTCGCGCCACAAGTTTTGTGCCTCGTTAAACGCCACGTAGCGCAGCTGGTTCATCTTGATGCCGTACAATCGTTTCAGCAACGTTTCGTGCAGTTCCTCGACGCGCCTGCGGTCGGCTCCGGGCAACAACACGTCCGCATCTATGTAAGCCTGGACGATGCGGCGCGCATCGCGGGTGGCTAGGCCGAGCAACAGCTCGCGCGCTTGCGCACGTAAACGCTCCGGCACAACTGCCATCATGCCGAAGTCCACAAAGACGATTTGAAACTCCCTTTGCCTGTCAGACGTCAGTGAGGACTCACCCTCGTCCAAGGGACGTACAAAGAGATTCCCTGGATGGGGATCGGCATGGACAAAGTTGGTGATGAAAATCTGGCGCAGATAAACGCGATAAACGCAGCGTGCTACCTGCTCTGGGTTGATACCAACTGATCGCATCGTGACACAATCGGTGATTTTGATTGCTGCCACGTTTTCCATAGTAAGCACACGGGGAGTGGTGTAGTCCCAATAGATGCGCGGCACGACAATGTTGGGATCATCGGCGAAATCCTTGGCAAAGCGTTCAGCATTCTTGCCTTCGGCTATAAAGTCCAGCTCGGCGCGGGTTGTATTGGTAAACTCGCTCAGCAGGCGTTCCATATCCACTCGCTGCGCAATGGGGGGATAAAAAAGCTGTAACAAGCGGCCGGCAGCGCGAATGGCAGCTAGATCAGTCTCCACAATGCGCCGAATGCCGCTGCGCTGTACTTTGACGACCACTTCACTCTCGCTCGCGTCGCCTTGGTGGTCCTGGTCCTGCGATGGGGGACAACGCAAGCAAGCACGATGCACTTGCGCCAAAGAGGCAGCAGCTTCTGGAATAGGAGCAAACCACGCAAACACGGCTTCAGCCGGACGCCCAAATTCCTGGGCAATCGTAGCTTGGATTCGGCTAATATCTTCCGCCGGCACTTCATCCTGCAAGTCAGCCAGCTCCGCAATCACCTCAGCCGGAAGCACGTCTACGCGAATGCTGAGGAATTGCCCCAGCTTAATGAGCACCCCACCCAGCTGCACCGCCAGCTGACGATAGCGGCGAGCAAGGGCACGCCAACGTTGCATGGCGGTATGTACGGCGATGTAGCGCACAATGGGCACGTTGCTCAGCAAGATGTCCCACCAGACAATGGAAAAAAGCGCGATGAGAAGGAACCGCATGACGCGCAAGTAACGTACCAGATCTACCGGATAGGACTGATGAGATGATGCAGAGCCCCCCACCTCGGACGTCTGCGCCTGCACCTCAAGACTTATCCATTGTTGTTCAGGGGAGGGTGACATCACAGCGTTTCTATAAGCGTCTGTAACCGCTCCAGCTGCTGGCCGATGCCGAGCAGCTGGGTATGCGTTTCGCTCAGACGGGCTTGTTCGGCACGCACAAAACGGGTATAAGGGGCGATAGCTTCTTGAATGCGTCGCACACTGCGTTCCAGTTCGAGGTCAAATTGTCGTGTCAAGGCCGACATGAGCTGATGGCGCACTTCGCCGATCTTGCGACGCAGCTCTGCCTTGGCTTCGCGGCGGCGAGCGGGAATGACAAAGAGCCCCAGAGCGGCCACCAAGCCAGCAGTCAACAGTCCGGTCACGTCGGCCAGCGTCGTGGTGGCTAACAACATCACCAGTGCTCCCAGGCCGAGCGCACTTACTTCAATGAGGGCAGTGCCAGCTACAGCCATCCGCACCGATTCGGCGAGACGATGTGCCTCACGTTCTTGGTCGTATTGCTCAACAGCGTTTTGTGCAGCACGTCCAACGCCGTCCAGCAGGCGTGCACGATCGTAGTCAAATGCACCTCCTACCTGGCCCACCATGCGATCGGCATATTCCGCTTGACGTCGCCCTATTCGCTCCATTACAGCTTGCCATTGGCGCAATTCGCTGGCCACCAACCAGTCGATCACCTGATTCACGCGTTGCTCCACCCGTTGAGGCGCATCCGCAATAACTACGCGCGCGAAGTCCGCTTTGATTTTTTCCTTGTTCAGCAGATCGAAAACGCGCGCCAGCCGCACCGTCTCCTCGAAAAACTCGATACCGCGGCTCTCCAGCTCGTGCAGCACGTTTTCCACGTCAGCCAAACGAAAGCGAAAATCGCGCTGCATGTCCTGCTGGTACATCTCTAGCTGGGTCTCAATGTCCTGAATAGTGACCAGATCGTCGCGCAGCAGCTCAAGACGCTCTTGTACGACCCCCGAGTATCTGTTGGCCACATAACGCGCCACTCCCAGCGGATTCAACAACTTGAGTCGGATACGTTCTCTCTCGTCCAGGGTATCCACAATGTAGCGCTCGAGCAGTGCAAAGCGGCTTTCCTCCATCAACGCGCCATCACCGTCACGCTTTGCTTGTTGTGCTAGTCGTGCAGAAATGGTGAAAATCTCCGGCGTAAAGCCCAACATATCACGTGCGTTCTCGGCGATGAAAGACACTATCTTGCTGACGTCCTCCGGGCGCCCCAAGATGTCGATCTTATTCACCACAAGCACCACCTTCTTACCCCACTCGCGAATGCGCTGCAAGAATGCACGCTCGCTCTCGGTAAAAGGACGATCCGCCGAGGTAACGAAGAGTACCATATCTGAGCGGGGAACAAACTCTCGGGTGATCGCCTCGTGCTCGCGCCGAATAGCGTTGGTGCCAGGGGTGTCCACAATATTGATCTCACGCAGCATATCCAGCGGAGCGGTGATCATCTCAGTCACGGTGTCGAGACGGCTGTGTTCGACGCTGGCACCATACTTCACTAAATGGATTCGGGTAGTGGTAGGCGTGACCCCCTCATGGAGCAGTGGCTGGCCCAGTAGTGCATTGATCAGGGCGCTTTTACCTGCATTGAATTCGCCAACGACCACCAATAGAAAGAGTTCATCCAGCTGCCGAATGGAGCGTTCCAGAGTCGCCTGGTCCTCCATTGCCGCATCGAAACGCGCCAGCGCCACTTGCAATTCATTTAGGCAGTGTCTCTCTTCACTCAGCAACGCATCCTGCTGTGGGGTGAGAATAGCACGCACCATGCCAATTCACTCTCTGCCGTAGCGAGCAATGGCACGCTCTACTTCACGACGTGACTCCCGCTCTCGCAGGGCGGCACGTTTGTCAAATTGTTTCTTGCCACGCGCCAAGCCAATCTCCACTTTGGCCAAATTGTTCTTCAAGTACATGCGTAGCGGGACCAGAGTGAACCCCTTCTCCTGCACCTTTCCGATCAGACGATTGATCTCATAGCGGTGCAGAAGCAATTTACGTGGGCGACGTGGGTCGTGATTAAAGTAAGAAGCTCCTCGATAAGTGGCGATGTGTGCATTTAACAGCCACACCTCGCCTTCCTTGATAATGGCAAAGCTGTCGCGCAGATTAACCTGACCCGCACGTACCGATTTAATTTCCGTGCCGGTAAGCGCAATCCCTGCCTCAAAGGTATCTTCGATGAAATAATCGTGATATGCCTTGCGGTTTGTTGCAACTGTCCTGGTTGCTTCTGCCTTTGTCTTCACATCTCCCTCTGCAGAAGGAGTTCCACGGCGCGTTCCAACTGAGGATCACGATCTGCTTCAAAATCCTCTTGAGTGCGCTCTACTACGACGTCTGGCGTGATGCCGTTGCCGTTGATCTGGCGTCCCTTCGGCGTCAGCCACTCCGCAATGGTTACCCGTAGCTCGGAGCCATCACTCAGAGTATAGGGGATCTGAACTGTACCTTTGCCGAAAGACTGTTCCCCAATGACGGTGCCACGCTCATAGTCCTGAATGGCACCGGCGACGATCTCAGCCGCGCTTGCGCTTCCCTGATTGATCAGCACCACCAGCGGGATGTCTGTGGCCACACCATTGGGCAATGCTTCGAAAACCTGTTCCGTGCCACCCTTCTCACGTTCGATGGTGATCACCCCGTCGGCGATAAACTGACTGCCCACCGCAACCGCTTCATCCAACAAGCCACCTGGGTTATTGCGCAGATCAAAGATCAACCCCTTGAGCGGGCCTTCCGATTGGAGCTTGCGGACCGCCTGGGCTACCTTGTCCGCCGCACCTCGGCTGAACTCGGACAAGCTCACGTAACCCAGATCGCCACTCAATCGCTTCGCCTCGACAACTTCGATCTCGATGCGGGCGCGTGTGACCGTCACATCGAATGGCTCCTCAACTCCTTCGCGGAAAATGGTCAATGTGACTTTGGTGTTCGCCGGACCACGGATAAGCGAGATCGCTTCGTATAGGCTCATCCCCTCAGTGGAGGTACCGTCAATCTTGAGGATAATGTCTCCACGTCGCAAGCCTGCCTCAGCTGCCGGGCGACCGGGATACGGTTCCACGATAATCAGATGACCCAGCTGATCCATCCGTATCGCTGCGCCGATCCCCTCGAAGCTGCCACTGGTATCTTGGCGGAATATCTCGGCACGAGTTGGGTCGATAAAAGCGGTGTTCGGATCACCAAAGGCGTTCACCATACCACGTATGGCGCCATAGACGCGCTCCTGCACAGGCGGTATCTCTCCATAAAAGCGTTGTTCGATGAACTGCCAAGCTTCCCAGAAGACAGCGAATTCTGCGGGCTGGCGTTCATCGGTCATCTGGGACTCAGTGGACGCCATTACGTTCCCCATTGTTCCCGGTCCCAGTGGATAAGAGGCACGGAGAAAATAACCTGTACTAAAAGCAGCTACCATAAGCATAGCTGCCAGCATAGCCATAACCCACAATCTAATGACCGATTTCAGAAACTCGCCCATGCTCATTCATCATCCCCCGTATTCTGCCGGTGACCTGCCGCAATACGTTCTTGCAAATAGGCGATAGCTCGCTCGAGCTGGAGGTCATGTCCGTCGACTCGCTCCTCATCGGAGATCGGAACAACAATGTCCGGTTGCAGCCCTTCGGTGTCAATACGCTGGCGGTTCGGAGTGAGCCAACGAGCCACAGTGATGTGCACAGACGATGCATCGGATAGGTCAAAAACCAACTGCACCGAGCCTTTGCCAAATGTCTTCTCGCCAATCAATGGAGCACGCTTATGATCCTGCAAGGCGCCGGCGACGATCTCGGAGGCACTGGCCGTACCTCCATCCACCAACACAACAAGCGGCTGTTGGATGATCAGACCACCTGGCTTAACCGGATAGCTTTTCTCAGGCTGGTCACGTCGCTCCTCAAACAACACGACACCTGACTCAAGAAACTCACTTGCCACGTCAACTGCTGCATCAAGAATTCCTCCGCCGTTGCCACGGAGATCTAAGATAAAAGTTTGTGCTCCCTTGTCTAACAGATCTTGCAACGCGCGTCGGGTTTCCTCAGCGGTGCGTTCGGTGAACATACGAATGCGCAGATATCCGATGGTCTCGTCCTGCTCCAAGATGCGCCACTCTACCGAAGGGGTCTCGATGAGCTCACGCGTGACAGAGACCTCCAACGGTTCGGTCAAGCTGGCCCGTTTCACGGTAAGGCGCACCTGGGTCCCCACCTCACCACGAATGAGCAAGACGATTTCCTCGGTTCTCATCGTGGCCGTGATAACCGTATCATCCACCTTAACAAGCTGATCTCCACTCTGAATGCCCGCCCTTTCGGCAGGTGAATCGGGCATCGGCTGTAGAAGCACTTCACCTTCCTTGCCCCGGGTGACTAAAGCGCCGATACCCCCGAATCGTCCCTGCAGATCTGCCTTCTCCAGAGCACGCGGTTGCGGCTCGACGAAGATCGTGTACGGATCCTGTAGGGTGGCCAGGGCTCCGCGGATAGCGCCATACACGGGAGTCGGCGCGGCAGGAATATCACCGTAATACCTTTCCCGAACAAGCCGCCAGACTTCCCAAAAGAGATTGAACTGCTCCGCTTCTTCGACGGTCGGATTGCCACGGGTGAGATACCAATGCACCCCGAACCCGGTTGCCATTCCCAAGGTGAAGATGAATGCGGTGGCTACCAAAACCAGAAGAATACGAATGCGCAAAGGTAGCACTTTGTTCGAATCCGGGATCATAGAGTTCACCCCATTGTAGCACGCGCGCGAGGGAGGGGCAAATCATTCTTGAGGGAGGGCGTTGAAAAACTCCGTCAAGAATTCAGGTTAGGCCGGTGTCCGTAGTCGAAAGGGTTTCTTCTGGCCGCATAGGGTTTACTTTTGCAACAACACGAATCTCTACCATTTCTTCTTGCCAGTCAATTTCCCAAAGACGCTGAACTATGCCATGATGTGCAATGTCTGAATGCTGGTTGAACATAATATATGACTGATTCCGTGCCTCTCATGAAACGTTTTAGCCGCTTCGCGGCTGCTGCTCTAATATCATTGACATTGGGACATTTGATACTTTTGGTATCGGATGGGGCTTTTCCGCGCGCCTGGGGAGTACTGCTACTATGGTGTGCCTCGGGATTGTTGTGGAGTGAAGTTTTGCTGAACAGCCCCAACTGCCCCGCCATGTTGGTGTTTGGCTTGGGTTTTGGCTATGGCTACACCATTTACCTAACATTGCTACTCTCCTATCTTCCCGGTCGCCTGTCAGGTTTGGCCGAGGTCGTCGGGCTTGACCTGTCTGCAGCTTTAGCGCTCTCAATTCTCCTGAGACGCACGGGTAAATTCTCGTCATCTCACTCCCCCAATCGTGAACACCTTCCACGCTCTGCAATGATCCTCCTGGCGGTTATTGTCCTCGTTGGCGCCTTGTTCCGCTTCATATGGCTTAATTACAGCGAGTTCCAGGGCGATGAAGCACTGGCAATGCTGACGGCAGCTGACGTGCTGGAAGGTCACGAGGATGCGCTTTTCTTGCGCGGCAAGGGACCAGCTGAGGTGCTGCTGCCCACAGCACTTTGGAGTCTCACCGGGATCATCGACGAGGCTGCAGCACGGTTACCGTTCGCGCTGGCAGGTAGCTTGGTCCCATTGTTGGGTTTCCTGCTGGCTGCTAGCCTGTTTGAAGACCATAGGGTGGCAACTGGTACCGGTATGGTGACGTCTGCGCTTCTCGCGCTCAATGGCTTTATGGTGGCGTTCTCGCGCATCGTACAATATCAGGTCTTGGTGGTCGTCATGAGTGGCCTAGCGCTGTGGTGTAGCTGGCAGTGGCGACGGGACGGCAAAATGCGCTGGCTGGCGTTATGCGCGTTTTTCATGGGAAGCGCATTGCTTGCCCATTACGATGGACTCATGGTGTTCCCTGCGATCATCTATGTTGTTGCCACAGGTTGGCAACGACGCACAAAGCAGGAAGAGAAGACCCACAGTCTCGCACATATTGCCGCTGCATTAGCTCTCTTATGCTTCGTGACAGGTCTGTTCTACCTGCCCTATGCTCTGGATGCCCAGGCAGTACGCACTGGGGGCTATCTAGGCGAGCGCATCGGCAACGCATTGCTCAAGAACAACCTGGCGAGTTTTCAGCGCTTCAATGTGTTCTACACCTCCTTCTATTATTATGCGCTGACCGGCCTGTTGGTACTTGTATTTCTTGTATGGGCATCCCAATATGTATACGGCCTGCGGCGGCTGCTATGGGTGCCTCGCTGGTTTTCGCCGCTGCTGGCACTTATCGTGGTCGTGTTGTTCTGCAGGCCGGAAATCTTTCGCACCCCAACCCTCGATCTGGCTTTCGTTCCCTTTGCATTGTTACTCTTTGGTGCATTGAGCTCGAAAGTACTGAGTGATGGTCAGCGCGCTGTGGTGTTGTGGCTGACAGTTCCATTCCTAGGCTATAACTTCGCGGTAGCGTTGCCGCTGACTCACATCTACACCGTTGTGCCGGCGTGGACACTTCTTGCCGGGACAGCCGGTGTCAGTATAGTGTACTCAATATCTTCCTCTGTAGGTACTGGCACGCTCTGGCACCGTTGGCCTGTCTGTCTGGCGGTGCTACTGAGCTGCGTGATGGCAGCATTATCTGCAGGCTACTTAACCTTTGCCTACCTGCGTCACGATGTTGAATTCTTGGCGGACTGGCCACGTAGTTCCAGTGCGCTATATTGGACGCCTTACCCCAATCCCCCTTCCACCGGCTTCTTCGGTTTTCCCCACCGCAGTGGCTGGAAAGCAGTGGGAACACTGTACACAACTGGACAACTGCAGGGTGACTACAGCAGCAACGAAGAACCCGATATCACCGCTTGGTACACACGCAATGCACCACGGGCATGTGATGCATCTCCCGAGTACTACCTCATCGCCAGCGATGTGGTCGATGCATGGCCGGTAAAGATGTCACGCGTTCACGAGGAGTACGAGACGTTTGCGGAAATCCGATTGC
>JBMFPH010000025.1:0-22299 GCA_049969215.1 Anaerolineae bacterium | reverse complement strand
AGCCACTTTCCACTTCATAACGCGGCCGCAAATTTCGCAACCAAGGAGGTCGGTTTTGAGGCTCATCTTTCACGTTATCTCACCTCCCACCAACAATGCGGAAACTCCCCACCTCATATCTCCAGCATAACATAAAATTAACAAATGTCAAGCTGGGATCTCACAACGGTGGACACTTTAGGAGCAAATGATGTCACCAAGAAATTGTTGCACTTCTGAGAAAATCGATCGGGATGAAGCAGTCTGCAATAATTCGTCGGCATCGTCGGCGCAAGGCGATCTAATCGATACCTGTCCTGTATGCAATCAGCGGGGCAAAAAGGTGGAAGGGCAGACTGTAAAGGCAATGCTTGCTCTCAGCTTAGCACATGTCTCCCATGGAGCTTATCTTTTCTGTTCGACACCCACATGCCCGGTGGTCTATTTCAGCGCTGACGGCATGCAGCACTTCACAATCGAACAAGTACGGGAGCGAGTGTACCAGAAAGATCCGGACACCGATGAGGTGCTCGTGTGCTACTGTTTCCGCTACAGTGTGGGAGACATCCGCGCTGCTGTCCGAGCTAACAAAGCAGATAGTATCGTAGAAGCGATCAAGGCCGGGGTACGTGCGGGGCAATGCGCATGTGACATCCGTAATCCCCAGGGAAGCTGCTGCCTGGGCAATGTACATGCACTGATAAAGCGCTTTCAGATCAGATAGGTTGAAAGAGTCTCAGTTACTCGTGGCCGAGCAACGCATTGAGCTGCGCGCGCCGCTCGGCGAAAGCGACGTCGGATGCCAGCGGAAGACATGCCGCAGGGGTCTGCCTGTTCAGCAAAAGTGCACACGCGAAAGCCATACAGGTTGGCTCGCCACACCGCTTACAATTGGTCTGTGGCAGTAAGCTCCAGATGTCCAGGGGGCGTGGGGCTTGGCGCACCGTCGTAATGGGTTGGATGGTGTCGCGATGTTCCCAGCATTGGTTGAGCAAGTCGCGGACCACCTCCAACAGCTCCAGTCCCTCCTCCAGTGAGGTCACCTGAGTGACCATCACCCGATCGGGGTAAAAGGTGATAAAACCGGGTGTGCGTCGCAATGTAAGTGTGCCAGCCAGCGGATTAAAAGCGACCACCTGAGGCGCTACTGCAGCCACCAATGGCAGCAAGCCATCCAGCGTACGAGATGGTTTACCGATCACAATCAATTTGCCGGGCTCAGCCAGACATGGCAGGGTCTTGTGCAGACAGATCGCCTCGATAAATGGCATGTTCAGCTCTCCAAGTAAGCACGGGCTTCCCCGACGCGCGCAACTTCATCCAGGATTTGGCGCCAGGATAGCGGCCGCGGGCCACGCCATCGGAGATCCGCCAAAGCTAAATAGAGCTTGCCGAACCATATCTTCCACAGAGGATAGGCATCGCGGTAGAGCTTGGCCAGCTCCGTGTAGAATTCGGTCAGCGGCAGCCGCGTTGGCAAAACGGCATGGAGCACGTCAAAGAGCTCATAATTATACGTGGTGAGCTGATCCTTGACAGCGTCGAAGAACGCCGTGCCGGGCAGCGGTGTGAGCACAGTGAAAAATGGCAATCGCAATCTCAGACGGCGCACGTAGCGGCGTAGGGCAGCAAAATCGGCACGGTCATAGTCAGGATCGACGATAAATGAGACATCGGGTTCGATGCCATGCTGCCGCAAGATCGCCAGAGCTCTCTCGTTGTTCTCAACCGAGTTGTCCTTGTTGACAGCATCCAGTCCGGCTTGGTCTGGCTTCTCAAAGCCGATGAAAACCCCATCCAGCCCGACTTCGCGCCACTGTGCGATCAGCTCGGGATGGCGCACGATGACGTCACTGCGCGCTTGCACATAATACTGCTTGCGGATTCCGCGCTCCTGAATGAGACGTGCCAGCTCCTTGCTCCGACGTACATTGGAAAGGAAGTTGTCGTCGGTGAAGAACACCTTGGGCTCCGCGACGGCTTCCAGCTCGTCCACCACCCGTTGTGGGCTTTTAAAGCGCACATGTCCTTGATAGAAACGCCAGACAGCGCAGAAGTTACACCGATACGGGCAGCCGCGCGTTGTCTCCACAGCGGCTACCGGCCGCTCGGTGAACAGGTGATAGTAAAGACGAAACGGTTGCGTCAACGTGCGTTGCGGATACGGCAGGGCATCCAAGTTGTGCACTAATGCGCGCTGTCCAGTGAAGTGCTGTCCCTCCGGAAGGTTGAGCACCAATCCAGGCACGCGAGAGAGATCATCACCGGCAGCAAGGCAATCCACCAACTCGCGCATGGTGGCCTCCCCCTCTCCCACTACGATGGCATCTATGGCAGGATGCCGAAAGTCACTTGGATACAGTGAGGGATGATGGCCCCCCACCACAGTGAACGTCTGGGGGTTAGCGGCTTTAGCCGTCTCCGCGATCTGGAGCGTCTGATACATCTTCACCGTGAAGGTGGAGCTAATGCCCACTACGTGCGGCCGAAAATCGGCCAATGTGGCCGATAGGGCATCCGGCTGCAGGCGCAAATCCAGCAATGCTACCTCGTGCCCATCTTGAAGCGCAGCGGCGATCATCTCGAGTCCCAAGGGTTCAATCAGGTCCAGTTGTTCCAGTCCTATCCCTTGATTCTGTTTCGGTTGTACCAAGAGGATACGCATAGCCATCCCCCTTATTCCCAGCGCTTTATATAGTCCCAATCACAGAACACCAGGAAAGTGCATAGAACCCAACAGGTTCCTGCAGCGGAACTTGGCTTGCTATCACCGAACAGGGATCTACTGTGCCATATCCCCAGACACCTTTCACTGGGGAGATACCCTTCTATCAGAATAACACCATACCACCCCTCGAGGTTCACCCCGGACACTCGTTCATTAGCACTATTGTGCACTATACGCTCGATGCAGGGCCATACCAGCCTGGTTCTGCAGGCCATAGGAGGCCAACAGTAGGATAAGCGCCATACACACCGCCGAGGTGAGACACCAGGTACACACTGCCCCGATCACAAAAGGCTCCAGGAATGTCAGGTAGAAGGAAAATGCTGCCCCTACTACTGCCACTCCCCACAGGATGAGCAGAGCGGTCCATCCCAACCGGCCAGCGAACAGGCGATAAAGCAGCCCAAAAAACAGGATACCCAGATAGCTCAGCCCACCCAATATAGCCACCGGAATGCCGAATAGCTCCGAGTAAGGGCTGATCTGCACAGCATCGCAATCCCCCACCGGACCACACAGCACATCCGCATGCGCCAGCTTCGTGTAAGCGAGATAGCTGGCCACACCCAGGCCGACCAGGGCAAACACAGGGATCAGCAGGGACCACCAGCCAGCCTGCGGATCCGCAGCAGGTTGTGCACGGTGCGAATGCTTCGGCGATGCCTCTGTCTTCGCGGCGACCCATCGACTGGCTTGCCTGAGGGCGATGAACGCATAGAGCAGCGCAAAGGCCAGCACTGCCAAGACAACGCCTGCAAGGGCATTGGCCAGCGGATCGGGAGCTGCGCGTTTCCCGGCAATGCCCTGTGTCTCGGGTGCCTCTGCCGGCGCCGGGGTCGTGCCCTCGTCACATGGCGCGTTGCCGCACAGCTCGACCCCCACAGCGCGTTCCAGGCCCGGCAGGGGCGGGTAATCCACCCCGCCGGCTGCCAGGTACGTGGCGATCAAATTGGGCAGCTGCTCTGGAATCTCACGCGAACCAACCAACACGTGGTCCCCAATGATCAGCGTAGGTACTCCACGCCGCTCTGGCGGAATGTTAAGCCGTTCCACTGCCACCTGATACAGCGCCACATTGGCCGGCTCCCTTCCTTCCAGCATTTTCAGGCGAAACTGAGCTCCATAATGCGCCTGAAGGGGTGGCAACACTTCTTCAATAACATAATGGCAATGCGGACATGTTTGGGACCAAAACAGGATGGCATGTACCACTGGCACATCTGCCAGAGCAGCACCCGGCCATACCGGTGTCATAAGGAATGCCACCAGTGCAGTCAGAACGCACAACCGCTTTATCATGGGGATTTCACCTCCTGCTGTGAAAATACGAAGTCGCCATCGCCGAAGTTGGATTTGTATTCAGCGTTGGCCTGCTTCCAGATGACCCCGCAATTCTTTGCGGCGTATCAATTCTATTTGGGACCAAATCACCTCGCGCAGGAAACGCAATGCTTCCTCCCCATCCCGATTTGACAAAACCATACGCAACCACACCTGCTGCTCTTCGTCCAAGACCACCGAGATCTTGTCCATTTTCACCACCTTCCTGCCACGGAAATTTTAGAAAGTGATCACTTGCAGCGCCTGCGCAAAGCGGCTTCCACTTTCTTTGCGATCACCTGGGTGACAAACTCAAAGATACGCGCTGGATCGTTCTCTCGCGCCAGCAACAGGATCTGGCGCACTTCGGCCTCTTCCAGGAGGATTAAGGTTTTCTCAATGCGTTCGACAGGCAATTTATCACCCCTCCAGAATAGAGCGCAACGCTTCCACAGCGTAGACGATGTCCTCTTCGTGGGTAAACCAACCGGGGCTGAAGCGCAGGGCTCCGCAGTCCAGCGTGCCGGCGACGCGGTGGGCTTGTGGAGCACAATGCAGACCGGCCCGCGTGGCCACATCAAAGACCTGATCCAACACAGCAGCCAGTTGATCGGGCGCGTATCCTTGCACGGTCACCGCGACGACAGCCGCGCGCTGCGCGATGTCCGAGGGGCCCAACAGCCGCACCCCCGGTATCTCCTGCAGCAGGGTGATCAACCGGGCGGTCATGTCCATCTCGTGCGTGCGGATGCGTTCCACGCCGAGCTCCAGCACGAATTGCGCACCGGCCAGCAGGCCGGCAATGCCGGCAGCATTGTGAGTGCCTGCCTCCAGACGGGCCGGCAGCTCTGATGGCATGTCCTCGCGCTCCGATTCAACTCCCGAGCCTCCCTCGATCCACGTCTCCAGCTCAATGCCGGGTTGTACCACCAGGCCACCCGTCCCATGCGGACCATATAGTCCCTTGTGGCCGGCGAAGACCAGCAAATCGATGTGCATCGCCCGCATATCGATCGGGTATGTTCCGGCCGTCTGAGCCGCGTCCACCAGGAATGGGATGCCATGCCAATGTGCGACCTGGCCGATCTGATCGATGGGCAACAGGGTACCCAACACATTGGAAGCGTGCAACAGCGCTACCAGGCGTGTGTTGGGACGAATGGCCGCCTCCACATCCTCTGGGCGGAGTGTGCCATCTGGTGCACATGGCAGTGCGGTCAGCTCGACGCCACGCCGCTCCAATGCCTTAAGCGGCCGCCACATCGCATTGTGTTCGATGGATGAGGTGATGACGTGATCGCCCGGTTGCAGCAACCCCTTCAGGGCCATGTTGATCGCCTGCGTGGCGTTCATGGTGAACACGATCCGTGAGGCATCGGCGGCATGAAACAGCTCTGCCAGAGCGGCACGCGCCTCGTCGGCAATGCGGGCGGCTTCCTGCTCATGCCAATGACCGCCACGCCCAGGTGTGCCACCCACGTGCCGCATGAAGTGGTCTACCGCGGCATAGACCGCTTCCGGCTTGGGCCAGCTAGTGGCAGCATTATCCAGATAAACGCCCACCACCTCCTCCGGATGCCCTATCGATTTCTATCTGCAGACCGCGTCGTTGTGCCGCGGTCACAACGCGCGGCACGACGACGCGCCAGAAGAGATCGTTTGCTGCCGCCACATCCCGATCCAGTGTAATGCGCTTGAGCTCGATCACCTCGCTTGCCTCGAAGGCCAGCCAGATGTATTGCGTTTGCCCGCCCGAAGGTGTCACGGAGCTGTCTGTGCCTCTGCTGCTTTATCCGCCTCTATCTCTTCCAAAGCCTCCAGAATCGCCCGCACTACCTTTTGTACGTCCTCTTCAGTAAAATCGAATAAGGACTTCTTAGGGATCCCGCAATCGGTGACCAGTGTGAGAGAGCGGTCTGGGGTAAAGCCGGCCGCTTCCACAAGCTTGCGCGCACAATTGATGGAACAACCGTCCACGGTGATGATGTGCTGGGCTCCTTCGGTTGCCTTGAGAACAGTGGGTGCTTTGGTGGGCAACCCGCCCAGACAGAAGATGCAGGCCTTCTGCCGTCCCAGCTGCTTCATCACCTCCAGGCCGGCCAAGCCGGTCAATGTGCCCACGTTGGACATACCGCCAAAACAGACGAACAAGGCTGTCTCCGGAGTGCCACTGGGTTTCTCGGTTGTGCTCATGTCCTTTGTTCTCCTCTCATAATAAGGTTGATTTGCTCAAGCTCAAGAAATGTACCCACGTTAGGTGGGCATATGCCCCCCTCTTGTAACAGTCCGTACAAATGCAATATCATTTGCAATCCCAGTGTCGCAAAGCTCGATTCGCATAGCTGGGCTGCCATCTCGAAGCGAACAACGATAACCGGGGTCGTAGCACGCGCAGAAACGGCGAGGCGCGTGGGATCAACCCATTTCCCCCAACCAAATGCGACACCTGGGGTCGCCAATTCAAGCGTAGCCTCGCCGCCACATTGCTCACCCTCTTGCTCCATGCGGATGGACAATCGCACTCGGCCACGTTGCAGGATGCACAGGCAGGTGTCTTCAGGACGCAGTATCACCTCCCTGGGCGCATAAACGTACAACCGACCACAGCTGGCCAGCCTGTGCAACTCCCTCTCCTCCAGCCAGCGCGTCTGAGGGCAGCTACGCAACGCCCGCATTATCTTGCCGCTCATTGCTCCAACTCGTTTCTGATCAAACGCGCTCTCCTGAGCCGCTTGCCCACAACATTGACGTTGCCACACGGACAACCAAGGTTATCCTCAAGTCCCACCTGGAAGCGGAGGTGGCTGAATCATCTTGAACGTGTACTCCAGCGTCACCGTCACCCCATCCGTCACCTCGATCAGGCCCGGCACGAGGGGCAGCGGGATGCCGAAGTCAGCCAAATGAATGCGCGTGGTGGCAGTTCCCTTGAGCCGATCAAGGTACAGCGCGGCTGTCGTGTCCCACGTGGTCGGCCGGGTGACACCCTTCAATGTCAGGTCACCCACCAGCTGAAAGTCCAACGGCTTTGCCGGTTGGAAATCCGGCGGGAAGTTCCGCACTTCCCTGACTAGAAAGTAAGCCAGCGGGAAGCGCGCAAACTCCAGCCAATCGGAGCGCAACGCTTCATCACGCTCAGGATTGCCGCTGGTCAGCGTGTTGAGATTGGCGGTGATCATCCCGAAACCGCTGTTCCTCGGGTCATCGTAGTTGAGCGCAAACTGGCCGGCCAACTGGCGCGTTCGGCCCACTACCTGCTCGGTGCGTCCTCCCTCATCGAGCAGCACCTGAGTGATCGTGTAGGTGAGTATGCTCTCTTCCGGAACGATGGCGAATGTCTCAGTTCGGCCGGTGAGAGGCCGTGGCGGCAACGTGGGAGTTCGTGTCGGTGTTGCCTGCGCTGCCACAGACGGAGTGCCAGCGACCGTCGGCGTCGGTGCAAGGGTCGAAACAGGTGACGTCGATACAGCTGCCTGCGGCCCAGACGACGCCACGCCGGGATGGTCGTTGCACGCCGCTGATAGAACACCTCCCATACATATAGCCACCAGGCTGAACAGCCCAAGCATCACTTGCCAGATCGGATACATTGTCTCACCTCCTTGCGACTACCCTGAACCAAGTGCTGGCATGTCACCCAGCCGCTCCCGCAATGTAGCCAGCTGATCGGCATATGCGGGCTCCTGGAGTGGTGGACAGTCCTCGGGTTCCTTCTGGCCGGCCACCAGCTTCAGCGCAAAGGTAAAGCACGTCGGCTGACCGCATTGCCCGCAGTTCGTCTTGGGCAGCAGCTGATAAACTTCCATCGGGGCGGCGCGCCGGCGCATCTCGAAATCGGGTTGCAGCTCATGTCGCCGTTCCCAGGTGCGATTGACCAAATCGACCAACCCGCGGATGACGCGTTCCGCCTCGGCGCGATCCGCCAGGCTGGCGGCCATAATGCGCCTGGCATGGAAAGCGACGTTACGCCCCCCCTTGGTCCAGGTCAGCGCATTGGCAGCCCGATTGTAGACTGCACCCCGCAGTGTGGCGTTGAGGTAGGGCAACACCTCGCTGATATCCACTTTCAACTGTGCCTCGGCGGTCCACTTTTCGGCGCCAGGCTCGCATGGCGGTGCGAACAGCTTCAGGTCATACTCATCGATCAACATAGTATCCATCCTCTTTTCCTGTACGACAACGCCTGTATTCCACCATAAGGATTATCCCTTTCGGTTGGAAACAGATAACGGTACCCGCTGTGCTGTCTGGCCAGTGGAGACAGCGCCAGCTCGTTGGGCTACCTGGGCACGCAGGTACCGATAGAACAGGCTGGCGACGAGCATTTGCACGATGAACGACAGTGCCACCGGCAGCCCTGTCGAAGGCGAAAAACTGGCAAAGGCCAACCCAACCGCAATCGGCAGGTTCTTCATACCGGAAGCATAGGTGACCGCAATGCGCTCTTCCCAGCTGAAGAAACGATACCCCAGCCCATGCGGAATCAAGAATCCCAGCGGGAATATTAACACAACTGCCGCCAACACCGAGGGCACCAGCGACCAGCGCGCCGCGATGAGCGGCACGTTGACATTACAGGTGGTGAACATCAGCACCACCGCCGTCAGCGCCGATAAGGCGGGCAGCAAGGGAAGATATGGCCTGACATTCCATCTTCGTTCTACCCACCAACGCGCTGCAATCCCCAGTATCAGGGGGATGAGCAGAATGAAAGCCAGTTGTTGAAACATGCCCCACACATTGATCGTCATACTACTGCCGGCCAACAGCCACATCAGAGGTGGGATCAGAAAAGGTGCCAACACCATTGTCAAAGCGTTGATGGCCATGCCCAGCGGTACATCTCCTTTGAGCAGCGCCGTCCACACGGCTGCCATGCCGGCGCAAGGCACGACACCCACCAGGATAATGCCGGTCGCCAGCTGATTGTCCGCTACCAGGAGGCGCGCCAGCAGCCAGCACAAAAGCGGCATATAGACAAAATTGGACACCAATCCCGCGAGGACACCTCCTGGCTGGCGCACCACTAACCCGAACTGGTGTGGCGTGATGGTAAAGCTGATGAAAAGGATCATCAGGAATGTGAGCGGTTGTGTCACACCCTGCAGGACGCGGCCTGGCGCCGTCGTCCATATGCCCGACCCCAGCCCGATTGCCACGGCCGCCAGAATGATACTTTGATAGTGAGCGCGCACAAACTCAGCAAAGCGCAACAATGGCTTCATGCCGGGTTACTCTCCTCCTGCCACGCAATGGCCTGACCACAGCACTCCGTCACACAGCGGCCACACGCATTGCACAATGTCTCTTCAATGACAATGCGGCCACCCAGGCGCTCGCGTGCATCGGCAACATAGCGGATCGCCCCCGTCGGACAGATGGGGATCACTTTACAAATGTCGGCCATCGCTGGACACTTTTGCATGACGATATATGGCTTCACTTACTCACCTCCCCCGACAATGTTTTTCTTCGCGAGACGTGCCATTACGTGCTGGCGCCAGCATTGTCAGCATTCCTCGTTGTTTCTCATCCGCTACTTATTCTTCCACGGAGAGTTTCTGTGCGCCCTACTTCCTCTTACGCCAGTCGGCGCGCCAGCGTGTGCACCGCCAGGGCGAACAGAACAATCGCATAAGCCGCCAGCACCACCAGGTCGAGCACCACCTGGTTCAACATTCCTCCATATAAGGAAACATGGAGCGCTTCGACCGTATAGGTGAGCGGCAAGAGGCGCGCCAGCGCCTGCAAGATCGGTGGCAGGGTGATCACAGGCACGAAGACTCCGCTGAGAAACATTATCGGAAAGCGTATGAAGTTGGCCAACGTTTGTGCTTCGAAAACCTCTTTCACTGCCACCGAGATAAAGCCACCCAATGCTGCGAACGCCAGCGCCGACACCAGCAGTGTCAGCACCAGCCAGAACCACTGCACATGACCGCCGCCCAAGACAGCCAATCCGACCACCAATACCGCCATCGTCACTGCCAGCCCGAACGTCGCGCCACCCAACAACTTGCCGAACAGCAACGCCGGCAGGCGCACTGGCGCCAACAACAACCGTTCCAGCGCACCGGTGCGTCGCTCGAAGACGATCACCGTCGCCTCCATCGAGCTGGTGCCGAAGAGCAACGACAGCCCGAGCAGGCCGGGCAACAGCTCGTGCCAGTTGCCCGGGTTGCGGATGGCAAAAGCTAACACGAAGGCGAACGGGAGCAGAATTCCCCAGCTGATATTGGGCGGCTTGAAGTAGTAAGCCTTCAGGTCCTTGAGCGCGATGTAGACCATACAGCGCAGGTCATCTGCCAGCATTTCCACCCCCTCCCCGGCCACCTTTCTCGGCCAACATGACCTCAGCACCCAGGCCGGTCAGACGGACGAAGACATCCTCCAGCGTCGGGCGTAACGTGTTGAGCGCCACCAGCTGTGCCCCATCCACCTGCTCGAGTGCCTGGCGCACGGCAACTGCCACATCCTCCGCCTCGATGCGCCGTGTCTGGGTGCAGCGGTTGGCATCAAGAAAGGTGACCTCCACCACAGCACGCCCTGATGCACGTTCCTTGAGCCCATCGATCGTGTCCAGCGCGATGATGCGCCCTTTCAAAATGATTGCCACGCGATCGCACAGGCGCTCCGCTTCCTCCAGGTAATGTGTGGTCAGGAAGATGGTGACCTCTTCATCGCGCAGTTGGGCGATCATTTGGCGCAGCGAGCGTGCACTCATCACGTCCAGTCCGGTCGTTGGTTCGTCCAAGAAAAGGAGTGCCGGTCGGTGCGCCAGCGCCGCTGCCACGGTCAACGCACGCTTCATCCCGCGCGACAGGTGAGCGAACAGCACATCGCGCTTGCCTTCCAGGCGAAAGCGTGTCAGTAGCTCCATAGCCCGCGCTTTACGCTCCGCCCGCGGCACGCCATAGAGCTGCATGGCGAACATCAAGTTCTCCAGGGCGGTCAGCTCATCGTACAGATTGGAACTTTCCGGCACGACGCCGACATGCTTTTTAATGGCAGTTATCTCGCGCGCCAGGTTATAGCCCAGCACGGTCGCCTGTCCGGAGGTCGGCTGCGACAGACCAGTGAGCATTCGGATCGTGCTCGTCTTGCCCGCGCCGTTGGGGCCCAGAAAGCCAAACACCTCGCCGCGTCGCACCTCAAAGCTGATGCCGTCCACAGCGCGCAGGGGCGGCCCACTCTTATCGAGCGGATAGACTTTAACCAGCTGTTCAGCCACGATGGCTGGATCGGACATGCCAAGCCCCCCCACTTTCTACGAGCCCGTCACACGAACATCCTTGCCAGGAAGTCTTGTTCCGGACGACGACAGGCGGCACGGATGAAGTGTTCCACGCCGAAGAAGGCACGTTGGCGCTCGGCCGGCGCCCGCAGCATAGGACTGCTGCTCACCTGAGTGGCATGGCAGCGTATGGCAGCCATTTTGGTCTCCCATACTGCCGACACGTCCACTGTCAGAGTGATCCATTCGTCCGGCACCCCTTGTACACTCTTTAACTCCAGTTGTTCTGCCAGCGAGCGCGGCACTGCCACGGTGTAGAGCGCCGCGACCTCCTCGGCCCTCTCAAACGCCGCTGCCACACAGCGCCCTACCGCGATGTGATCCGGATGACCTGACAATCCATCCGCTCCGAAGCTCATCAGCACCTGCGGGTGCACCGTTTCGATTTCATCTAAGATGGTACGCGTGAGCTCCTCCATGTCGCACTGTTCCAGATGCCCGTCCCGGTAGTCCAGGATGCGTGGCTGCGCAATACCCAGTGCACGGCAGGCACAACGCAGCTCCTGCATGCGTACTTGCGCCAGCTCCTCAGGGCGGTACATAGGTGAATCATCTGGCATCCCCGCCTCGCCGCGTGTAGCGGTTAGCAGGTGCACGCGCACCCCACGGCGGGCGGCCAGCGCCAGCGTGCCCCCGCAGCGGAATGATTCATCATCCGGATGGGCAAAGATAGCCAGCAGCCCCGGCGGGATGATCACCGCTGCGCTTTCTCGCATTTGGGGCATACATCGCCGGCGCGGTTGGTCCAGTACTCCAACCCGCATATGGGGCAGACCACGTGGCGCAGGTCACCCAGCGGCGACTTGCCACGCGGACGCTCCTCCGGCGGCAGCGCCGCAAAGGGATCGAGGTGGCAACCACACCCCGAGAGCGCCTCCACCGCCCCTTCTTCGTCCTCGCGCATCAGCGTGCCTCCTTGGCTGTCATCCGTCAGGATCAGGCAGGCGAACACCCCCTGATCCCGACGCATCCGGCCTTTAGGTTACCCCTGACTCTCTTTGAGCCAGGCGATAATTTCATCTTTGCGCGGCAGGCGACCGGCCGATTTGACCTGCTCGTTGATCACCAGGCCAGGCGTGCTCATGATCTGATAGGCCATGATCGCGTTTACGTCGGTCACCTTGGTGATGACCGCATTGATGCCGGCCTCGGCGAGTGCCTCGCGCGTCAGCTCCTCCAAGCGCTTGCACTTGGGACAACCTGTTCCTAGAATTTTGATCTCCATATGGATTCAGATGCTCCTTTCCCGTGTAGATTGATGCGAATAGAGTGATGCGAACTAGTCCGGCATGACCATCGAGCGCCGGTGAGCCAATGCCATCATCCGCTGATTGCGTCGGCTGACCCACCACAGCCCGGCGGTCAGTACCACCAGAAACGCGATCACATACAGGGCAATGAGCCAGATGCTCGTGCCATCGATCCATGCCCCGTATAACAGCCCGGCGAGGGTACTGAACAGTGCTACCCAGCCCACGTACACCCATGCCTTCAACCGACCGATAATGGTCGAGACGATCAGGATGCTCTGCAGGCTCAGCTCTGGGTCGGCCATCAGATAGGCCAAAAGCGGTCCGCGATGCATCCCCAAGCTCAGGAACATATTGGCGATGGGCACCTCCACCAGCGTGGGGAAGTACATGAAGACACCGAAGACGACGCCGGCCAGGTTGCCCAACAAAGTGTTCTGCCCGGCCAGATATTCAATCCATTCCGGCCGGATCAGCTGGCGGATGATCCCCACGGCAAAGACGCCCACCACCAACAAGGGGAAGATCTGCTTGATGAAGCGCCACGATTCCCACAGCCATTCTTGGACCTCATACGGCTCGAAGAACCGTCGCGCGACGTAAGCGGCCGCAGTCAGGGTCACCACAACGGCGAAGAACTTGCCCGGGAAGCGCACCTCCAAGCCCGTGGCATATGGGGTCATGTTGGTTGCCGCCACCAGCAGCGTGAGCACAATCAAGCCCAACGCCACCCATGTCCAGCGATTGAACCCCTCGTCCACGCGGTTCAGGCCGAACCAGGCCGTCACGCCGATGCACGCCAGCAGGCCGATCAGGATGGCACCCTGGACGCTCACCCCTTCTTCGCCCTTATTAGGATCGAAGGGCACCAGCTGGTAGAGCAGCGCCTGGAAACGATCCACCCCGGCCACAGGGAGCTCCACGTGGGTGTAATCGGTGGTCAGGAAGCCTAGCTTCAGTGTCCCCGAGAGGAGCAGCGCAGCCAGAATGAGGATGAACACCCACGACCGGCGCGGAATGCGACCGCTGCCGGCAAAGCTCTGGTCCGTCTCCTGGTCGTGGGCGATGTCCGAACGGCTGAAGATAAGCGCCATGATCATCCCGATGCTGATGCTGAACGATAACGACAGCAGCAATCGGGCGATGGCCAAATCCAAGCCGATCGCGACGCCCGTGTAAGCCAAGGCCAGGATGTTGGCAGCCGGTGCGAAGAAGAGGAAAGTGATCGCCGGACCCAGTCCTGCTCCCTTCTTGTAGATGCCGGCAAACAAGGGCACGATGGTACACGAACATACTGCCAGCAGTGAACCGGCTGAGGCAGCTGCCGGATATGAGATGTATTTGGGGGCGTTGCGGCCCAGATAACGTGTGATCGCCTCCTTGGGCAACAGGGCTGCCATGGCGCCAGCAATGAAGAAAGCCGGCAACAGACACAGCAAAACGTGAGCCGCCAAGTAGGCGGCCAGATTGCCCAAGCCACCTTGCAGCAGTTTCAGCGCAAACCCCAAAATCTCGTCCATAAGTATAGTTAGCGTCCTCCCTTAGATCAATGAGTAAAATGTGTTCAAATTATCCTGTTCCCGTGCGCAGCATCGCTGCGAACTCGTGCGGCATCTTGCTCGCCTCGATCGCCCGCGCGGTGCGTTCGATGTCGTACGCTACCCGCACGAAGGTCACGCGCAGATCGCGATCCGCCGCTTCCAGGATGGCATAACAGGCACGCGGGTCGTTGTCCTTGGGCTTGCCCACGCTGCCGTCATTGACCACATGCCGCCCGCTGGGCAGTATCTTGTGATAGGGCAGATGGGTGTGGCCACACACCAACACGTCTGCCTCGGCTATGTCGAGCAACCGCTCCAGGCTGGCATCCGGACGATCCTCAAACAGATATTCGTTGATCTTGCGTGGGCTGCCGTGCACCAGGAGCACCCGCAGCCCACCCAGCTGCAACCGGATGTCCGGCAACAGGTTGCGCAAGAACGCCTTGCTCTCCGCCGAGGTATGCGTGTTGGTCCAGGCGATCGAGCGGTTGCCCAGTGCTTTGGCCTCCGGCGTCTTATAGGCGCAGCCGCAATCGTCGCTGTCGTGGCCCACCCCCTGGTCGTAGTTGCCCATGATGGTGGGGATGCCGCTGCGGCGCAGCGTCTCGACCACCTCATTGGGAAAGGTGGCATAGCCCACCAGATCGCCCAGGCAATAGCGTTCCCTCAGGCCACGTGCGTCCATGTCGGCCAGGACGGCCTCCAATGCGGGCAGATTGGCGTGGATATCACTGCAGATTGCAATTTGTCGTCCCATCTCTCCTAAACCCCTCGTCCATTTCGTCAGCACACGTCTCAGTAGCAACTACCGCACAGCGTCCACCCCCATTGGAACGTGCCAGCATCCCCTCCGGGCCACACAACACCGCGCGCTTGCGGATGCGCGCTGGGTCAAAAAAACGGGCAAACCAACGATGCCAACAAGCCACTGCCTCACGATTGACCGAGTAGTAGATCCAGCGACTGTCGACCACGTCGCGACGGCTGCAGATGAGCCCTGCCTCACGCAGCACGCGCAAGTGATGCGACAGAAGATTGGGTGGCATGCCCAGCTGCTCGTTCAGCTCGCAGTTACACGAGTCACCCTGCAGCAGCCGCTCGAAGATGCGAAGGCGGTTCGGGTCAGCTAACGCCCGTAGCACGCGGATTACCTCAGCGCGGTCAGGCTGTCGTTCGGGCAGCGGTATTCCCTCATCCCTGTTCTCCATCATTCCCTCCTCAATTACCCGGATCGCACCGACACTTCTCATGTGTAGCCCGGCGTCCGCAACCTGTGCTCCCATGCACAGCCCTACGACCCTGATACCGCAGCTTTATCCTGTGCCATCACCGGCTGCGGTTCGGGAGTTTGGAACCAAGTGCGCTTCATCCATAGCGCTACGTACACCAGCCCGATCAACACCGGCACCTCGATCAGGGGGCCGATTACGGTCGCCAGTGCTTCTTGTGAAGCGATCGTGAACGTGCCAACGGCGACCGCGATGGCCAACTCGAAGTTGTTGCTGGCTGCCGTGAAGGATTGTGTCGCCGCCATCTCATACTTGAAGCGCAGGAGAGCGGACAGGCCAAAGGACACGAAGAACATCAGCACGAAGTAGGCCACCAACGGAATGGCGACGCGCAGCACATCCAGCGGTTGTGCCAGGATGCGGTCGCCCTGCATGGCGAACATCACCACGATGGTGAACAGCAGGCCGATCAGCGCGGTGGGGCCCAGGCGCGGCATCAGCTGCGTTTCGTACCACTCCCTGCCACGCCGACGGAGGAAGTAGAAGCGGGTGATGATGCCCGCCGCCAGCGGGATGCCCAGGAAGATGAGCACACTCTTGGCGATATCCCACATGGTGATGTGCACGACCGTGCCGGGCAACCCCAGCCATTCGGGCACCACCTTGAGATAGAAATAGGCCAGCGGGCTGTACATAACGATCTGAAAAACCGAGTTGAGCGCCACCAGTACGGCGCAGTACTCGTTGTCTCCGCCGGCCAGCATGTTCCAGATGAGCACCATCGCGATGCAACGCGCCAGGCCCACGATGATCAATCCGGTGCGGAAGCCGGGGTCATTGGGCAAAAACAGCCACGCTAGCGCGAACATTACTGCCGGTCCAATTAGCCAGTTCAGCGCCAACGAGACGCTGAATTGACGGCCCGCTTGGGTGATGCGACCCAGTTCCTCATATCGGACTTTAGCCAACACAGGGTACATCATCCACAGAAGACCAAGCGCAATGGGAGCTGATACGGTGCCAATGCTGAGTGCATTGAACACGTCCTTGATGCCGGGCGCCACTGCTCCAATGCCGACCCCGATTGCCATCGTGATGAAGATCCATAGGGGTAGAAAACGATCGAGCAACGAGAGCTGCGCCACAACACTCTGTCCTGACGGTTTTGCCACTGCCTGCGAAACGGTTGTCATATTGTCTTTCCCCTTTCTCAGCCTATTGTTTCGATATCTATTGAAATAACAATCTAAAATCTAATAAGAAGAAAATCCGCTTGACCCACTATTGTGATTCGCGTTGAAACTTCTCCGGCAAATCACACCTGAGCGAATTTTCTGTGAGACCTGCAGTCTGGCAAGAGAGTCACCCCTAGCGTACATCTATCATAATAGTTCAACAGCGATTGAAATTATAGCACAGGCAGGACCGATTGTCAAGAACAAAGGGACGAAAACCAAGTCTTTTCAGCAATTCTCTAAAAGGGGAGTGCAACCCACTATGACTTTTGTCTTCTAGCAGGGCGGCTATGCCCCCGAACCACAGATCATCAATTGAAAAAGTCTTGAGAGTTTGTCAGCCCCTTTGCCTCTCTATATAATGTGAAGGTGGATCCCCGCCCAACGGTGCCGTTGAAGGAGAGTGGGCTATGAGTCGCAGTCAAATGTTATACGATCTGCAGCAGACGGATTTGGAGCTGGAAGAGATTGCCCAACGATTGGAACAAATTGCCGTCAAGCTCTCCGAGGACAGCGCTCTCCAACGTGCACAACAACATGCTGCCGAGGCGGAAGCGAAGCTGCATGCCTGTCATGCCCAGACCAAAGATTTGGATCTAGAGGTACGCAGTCTCACCCAACGCATCGAGGCGGACGAACAAAAACTATACAGCGGGCGCTTGACCAACCCCAAAGAGCTGGCGAGCCTCCAAAACGATGTCGCAGCGCTCAAGCGCTGGCGCGAGAAAAAAGAGGAGAGCTTGCTGGAGGCAATGGAAGCGGAGGAGGAAGCAGAAACCCAGCTGGCAGAAGCCCGCAGTGCGCTCACCCGGGCAACAGAGGAATGGCACTCTGCACAGGCCAAGCTTCTCGCTGAGAAGGAATGTCTTGAAGGACGTCAGCGTGAACTGGAAGAATACCGGCGTTTCTTGCTCTCTACGCTGGCAGATACTGATATTGCGGTCTACGATCGCTTGCGTGCACGCAAAGGGGGACGCGCTGTGGCAGGGGTGAGGAACGGCATCTGTCAAGGATGCCATGTAGCTCCCCCACTTCATCAGATACAACAAGCCAGCTTGGGATCCGAATTAATCTTCTGTAATAATTGCGGACGCATTCTCCACGTATTATGAAACGGGTACACCTGTGTACCCGCACCAGCCCAGAACCCCCGGGAAGACAGATTGATCACTCTCCAGACGGCATACATAGCACTGCATAGCTGCCAAAGTCTGTGTGATACTCATATAACTTTCCTTCTGCTGAGAGGAAAATCAGAAAGCCGGGAGTGATGACCTGAGCATACATCATTCCTTCCTTGGGGCAACCCAAGCTGGTATCCGACCACTCGACCGCTGCGGCCCGGAGCACACGGACGGCACTGCGTGCTACCGCGAAGCGTTGTACCAAATCCTCGACGGCCAGCTGCACCGCCGCCCGTGCTTCAGGATCGATCTCGCTGGGCAACGTCTCAGCCATCGTAACGAAACGTGCCACGACCGTGGCGGTGGCACTCGCCCTCTGCACTTCTTCGGCAACCCGGGTGGCGAGACGAATAGGTGGATATGTCTCGGCCCGGCATCCGCCGAAGCTGATCACCAGCACTGCTAGAAGCATCGCTGGAAACAGGCATCGTTTCATCACCTTTCTACCCTCACAATTTGCGCCCGCTGCTGACAGTGGTGCCGCCGTCTTCTATACACCTGGCAACGCGTTCCTCAACTTCGCGCGGTGATAGACCTACAACACATACCAGCTTGTTGCGCGATGAACCACCTTTGATGATCTCAATGCTGCTCTTTGGCACACCCAGACATTTTGCCAACAATCGCGTCAATGCTTCATTGGCGGCTCCCTCCACCGGAGCCGCCGTCAGCCGGACCCTGAGCATATCGGCATGCCACCCGCTGATCTCATCCCTGTCCGAGTGAGGTGTCACATGAACGGGAAATGCTGCCCCACCGCGCGCTTCATGGATATTGAGCTCAATCTTGCGCATTGTCCCTCGCGTCTCCTTCTGGTCGAAAATTCTCTCGAAGACCGCACGGTATCTGGGGAGAAACCTTTGGCATACGAACTCTACGCCATACCTCGCAACAGAAGGGTTTCTAACAAGCGACGCACCACTTCCAGCAGAATCAGAGCCACGATGGGGCTGAAGTCCACCGTGCCGAAGGTGGTGAAACGGCGCAATGGGTCTAACAAGGGGTCGGTTATCTGATGCAACAGGCGAACGACCGGGTTATACGTATCAACGCGCATCCCCACCACTGGCAGCCATGAGAGGATGACCCGCGCGAGAACGGCAAGGGAGGCCAACTGAAATAAGAGGTTGACCAACACGATTAGGAACTGGGCGACGTCATTCGCTGTCATTGCCAAGGCTCCCCAAATACTTCGATTTTTGGTATGCTGCCCATACCGCCTTGGATATCACCGTGCGCAAGCCACCTTTCTCGAGCTGGTAGAGCGCTTCCGCGGACGTCCCGCCTGGGGAGGTGACCATATTGCGCAACACGGCAGGGTGCAGGCGCGAGCGACGCGCGAACTCAACCGAGCCACGCATGGTCTGGAGCACCAGCTGCTCCGCAACACGGCGTGAGAACCCCATATGAACCCCGGCGTCGATCAGGGCTTCCATGAACAAGAAGATGTAAGCGGGGCCGGTGCCCGAAAGAGCGGTGGCCATGTCTAAGTAGTCTTCGTGATTGACGTACAGTTCCTCTCCCAATGCGCCCAAAATGGTTTTAGCCTGCGTGCGCTGCTGCTCGCTGGTGCCAGGAGTGGCAGTCCACACCGACATGCCCATGCCCACCTGTGCTGGTGTGTTGGGCATCACCCGCACGATGGCAGGGTGTTGCAATCCCTTGACCAGCCGCGCAATCGTCACACCGGCGACGATAGAGATCACCAGAGCATCAGGGCGCACGATCCCCCCATCTAATTCAGCCAACACCTCACCGATCACCTGCGGCTTGACCGCCAGGATCACAACATCACCGAAGGCAGCAGCACGGCGGTTGTCTTGAGTCGTCTGGACGCCGTATTGCGAAGCGAGCTCCTCGCCGCGATCAGGACGTATATCGCTTGCCAGGATATTCTGGGCTGGCAGGAGCTGTTGATCCAGCAGACCTTTGATCATCGCCTCAGCCATCACACCGCTGCCGATAAAGCTGATCTTAATGTCCCGTAGCATCAGCCTTCCTCATCACCTTGCCAACGTTCGCCGAAAATGGCACGTCCGATGCGCACCATTGTGGCACCTTCCTCGATCGCCACCTCGAAATCATCCGTCATCCCCATCGAGAGATGCTGCCAATCTATGTCGGGCAGCTCCTGGCGCAATAGATCCCGCAATGCGCGCAACGAGGTGAACACCGGTCGGGCCAGCTCAGCTTCTGGGACAATGGGCGCCATGGTCATCAAGCCCTGCAGTTTGAGGTGCGGGAAACGGCTAATAGTGCGCACTGTCTGGACGAATTCTGCTCGCACCTCTCCATCCCGTTGCCAATCGGCCAGCAGGAAACCATACTTGCTAATCTCACCCGATACATTGCACTCCAACAATACCGGGATCACGCGCCCCAATGCTGCGGCGCGCGCTTCCAGACGTTCTGCCAGGCGCAGGCTATCCAAGGAATGGATCACGTCAAAATGAAGGGCCTGTGCCGTCTTGCGATGCTGAATATGTCCGATCATGTGCCAGACAGGGCGCTCGTCCGGATTGGCAATTGCACCTAACGACTCCGCCAGGGCGTTTATCTTCGGGATGCCTTCCTCAACGCGATTCTCACCGAAATGGCGGACACCAAGGCGATATGCCGCCTGCGCTGCCGCCAAGGGCTGTGTCTTGGTGACGGCTACCAGGATAACCTCTTGGGGCGAACGTCCGACGCGCTGTGCGGCGGCTGCAATACGTGCCTGTACGCGCTCCAGGTTGATGGCGAGATCTCTCAACCCACTCTCCTCGGACATACCTGTTTCGGCAGGAGCAACTTGCTCGGGAAGGATGGACTTTTCATCCATATGATGCACTCGCATTTGCACAGGCATCCGCTCGATATCCGATCACCACCCCGAAGCGGCCGGTGCGTCCACCGTCGCCGCGATGTGAGAAGAAAAGGTCACGATGACAGGCGGTGCATAGTTTCATGTTATACACCTGTCCCACACCAGCGGCCAACAGCTGTTGATGGTTAGCCTGCCATAAGTCGAGATAGACCCGACGACCATCTCGACGCAACAGCGATGAAGCCGTTTCGGGCAAGGCTGCGGTGAAGACCTGAACCACCTCCGCCCCTACTTCGTAGCAACATGGTCCGATGGAGGGGCCGATCAAAGCGGTGATATCGTGGGCGGTGCAGCCCAGATTCTCGGCCATAGCACGTACCGCTGCGGCGGCCACATTCTGCAGCGTGCCACGCCAGCCGGCGTGCACCAATCCAACTGCCCTGCGGCGTGGATCATGCAGCAGGATAGGCACACAATCGGCGAAACGCATACTCAACATAACCCCAGGTTGCACTGTGACCAGACCATCCGCCGGAGCCAGCCGGGCTTCGCCTGCTTGCGTTGTGACCACGCGCACAACAGACCCGTGCATCAGGTGACACTGTACCGCTTGTGAGCGTGAGATGTCCAACGCACGGTATATACGGGCATGATTATGTTCTACAGCAGATGGATCATCCCCTACTGCACGGCTGAGATTCAATGTCGCATAAGGCGGCCGGCTGACTCCACCGTGACGGGTGAAGATAGCGTGCACCAAGTGCGGGTGATCCATCCACGCTTCAAATTGGTAAGCTGGGAGACCATCCAGCTGAATGAAATGGAAGCATCCGGTTGAACTGGCTGACATACTCGGAGGACAGTGTAACATAAAGGATGGTACCGAGCAAACAAATCCGTGTACGGTCTCTCGACAAGCTTATCCCGCCAAAGCTTACAATGGGAGAAACCGCTCCTTGGAAACATAGCACTTTCTCGAAGAAAAGGCTCAGGATTATCCAAAAATCTGCTTGACAAGAATGAGGAATACATGTATCATGAGATAAAGAATTTCCATTAGGAGCTTCTATCAGCAGCGTGACCGAATCGGAACGTAGGCTGGAGGAGTTGATCGAGAAGTTGCGCAAGCGTGGATGTCGCATCACGCCGCAGCGACTTGCCATCCTGCGCATCCTGACAAGCAGTGAGAACCACCCCAGCGTTGAGGACATCTATGAGCAGCTGCGCGTCCAGTTCCCCACCACCAGCCTGGCCACCGTTTACAAAATGATTGCTATGCTAAAGGAAATGAATGAAGTGCTTGAATTGGAATTCCGTGACCGCAGCAATCGCTACGACGGCAATCGGCCCTATCCACACACCCATCTGATCTGTTTGCGCTGTGGCGCGATCCAGGATCCCGAGCAATCGGAATTGGAAAATCTGCCGCGGCAGATTGCACTGCACGCCGGCTATCAGCTGGTGAGTCATCGTTTCGACATTTATGGTATCTGCCCTGCCTGTCAGGCAGCAGCGCATTAACGGAGGCTTTCTTTTTTTGATTATTTATCGCGAATGATTCTCTCTCGATAAATAGTATTTCTAGAATTAAAATTTAGTTAAAAAAGGAGAATTAACAAATGGCACAGGTAGCAAGAGAAATGGTAGAAAAGGCTGGTGTGGATGTCGATAAGTTGTTGGATCTGCTCATCCGCAACGCTTCCGCCGAGTTGACCACGTATTACTACTACACA
>JBMFPH010000024.1:21621-22706 GCA_049969215.1 Anaerolineae bacterium | reverse complement strand
GCACGCGACAACATCTGGGCGGTGCAGTTTCATCCTGAGAAAAGTGGGCATGTAGGACTGACTATTCTGCGCAACTTTCTGGAGTACCTCGATGATTATCTATCCAGCCATTGACCTGCGGCGCGGTCGTTGTGTGCGGCTGAAGCAGGGCGACCCACAAGCTGAAACTGTCTTCAGCGAAGACCCCGTTGCCACCGCGCTGCGCTGGGAACAACAGGGGGCAGAATGGTTGCATATTGTCAACCTGGATGGCGCACTGGGTGAAAGCGGCGCGGTGGATGCCAATCTGGCCGCTTTGCGCGCCATCCTCGGCACGATCACCATACCGGTGCAGCTGGGAGGTGGATTGCGTTCGCTGCACGCGATCGAAAGCGCGCTGCATATGGGTGTCCGGCGTGTGGTGTTGGGGACAGTCGCGGTCGTCGCCCCGGAGATCATGGATCAAGCGGTTCGCCAATTCGGTGCCGAATGCATCGCCGTAGCGCTCGACGTGCGAGAAGGCCAGGTGGCAATACACGGCTGGCAAACAACCGGTCACACCTCTCTATCTGACCTAGCCAGGCGCATCCGAGATGCCGGAGTACCACGTGTCGTGTACACGGATATCCAGCGCGATGGCATGTTGAGCGGGGTCAACACAACGGTATGTGCGGCACTGTCTCAGGCGACGGGACTGAAGGTGATCGTATCCGGTGGGGTTGCGTCGCTGGAAGACATCCAACAGGTCAAGCGGATAGAATGGGCAGGGATCGAGGGTGTTATCATCGGCAGAGCACTTTATACGGGCCAAGTCGATCTGAAGGAAGCGCTCGCCCTGGCACGCTCGCAAGGCTAGGGATGGATGGTGCGATGTTAGCGAAACGCATTATTCCGTGCCTGGATGTCAAGGATGGCCGTGTCGTCAAAGGGGTGCAGTTCGTGCAGTTGCGCGATGCTGGCGACCCGGTGGAACAAGCTCAAATTTACGACGCAGAGGGTGCCGACGAGCTGGTCTTCCTGGACATTACCGCGAGCCATGAACAACGTGGGCTGACGCTGGAAATGGCCCGGCGCGTGGCCGAGAAAGTCTTCATCCCTTTCACGGT
>JBMFPH010000024.1:0-21611 GCA_049969215.1 Anaerolineae bacterium | reverse complement strand
GCGTCGACGACATGCGCGCCATCATCTCTACCGGCGCCGACAAGGTGAGCATCAACACAGCCGCCGTGCGCGATCCCGATCTGATCACCCGCGGCGCGCGTGCATTCGGCAGCAATGCCATCGTTGTGGCGATCGATGCGCGGCGTCGCCTGGATACCCCCTACAAGGAATGGGAGACCACCACCCACGGGGGACGCCGACGCACCGGTTTGGACGCGATCGAATGGGCGGTTGAGTGTGAAAGACGCGGAGCGGGGGAGATTCTGCTCACCAGCATGGACCGCGACGGAACCCAAGCGGGCTACGACATTGAGCTCACCCGTGCGGTAGCGGATGCCGTCAGCATTCCGGTGATCGCCAGCGGTGGGGCGGGCGCGCTGGAGCATTTCTACGAAGTATTAACCGGAGGAAACGCAGATGCTGCCCTGGTCGCCAGCCTGTTCCACTTCCGCGTTTTCTCCATTGCTCAGGTGAAAGACTTCTTGGCAGAGCGCGGGGTCTGGGTGCGGCGATGAGCGTTGTTGACGAGCTCATCTTCGATGAAGATGGGTTGATTCCGGCAATCGTGCAGGACGCCCATACGGGCGAAGTGCTGATGCTCGCCTATATGAACCGCGAGGCGCTCCGTCTGACCCTTGAGACGGGAGAGACCTGGTTTTGGAGCCGCAGCCGGCGCCAGCTCTGGCACAAGGGGGCTACCAGCGGCAACGTCCAGCGCGTGGTGGAAATACGGTACGACTGTGATGCCGATACCCTCTTGGTGCGCGTCACACCGGCTGGGCCGGCATGTCACACTGGAGAGCGCACCTGCTTCTTCCGTTCCCTCACCTCACGCGATGAGCGATGATGCAAAGCTCTGCCCGGCCCCTTCCCATTTCACCCCTAGTAACTCTGCTATAGTGGCCGCTACGTCAGCGAAGCTGGGGCGTGTTCCCAATGCAACTCCACGGCGCACACGCGGCCCCGTCACCAAAATAGGCACCCGCTCGCGCGAATGATCCGTGCTGGGCGTGGTGGGATCATTGCCGTGATCGGCGGTGAGCATCAAGACATCTCCATCCCGCAGTCTCCCCTGGATCTCCGGCAAGCGCGCATCAAATTGCTCCAGCGCCCGCGCATAACCGTAGGGATCATTGCGATGCCCATAGAGCATGTCGAAGTCCACTAAATTGGCAAAGAGAAGCCCCTCGCCGGAGTGAGACAGAAGGTTTAGGAGGGCATCCACGCTGTCCATATTGTTCGTGGTATGCACGCTGTCCGTGAGGCCGCGCTGCGCGAAGATATCCTCGATTTTGCCCACGCCGATCACCGACTTTCCCGCCGCCTTCAGCACGTCCAGGATGGTGTCAGCCGGCGGAGGGAGCGAGAAATCCTTGCGACGTTCTGTGCGCCGGAAGCTGCCTGGCTGCCCCACGAACGGCCGCGCGATGACTCGTGCCACGGCGTGCTCGTCCCTCAACAGCGCACGCGCTATCTGACACATGCGGTAGAGCTCCTCGACCGGGATGATCTCCTCGTGTGCCGCGATCTGGAAGACACTATCCGCACTAGTGTATACGATGGGACATCCAGTGCGCATGTGTTGAGCGCCCAGCTCCTCGATAATCGCCGTGCCGGAAGCTGGATGATTGCCCAGGACACAACGGCCGGTGCGTCGCTCAAACTCGACGATCAAATCCGGCGGAAATCCATGCGGGTATGTCGGAAAAGGTTTGAGGAGCGGCAATCCGGCCAGCTCCCAATGACCGGTGGTGGTGTCCTTCCCGGCGGAGACCTCGGTCAGGCGGCCGAAACATCCTTGCGGAGCCGGATCAGGCGGTACCCCCTCGATGGAGGTGACATAGCCCAAGCCCAGCCGGCCCAGATGAGGCAGACGAAGCCCTCCGACAACGCGCGCCGTGTTGGCCAGCGTGTTGGAACCTTCATCGCCATAGGCGGCAGCGTCAGGGGCGTCTCCACACCCGACGCTGTCGAGTACGATCAGGATGACACGGTGAAAAATGGAAACCTGGTTCACGCGTCCACGTTGACCGGGATGATGGCTTCGCGTTCTTTGCCGACCGACACCCAGCGGACGGGCACGCCGACGAGCTCCTGAATACGTTGCACATAGCGACGTGCTGCCGGGTGCAAATCCTCCCAGCTGCGTGCGCCACTGGTATCGCAGCACCAGCCCGGCCAGGCCTCATAAATCGGTGTGACTTCGTCCAGCGTGGCCGGATCTGGCATGTGGGCAATTTCTTCTCCGGAGGGCAAGCGGTAGCCCACGCAGATCTTGATTTCGGCGAAGCTATCGAGCACATCCAACTTGGTGATCACCAGTTCGGTGAAACCGTTGAGCCAGTGGGCATACTCGAGCGCGACGGCATCCAGCCAACCGCAACGACGAGGACGGCCGGTGGTTGCGCCATACTCTTGACCGATGCACCGTAACGCATCTCCTGCTTCATCATGGAGCTCCGTGGGCAGTGGACCGGCCCCCACCGCGGTGACATACGCTTTGACCACCCCGATCACGCGATCGATCGCCCGAGCTGGCAGGCCGGCGCCCACAAGTCCATACGAAGCCAGCGGGTTCGATGAGGTTACGTAGGGATAAGCGCCCCAATCCAGATCACGCATAACCCCCAGCTGGCCCTCCAGCAGGATAGTGTGATCCGCTTTCAGTGCCGCATGGGTCAGGGGTAACGTATCGACAATATACGGGGCAAGGCGCTGGCGCCATCGTGTACATTGTTCGAGCAACGTTTCGAGATCGACGGGCTCGCCCCCCCAAGCTTGGATGAGCCGGTTTTTGCATGCGATGTGGTTGGCCAGACGATCGCGCACCTGTTCGATGCGCAAAAGGTCGCCTACGCGCAGTCCCCAACGTGCTGCTTTGTCGCTGTAAGTGGGCCCGATGCCTCTTTGGGTCGTGCCCAACGCTTTGCCGCCGCGGATGCGTTCCTCGAGACCATCGAGCTGGCGATGATGAGGCAGCGTCAAATGTGCCCGACTGGAAACATAGAGATTGTCCAGCGACAGGCCTGCGGCGCTCAAGCTGTCCATCTCTTCGATCAACGTCTCGGGATTGACCACACAGCCTGTACCAATGACACAGCGCGTCTGGGGGCTGAAAATACCCGAAGGCACCAAATGCAACCGGAACTCGCCGAGTGCATTGACCACCGTGTGTCCGGCGTTGTCGCCCCCCTGGTAGCGGATCACCATGTCCACGGGGCCACCGTCGCGTCCACCGGTGGCAGCCAAATAGTCCACCACCCGACCTTTGCCCTCGTCTCCCCACTGCGCTCCTACCACAGCAATAACTGGCATTGGGACCCTCTTAGACCTCCTCACACGCTATGGATGGCCCGGCCACTTCAATTGAGATTGCAGCATATGATATTCGCTGAACCATTCAGCCCAACGTCGTCTCTGTTCCTCTTGCTCGCGGAGGCGACGTTCCTCTTGATAAGCGTTCCAACGGTCGAACACTTCTTGTTGCACTTTGCTGGGGTCGAACACGGAGTTGAAAGCGAATGTCTGCTCTGTACCAGCCGTCTCGATGACCACATCTCCCATATTGACCAGACGGTGCCAGAAGGAGGGAATGGTATAGGTTACATTTTGGACGGCATCGAAGGTGCCTTCTCTGCGCCTTTCTCCACGCAATCTGAAGCCGCTGCTGACTATGTCTATGATACGATTTCCGTGAATTATGTAAATGTCCCGGTACCACTCATCATAACGAAAGAGATACCAGACGAATGCTGCCACCACGCACGGGATCATTATCGCAAGATACCAAGTTCGCGGCATATACAGGAGGAGCAAAATGAGCATCGCTGACGACCCGTTCAGCAGGATCAAAGGGGGAAGTATCTTATATGCTAACACGATCCAGTGCTTGCGCCAAGTAATCTTATCCCCTTCGACAACCATTTGCCGCGGATAAAGATAATAGAGAAGAGGAGGCAAACGCGAAGTGTAGATCCCATTCGGTATGGGCTCCGTTTTATTGGGTGATATTCCATGTAATAGGGATTGGAGATTTGGGCTGATCCTGGGAATTCTTCTACTGGCTGATACTATGCTCTGCTGCAACGCAGATCGAACCAGCATTTTGTCTTCCGTGGCACGGCGCTCATACTCTCGGGCACGTTCATTGAAAATGAGCTCGCGGACGCGCTCGGCATGGGGCATCCCGGAGAAAACGATGGTGCCGGCACCGGCAGTTTGAATCCGAATATCACTGTAATCCAACAACCTCTGAAGTAAATTAGCGGTGACCACCGTGACGTCCTGGATGCGCACCAGGGGCGCCTCATCTCTTTTCTCCCCATAGAGGAGCAGGCGCTCGATATGGATCACCCGTTTGCTGGTGACAATGTATTCATCATTCGTCCAATCGAAATAGCTGTACACCCCCAAGGCCAGTCCTATCAAGATAACGACAATGCCCCCAATAATGGAAGGAAACCCAATGCCCATCCAGCTCAACCAAAGGCACAAGAGAACACCCGCTGAGAACAGGGTCAATGGGAGCATCCATGCAGAGAAGAGTTGGATCACATGTTTCCGACTACGAAATACGACCATTTCATCCCATTGCTTACCGGGGAACTGCTGCCTTGCACGTTCGACATACAGGGTGTGGAGTCTTTTCAAATAAGCGCGCATCGCCTCGTTGCGATCCAATAACCGGGTGGCATCTTCCAGAGACCAACAAGCCAGCTCGGCTTCGGAGACAGCATCCACCGAGGCGGTGCGCACTGTGCGATACAGAACACCATACTCGCCGACAAACGCAGGTGCATTATGATAGTTCAGCACTTGCGGTCGACCATCCAGGCTGCCCACCGCACGTAACTGGCCAGAAAGCACCAGATAGAGATAATCGGGCATGCTGCCCTGGGTGATGATCACATCATAGGGGGCTACTTCCAGTATTTTGGCATGTCTGGCCCAACGGATCATTTCACTGGGATGGAGCGGTAGTGAGGGTTGCATGGATTCCAGGGCCCGTACGATCTCAACTTGTTCTTCAGGTGTCGGATCGCGCAGCGGGAACATCTCTTCTTCTCCCATCCCCTCCGACTACAACTGCATCTCGCAAGCAAATTGACTGTAACATGAAACCCGCGTCTATGCAACCCGTTTGCCAGAAGGGGGTGTAAGCGCGTTCCAGCCACTTGCAGATTTTCACAGAAAGTGGAGCGCTCAAAAGTGATCGGAGTGTCTTTCGGCTCGCCTATGGCCCGACCTTGCACCTGGTCAAGGGGAACGGCTCAGCTCAATGGATTGAAGGCGAGGATTTGTTCCTCCAGGCGCAGCACCCGCACAGGCACACCATAGGTGGCGCTCAACTTCTCTGCGGTGAAGACCTCCTCCGGCTGGCCCGCTTCGATCACTTTTCCATCCCGCATTAACACGACGAAATTGGCCACGGCAGCAGCCGCAACCGGGTCATGGCTGGTCATCACCACGGTGGTGCCGCGCTGATTGAGCGTGCGCAGGACGTGCAGAATGCGGTTGCGATTGCTCAGATCGAGATGGGCAGTGGGCTCGTCCAACAATAGAATGCGCGGCTGCTGGGCGAGCGCCCGGGCGATGATCACCAGTTGACGTTCGCCACCACTCAGCGAAGCGATGGAGCGCATGCACAGATGGGCCACGCCGACCATCTCAAGCGCTTCCATCGCGATCCGCACATCGCCGTCCGTCGGCATGTCCAAAGGACCAATGTAGGGCGCACGCCCCAGCAAGGTATAATCCAGCACACTAAAATCGAAAGCGACCGCTTCGTCTTGGGGCACCAGGCCGACCAGACGGCTCATTTCGCGACGGGTGTAATGCTCCTGAAGCACACCGGCTAAATAGACTTTCCCGTGCTGAGGACGCCGGTAACCCAAGATCAGGTGCAACAGGGTGGTCTTGCCAGTGCCATTCGGCCCTAAAATAACGGTGAACGCTCCGTCTGGGATTGAGAGGTGAAGATCATCAAACACATGCTGGGATGCGCCGCGATAGGTGAAATGGACAGCTTCCAACGCGATGATGGCGTCCATAGGGACTCAAGTGGTGCTGCGCAGCCACGGGTTAGCAGTGGTCATCAGCAGGATGAAAAGGCCGGCTCCGAACAATGAGGTGAGGGTGCCCAAGGGGATCTCCCCGGCCAGCAGGGTACGTGCCACATTATCACACACGAGTGCAAAGATGCCGCCCATCAACAGCGCTACGGGCAGCGACTTTTGGGCATCGCTTCCGGCGATCCGGCGCGCCATATGCGGGACGATCAGCCCCACCCAGCCGACCACACCGGATACGGACACCACTGCCGCTGTGGCGCCCACTGCCGCGACCAGAGCGATTGCGCGCTCACGCGTGGGAGCAGCCCCCAGCGAAAAGGCGGTTTGCTCTCCCATCGAAAGCAGATTGAGACGCCAGCGCATGAACAAGATCACCGCTAGGCTGGGTAATACGACCGGCAGAATGCTCAACAATTTTGACCATGTAATAGCATAGAGACCGCCCAACATCCAGAAGACGATCTCGGGCAACTGCGTCAGCGGGTCGGCCACATATTTGAGCATCCCCACTCCGGAAGCGAAAAGTGCTGAGACGGCGATGCCGCTCAGCACCAGCCGCAACACCCATCCCCCAAAGCGGATGTGGCGTGCCAACAAATAAGAAAGCACTACACCCAGGCCGGCGAAAAAGAGGGCCAGGCCCTGGATGGCAAAGGGCACCGTGCCGAACAACATAATGGCACAAGCGGCACCGAACGCTGCCCCTTGTGAGACGCCCAAAAAGCCTGGTTCCACCAGCGGGTTGCGAAAGATCATTTGCAGTGTACTGCCTGAAGCTGCCAGCCCCATCCCCAGCAGACACGCCATCAGGACGCGCGGCAACCGCAGCGTCATCACCAAGCGCTGCGCCAGAGGATCGTGCCATAGCTCAGCAGGGGATAACAGGGAAGCGCCTGAGTAACGCCCCCACAATGCCGAGAGGAGTAAGAGGCACAACAACCCGACGGTCAGATAACGCAGCTGCCTGGCTATGCGATGATTATAATCGTGATAAGCGGCACTCAATGAGCCACCCCTCGTAATATCGGGATGATTTTTTCCTCAACGGTGGCTCGATCCAGCCCGTACAGTTGCTCGAAGAAAAGGTATGTTTCTTCCTGGATGTCCAGAGCGCTGAAGTGGTCTGGGTGTAACGTCTTTGCCAACCACATCAAACCCAGAATCCAACGCGGATCGGGTTGATCCCAGCTATAGGTGAGAAAATCGGTGGGAAACGCAAACAGCCGCTCCGAACGCACAGCTTTGAGTGCCTGCCAGCGTTCATCAGCACGAAGTGTTTCGACGGCCGCTTCAGGATCGCTGAAATAGGAAACCACACCGATCACATCCGGATCCCAGGTGGCAATCTGTTCCAGACCGACGATGTTCCAGCCACCACCTTGCGCTGCTCCACGCCAGACGGGTCGACCACCCGCCATTCCTGCCACGGTTGTCTGGATCCAGGTGGCCGGTGGCACACTGAAGGCGATTTGCTCACCTTGCACACTGTATTGCAGGATCAGCACGCTGGGTTTCTCTTCCTCGGAGAGATTCTGGACCGCCTGCGTCACCGTTGCGATGCGTTGTCGGAAAAAGTTGCTCACCTCAGCGGCGCGTTGCGGATTGCCAAACAGCTGACCCAGGGTGACCAGATCATCCAAAAACTGCTCGGGCGTTTCTAAGTCAACATAGACCACAGGGATGCCTATCTCCGTCAGGGGCTTGCCCAGCTTGTCAGCTAGATAGCTCTTCAAGACGACCACGTCCGGTCGGCTTGCAACAATCTGTTCCGGTCCGGCATTGTGTTCCAGAAACTGCACCTGTGCCAGGTTCGGATTGACCAGAGAGAGAAACTCGACCATCTCAGGGGAACGTCCTTCCATAGCCACTACGCGTTCCCTGGCCTCGGGAAAAAGGTAAAGCGTGTCCGCGGTCAAACGCACCGCCTTGCCGGCCAGGACAACGCGTTGCGGTAGCTCGGCGAATCGCACAATGCGCCCCAGGGCGTCCACAACCTCGGTACCGGCAACAGGCGCGGCGGCTGCCAGCAGCTGGGGTACGTCCGCGACATGAGGAATGCACAGCTTCCAACCAGCAGCGAGCTGACTAGGGTCATCGATCTGCGCGAACGAGGCATCTAGAGCATGTTTGCGATTGGTGGCCACCACAATGGCAGGATATGCCTGTCTATCCTCCAGATATTTTTGTGCGATGGCGCCCAGATGGTCACCAGGCTGGACAACATATTCCATCGCGCATGCTAACCCTTGCGGAAGCGGAGTAGCCAAAGCAGCGGCGTGAGGCAACAGTACACCTAGAAAGCCACCGATCAATAAGGCGCACAGAACTGTTCGAAGCTTCATGTTGATCTTCCTCCAAAATATCGCTAAAGCTACCTGGTATGTTCCAATGGCGCTTTTAGTCAAAGCTTGAATAATCATAGTATGGCAAAGGAAGCAAATTGTCAAACAAGGAACTTTGCGTTCAATTCACTATAGCACCTTTGTTTCCCTTGTTTCTAGCTATCATTTTCCATTGATCTGCAAATCGGACTGGTCGAATGGCATCTTCAGGAAGAACCATGCGAGGTGCCTAAACCACTATCGGTGCTTGTGCTTTGGGTTGTGGTCTGTGCATCGATGTTCGGGGCAGCAGCGCTGCTGCCCCCAAATAGTGCCCCAATTGCGGATGCTGACGTTCCCACATGCCAGGTGAACGCATCTCGCTTCGGTTCCACCGCCGCGGACGGACCTGACGAAGGAACAATTTTTCACGTTGTGACACGTCCATACTCTACCTCAACGCGGCCGGTAACGAGCAAGAGATCACTGACAAGCGTTTATCGCTTCATTGCTGAACTCAACGGTGGTCCTGATCCGCGCTACCGCCTGGCGTAATGTGGCAATGGTTGTGACGTGGCAGAATCAGAGTATGAATCTCACGAAAGTGCTTGGTTGGCGCGATGATGCACTCAACAACAGTGATGACAGCGGCTGGGAGACGATGTTCCACATCCCTTTCGCACCATCGGGCATCACCACTCCACCACACGGCTAAACATGGAATATGGCGCTTCAGTAGTATACTCCACAGATACCTATTATCACCTTGGTGAGTATTTCGCATCATCAGATGTAGGCGACTGGAACGCAGCTGGCAATCCTCGTCTCGATATCGCCTTTGGCGAACCCTTCAAGGTAAGATCACATATGTTTGCGCCTGTAACGTGACGCGGGTAATGGAGAG
The DNA here is from genome assembly GCA_049969215.1 of Anaerolineae bacterium. Lineage (GTDB taxonomy): Bacteria > Chloroflexota > Anaerolineae > 4572-78 > NAK82 > NAK82. Next base: position 12,315 of record JBMFPH010000024.1, on the reverse strand, counting down.
GTGTTGTTTATGTAAAGACCGCATCTCTAGTGGGTTGATCCTCTTGCAGCCTTCCTCGTGTCCCTCTCAACGTGGAGCCTTTCTTCTCCTCACTCCCCGTCTTTGTCCTATTATCGAACACCGGTTTGCACGTTGCGTACTGACAGAAAAATGGGGTATGATGTGAGCAGGTTGCCATTCCGGCGGCATACCATCGCTGCGAGGCCGCGATGAAGAAATCCTTAGTGAGCAAAGAATATTTCTGGTTGTTGGTCGCGTTTGTCTTAGTGTTGACGATAGCGAACGTGATTACCCCGCTATTGCGTCCTGTTGCTGAGCACGAGGCAATTCCGCTTACCGAGGTAGCTCCCGGTGAGGCAAGCGGAGCACTGCAGTTGATCGCTCAGGGATTTGGTCAGGAGGAGACCCCAGAGATCGCTTCCACCACGCGCGTGGGTTATGCTTTCCTAATACGCAACAACGACACAAAACGTGCGTTGCAGAGCTCTGCCTATCGTGTCATCGCTCAAGATGCTGCAAACAATGTGCTTGCCTCCGATGACGGGCCGATCGTTCTCGTACTGCCCGGTCAGACGTTGGGCATCGGTGGCACTTTGTTTGTGCCCGGCTCAGCACGCGTGACAAAGATTATGGTGCAACTGGGAGCGGGCGAGTTGACAACGGTGCGGTCAAGCCCGTTCCTCTCAGTGGAGCATGTGCGTTACGATGCCTCGCCCAGCGCCACGGTTTCCGGCGTCATCCGCAATCCTTTTGAGCGCAATATCACGGGCTTGCGCATCTCCGCCGTCGCCTATGATGCCGGTGACAGGATTGTAGGCGGCGGCTTCAGTTACCTGGCTTTCATCCCAGCCGGTGGCTCGCTGGGAGTCATCGCTTCGTTGAATCGCGCTACTGATATCGCCCGGGTCGAGCTCTATCCCAGCTTGTCCAGCCAATCGGCTGTGACATGGCCTGACGAAGGTCTGCCACCCGGTGGCCGCCCATTAGCCCTGGGTGCCCATGGATTCGGACAGCGCGGCACCCAACTGGGCTATGCGTTTCTCCTCGAAAATCCTAACGACACACTGGTAGTGCGGGAAATTCACTATCACGTGACCGCCTACAATGCCACGGGGGAGGTCTTGGCAACCGACGACGGCCGTCTGGATGTGTTACTGCCGGGTGAGAAGCTGGGCGTGGGAGGGAACCTGCTGCTGGACCATGAAGAGCCTATCCGGCAGGTGGAAGTGGCGATATTGCCCGGCAAATATCAGCTTTCCGCCGGCATTCCGCCGTTTCGTGTCGTGGATGCGGTGTATCATGATGACGTAGCGCAACCTTATGCAACTGGCCGTCTGACGAACCCACATACACAAAACGCCACCCATCTGCGCCTCTCAGCAGTCGCCTATAATGCCTCAGGCGAGATTATTGGGGGAGGCTACGCGCCTCTGGAGTCGGCGCCGGCGCAAGGTGAGGTGACCGCGGAGGTGCCCATTGTGTCATCGGAGGTGCCAGCGCGTGTCGAGCTGTATGCCACACGCACAACCCTCACGAAAATGGAGTAAGAGTGCCACCACTGTAAGACAAGATAGGGGATACGGAGATGAGCACTTTAAGAGAAGAAAATACACCTGACTTGGCACGCCATCTCATCCTGGCCCATCGGATTGTTACGCGTGCCCTTCAGATCATCGGGCAGAGCTGTGAAAAGTTTGGTTCGGGAAACTTTCCCGACTCTATCACGCGGGAGGGATTCGCCTGCTATGTGCAGAGCTTCACCTCTTTCCTGCACGCCCATCATACCGCCGAGGACACGATCCTGTTTCCCCACTTACAAACACGCCTCCCGGAGGCGCCCTATGCCATGCTGGTCCGCCAGCACAAAGCGATGGTGCCATTGATTGACCATATTGCAAAGGTAGGCAACAGCCTGGTATCCAAGGCTACGCAAGCCGAAGAATTGGCGAACTTGCATCGCTGTGTCGAACGGCTGACCGAGGGCTGGCAGCCCCACTTCAAAACAGAGGAACAACACTTCACCGCAGAACAGCTCGCCCAGCACCTTCCTTTGGATGAGCACATACAGCTCTGTCGCCAGCTCGCTGAATACACACGCCATCACCTTCAGCCGGACTACCTGGTGATCCCTTTCGCGCTCTATAATCTGACTGCTGATGAGCGGGTCCGTTTCGTCCCAACGTTATCACTACCAAAGGATGTGCAGATCCCGGACACGTGGCAAGAAAAGTGGCAAGTGATGCGGCCGTTTCTGTTGGTGGAATAACGAGCGACTCACGAGCGGCCGATCTGGAGACTTGAGGGTGCTGAAAAAGTTGACTCAAAAGTGGTATCTTAACTCAAGTTGCTACCTTTGAGTTTGACATTAGCGAAACAATGTGTCCATATGCCCACCGGCTAAAACTCGAGACAAAAGACCGGAGGGGCATATGGACGAACAAATTATAGCCATTTTCTGCTTGTGTGAAGACATGCTGAAGGCACTGCGCCATCGTGAAGACCCACAGTGCCCAATGAGCGACGCCAAGGTGATGACCACCGCCATTGTAGCGGCGCTGTACTTCCGCAGGAACTTTGAAGCTGCGCGCCGATGGATGCACACAGCCGGCTACATCCCGCGTATGCTGAGCAAGAGCCGGTTCAACCGCCGACTGCACCGCATTTTCGACCTGTTCTGGGCTTTGTTCCATCTGCTGGGGGAGACGTGGAAACAGTTGAACGCCGATATGGTGTACGTGATCGACAGTTTTCCGATTGCGGTCTGCGACAACGTACGCATCCGACGTTGTAAGCGCTACCAAGGTGTGGAATGGCACGGCTATCAGGCGAGCAAACGGCGCTATTTCTACGGCTTGAAGCTGCACCTTCTGGTCACCGCTGATGGACAGCCGGTGGAGTTTTATTTCACTCCCGGCAGTTGTAGTGACACGCGTGCCCTGCGCGGCTACGCCTTCGACGTGCCGGAGGGGGCGTGGATCATTGGCGACAAGGCGTACAACGATTACACGGTGGAGGACATCTTGCGGGATGCGCAGATTTACCTGCTGCCGTATCGCAGAAAGAACACGCGACGTCCCCTGCCGCCTTGGCTGCGCTATTTGCAATCGGTCTGGCGCAAGGCGGTCGAGACGACCGGCAGTTTGCTCGAACGTCTGTTGCCTAAATCGATTCATGCGGTGACCGCCCGTGGGCTCGAACTCAAAGTGACACTTTTCGTGCTGGCTTGTAGCCTCAACTTCCTTTGGTAGCAACTTGGGTTAGTCTAACAAAATCTTCTTCTCCATTGCCCCTCCTTTGTGCTTATCGGATCATCGCAATGATACCTGCTCACGACAGAACTGAAAAGCCTGGGATGATTTCACGACGTATTGACAAGGATGCCAAAGTGTAGTATAATGTTTCCCAAGAAAATCACAATCAAATAACAAGCTTATCACAAACAAAAACGGAAAAGGTCCAGAAACAAGGACTGGATGAAAATGTTTCTGGATGTTGTATCGACCAAGATGTCGTTTCCAAAAGGATGGATATGATTTTCCAAGAAATCCTCGCTGTCGAAGAAATCAACTTATGCCTTTCGTGTGCTTCTTTGGCTGCGTCTCCGCTTGTTAAACGGATTCCCACGTGCGCTACAAATAAAAGGCTCCAAGTAGTCTGGGGTGGTCATGGCGACCCTCTGCCACGTGAGATGAGAGATAAGGGGGCATTCTGAGGTGATGGACACACATCGTCGCCGTCAGGCAATCCTCGCATTGCTTAATGAAGCTGGTGAGATAAGCGTCGAGGATGTTGCGCGGCGTTTTGGTGTGTCTGCCAACACCATTCGTACTGACCTCTCCATGTTAGATGAACGTGGTCTATTGCGACGCGTGCGTGGTGGCGCGATCGCTCTCAACCGGCCCTCTGTGCAAGACCTGTCTTTCTCTCGGCGTGCCCGTTCTAACCGCTTGGAGAAGCGCAACATTGCTCGTTGGGCAGCCACTCTGGTGCAAGACGGGGATGCAATCATTTTGGATGCCAGTACCAGTGCTTATTACCTGGCCGACTTCCTGCGTGAGCGACGCTATCTCACAGTCGTGACAAATGGCTTGCAATCCGCTTTGTTGTTGGCACGAGAGCCCACTAACAAAGTGATTTTGGCTACTAACACAGTGCGTTCAGATGGCAATGCCCTTGTGGGTGAATTAAATCCAGAGCTGTTGAGTGGATTTCGTGCCAGTAAATGTTTTGTCTCGTGCTCAGGTTTTTCGGTCGACGAGGATCTGACCGAGAACGATATGGATGAAGCTGCACTTAAAGCGCAGCTGGTCAAACTCTCACGACAAGTGATCGCTCTGGTCGATCACACCAAGTTTGATAAAAAAGGCACCTTCCGCTTTGCCAGTCTGAGCCAGCTTAACTGGATAGTTGTTGACGAGGCAGTGTCACGTGACAAATTAGCTGTCTTGCGACGGATAGTTGGGTGTCCCATTGTTGTAGTGGGTTCCACATCGGTTGAGACTCTGCAGCCCATCTCTTCTTTCGCAAATAGTAAACGTTATCGGATTGGGTTCGGTAATGCTACAGAACGGATGAGCTTCACCCATGATGTCCGGGCAAGCCTGGAGAGAGCAGCAGCTCGCCTGGGAAACGTAGAGTTGCTTATCCGAGACAATGCTTTGGATAGCCAGAAGGCTCTGGAGAATGCCGAATGGTTCGTAGCCAACCGGGTGGACCTGGTGATTGAGTTCCAGCTAGATGCTGCGATCGGCAACGTTATTATGGACAAACTGAATCGAGCTGGAATTCCGGCAATCGCTGTGGATGTGCCAATGCCTGGTGCTACTTTCTTTGGTGCAGACAATTATCGAGCGGGCCACATGGCCGGCGAAGGTCTGGGTCATTGGATCAAGCAGAACTGGGCGGGCCATTTTGATCTCTTGATCAGATTGGACGCGGTGCGTGTAGGCCCATTAGGAGGGGCACGTCTTCAAGGGGAGCTGGATGGGTTAATGTCTGTGCTTGGTCCAATCGAAGCTGAGAGAGCATTGGTAACCGACAGTCCGGTGATCTTTGAGGATGTGATCCCTGTTATGAATACCTATTTACCTCACATTCCGGAAAACGCTCGTGTTGCGATCATTGCCATCAATGATGACGCAGCGGTTGGTGCTCTGACCGCTTTTGAACGTAACGGCCGCCTCAGTCAGGTTGTAGCAGTGGGACAAAATGCCGATCGCATCGGACGCGCAGCTTTGCGCCGCCCAGATTTTCCCTTCATTGGCACCACAGCTTACTTTCCCGAACAGTATGGTGAAAGGTTATTAGATGCCGCCCTGCGCATTTTGCGTGGTGAACCGGTGCCGCCGGCCCTTTATACGCGTCACGTCTACATCACACGTGAGAACCTGGACCATTATTACCCGGAAGAGAACGCGTGAGACAAACGGTGTACGCAATTTTACCCTTAAGAAACTGGGAGAATAAGCCGTTATATGATGACATCTCGTGAGAGGTTTCTAAGGACGCTGGAGTTTCAACCAGTCGATGTGCCATGGATACGTGCCTATGCCTTCGTCTGGCCCGAGACGGAGCTGGTGTGGCGCACTCAAGGCTATGAAGGCCCTACCCTTGGATGGCATGGCGAGGGCTTGCCCCAGCGCTTCGGGCTAGACGAGTTGTTGCGAGTCGATCCCTGGTACGGACCGGTGCCACCGTTTGAGTACCAGGTGATCGAAGAGGATGAGCGCACCAAACTTTACATCAATCACGAAGGCATCCTAATGCGTGAGTTCAAAGAGCACGCGGACACCAGCATGCCCCAGTTCGTCAAATTTCCAGTGGAGACCTTGGAGGACTTCGAAAGTTTTGCTGCAGAAAGACTGGCGTTGAACCCCCAAGAACGTTTTCCCAAGGAGTGGCAGGAACAAGTCAAGAAGGGCAAGCTGCGTGGGGTTGCTGGAGCAGCAAACATCACGGCAATCGAGGCCGAGGGTGGTCAGGCGGATGGGCAAGATAAATCGGACCTACCAGAGGAACATCCACGCCTGTGTTGGGCAGACCGTTGGGGAGGCTTCTTTGGACCATTGCGCAACATGATGGGGCTGGAAAATCTCTGTCTAGCTTTCTATGACGATCCCAAATTGATAGAGCGTATGATGGAGGAGCGCGCAGATCGTATCATCGAGATTACATCTGAGGTGATGAAATATACCGACTTTGATGTGTTCTGGTACTGGGAAGATATGGCTTACAACCACGATTCACTAATTGACCCAAAACTATTACGCAAGTTTGCCTTTAAGCACTATCGTCGGGTAAACGACTGGCTGCGCAGCCAAGGCATTAAGTATATTGGTCTTGATAGTGATGGTAATATCACCAAGTTGATACCTCTCTGGCTTGAATCAGGTATCAATATGCTCTGGCCTTTTGAGGTGCAATCCGGTATGGATGTTCTGAAAGTACGACAGACTTATGGGCATGACCTTGTGATTATGGGGGGTATCGACAAGCGTGCCTTGGTGCCAGGTGGTGAGGTAATGCGTCGCGAAGTGGACCGGGTGATGCCGCTGGTGGAGGATGGAGGCTATATCCCTGAGCTGGATCACAGTGTGCCACCCGACATCTCGTGGCCTAACTTCTGCGAGTATGTGGAGTACCTCAAATACCGCCTGGGACGCGGTTAGCCGGGGGGATATAAAGAACAAGAGGGAGCAGCAACCATGAACATACTGGATGAGATTTACAGCTGTGTTCTCGAGGGCAAACGCCATGAAGTAGAAAGCCTGGTAGAACAGGCCCTGGAGGAAAATATTTCCGCGACCGATATCATCGAAAAGGCGCTGAGACCGGCGATGGACGAAGTTGGTTTGCGTTTCTCGAGAGCGGAGTTTTTCCTGCCAGACTTAATTCTGGCCGCTGAGACAACCAAGCAGGCGGTTGCCTACCTAAGACCCTTTTTGGGCGATAAAGGTGTCACATCCCGGCAGGAGACCGTCGTGATTGGCACCGTCCAGGGCGACTTGCATGACATTGGTAAGAACTTGGTCATCGCTACGTTGGAGGGTACCGGCTACCGAGTGGTGGATCTCGGTGTGGATGTCGCACCGGAACGTTTTGTTGAGGCCGTGCGAATGCATAAACCGGCGGTGGTTGGCTTCTCAGCGCTTTTGAGCACCACGATGGTAAATATTCCGCGCACCATCGATGCTCTGAGCGAAGCTGGTTTGAGGGAAAAACTATTAATTGCCGTTGGTGGAGCACCGGTAACCCAACGCAATGCAGATGAGTGGCAAGCTGACATTTATGCACCCGATGCCGGCACCGCAGCTCGCGTCATAACAGAAAAGCTGGCAGCCCGGCAGAAGGATCAGAAGGAGGTGCTCTGATGCAGCTGGAAGCTTACGTAGGCGAACCGGATGTCGAGCGATTGAAAGCGGTGCTTAAGGGCAAGCCAGTGGACCGTGTTCCTAACTTCGAGAATCTGGTCGATGATCAACACGTGACCAAATTATTGGGACGTGAAGCAGGAAACACCCTGTCGTATGGCGGTGATCCGGCCAAGGGTGCTAGCGAAGCGGTGGGCCGGCCGATGAAAGCTACCGATTTCTTGGAATTTTGCCAAATTACCGGCCAGGATGTGATGGTTGTTGAAGCTTTGTGGACGCCTTTCAAGAAGCGCACACCCGATGGCACACTCAAGACAGTAGCAGACCGGAGTGTCAAGACACGCCAGGATTGGGAAGCGCTGGTGTTCCCAGGTGAGAGCGACATCGAAGATCGTTTGCAGTATATCCGTGAGTACAAAGAAGCTGCCAAGGGCACTCGCATCGGCGTTATGCTGTTGGGTGGTTGTATCTTTCAGACGCTATATGAGATGGTGGTCGGACTGACTGATTTTATGATGATGTGTTACGAGCAACGCGAGCTGGTAGAAGAGATGCTCGAAGTCAGCACCGTGTATTTCGAGAAACTCTCGGAAGCGGCGGTAAACGAAGGTATTGATATCCTCTACGTCGCCGACGACTTTGCCTGGAAAAATGGTTTGATGATCCCTCCCGCTCTGTTTAAGAAAATATGGTTGCACCGTATGGCACGCATCATCGCGCCAGCAGTAAACAGAGGTGTACCCGTGATGTTCCACAGCGATGGCAAAATCGACGATGCGGTGGAATGGTTGATCGATATCGGTGTAGATGGCATCAATCCTATGGATCCGTACGGCGTTGACTACCGCGATTATAAGAAACGCTTCGGGAGTAGGCTCACGTTGAGTGGCAACATCGATGTGGAATGGCCTCTAGTACATGGCACCCCCGCAGACGTAGAGCGCGACGTCAAGGAACATATGGAGGTACTCAAGCCTGGAGGAAGGTACATAGCGGGCTCCAGCCACAGCATCACCAACTTCGTACCCCACGAAAATTACATTGCCATGTTGAATGCGATCCATCGCTATGGATTGTATTGATCCCTATCCTATGCAGGGTCGGCTGCACGCGATGGGACACCGGTAGGTTTGTACAGAGAGCTTTTCGCAAACCGCTAGATGCAAAGGAGGTGATGCCATATTTTGACTTAATCTTGTTCGGTCATTCTCAAGTTTACTCAGATAGGATGTAAGGTGATCGTGATCAACCAAGAGATGTCGCAGCGATGAGCACAAGAAGCCAAAGGAGGAAAAAATGAAGCACCTTATCCATCGAGCGGGTAAAGCTGCTTTTCTGCTGATGTTAACCGTAGCGACACTGGTGTTGGTAGCAGGCATTGCCCAAGCAATGCCTCCTCAAGAGGACGTTACCCCTACGACGGAACCAGTGGCTACACCGACCCCAATTCCCACCCCCGAGGTCAACGACTATCCAGCCATCTACCGCTGGCTAACCGATGGCGGATGTACGACGTTCTGCCGCCTGGAATCCCTGAGCCCAAGAGACCGTACCGCCTGGCGTTGGACATGATCATCATGTCTCAGGACTACACGCGTGAGGTGGCTGAGAGCGCGCAAGAGTTCGCCAAAGAGCTGGGCATGACCTTGGACGTGTTCGATGCCAACTTCGACGCAAACAAATCGCTGAGCATCGCGGAAACCATCGTGGCGAACAAATACGACGGTATGTTCATCTACGCCACAGATCCAGCGCTTGGCCCGACAATTTCCAAGATGATGAAGGAAGCTGGCATTGTCGCAGTCGGCGCTGACACCCCGATGACCCGCGATGATTACTACTATGGTGTCCCCAGCACCTATGCGGGTTACATTGCGGGCAAATATATGATGGAGCAAGCCAAGGCAAAGAATTGGGACTATAAGAAAACAGTCGCCATTTTCATGGACCTCTCAGCTTTCACTGCTTGCACTATGCGCCTCGAGGGTTACTACAAGGCTCTGTACGAAGCTTACCCAGACTTTCCAAAAGAGAACATTGTGTGGTATGACGCACCATACACCCTGAATGAGGTGATCAAGAGCGTAAGCGATCAGATCACGGCGCATCCGGCTGACAACTACTTCGTAATGGTGTCGTGCAGCGACGAGATGACCGCTGGTGCAGCGCGTGCTCTTGAAGCAGCTGGCTATACGCCTGAAACGGCGATGGTCTCAGGCCAGGGTGGTGGAGTTGGTCCTCGCGAGGAGCTCAAGCGGCCAGGAACGTTGTATGTCTCATACACCGGCTATATGCCGCGCTGCGCTGGCAAGCTAGCGATCAACTTCCTCACCCGTATCCTGAATGGAGAGAATGTGCCGCGTTATATTCAGCAGTATGTGGTGCTGCTCACCAAGGATACAGTCGACCAACACTATCCCGGTGGCGTTGAACAGTGCACCGAAGAGATGATACGCGGTATGCCGATGCCGGATTGAGTTCCAAGCGCTGAGCGCGGATGTCCCGTTCCGACCAACGGGTAACATCTCAGGTGCAGGTGTGTTCCTGTGCTAGGGTCTGAGGCTCTATGCTGGGAACGCACCTCACCAAGACGTGATAGCGGGAGTGATGGAATGAGTGGAACGATTGTCAAAACATCAGGGAATCTTCCTCGATTGATGATGCGGGGCATTTGCAAATCTTTTCCTGGCGTCCAGGCACTGAGCGCGGTGGATTTTGACCTCTTCCCAGGCGAGGTGCATGCCATCATCGGACAGAATGGAGCCGGCAAAACCACCTTGGTCAAAATTATCTCTGGCGCCTATCCGGCTGATGCAGGACAAATCTTTATCAATGGCCAAGAGGTGCATTTCCACAGTCCGGCGGACGCTCGAAAACAAGGGATCATGACAGTACATCAGGATTGGAACCTGTTTCCAGAGCTAAGCGTCGCCGAGAACATCTTTGCAGGTCGTATGCCCGTCAAGCCTAAAAGCGGCATTATCGATTGGGAACGTTGTTATGAAGAAGCTGCCAAAGAGTTGCACAGTCTGAATCTCGATCTCGATCCACGTATGCGTGTTGGCCTCTTGCGCCCGGCTCAAATGCAGATGGTGGAGATCGTCCGCTGCATATGCGCGAATGCATCTATTATGATCCTGGACGAGCCCACCGCCGCGCTGGGACCTCACGAGATTGAAAGCCTCTTCGCCATGATCCATTGCGTGGTAGCGGGAGGTGTTTCTATCTTGTACATCTCGCACAAGCTCGAGGAAGTTCAGGAGATCGCTGACCGGGTGACTGTCTTGCGGGACGGGTGCAAAGTGGGAACTGTTAGAGCTGATGAGGTAAGCCGATTGGATCTGATCCGGATGATGGTAGGACGTGAGGTCGAAGCTCCTCAGAAGCAAGTCGTTGTTACACCGGGTGCAGAGATTTTGCGCCTTCATCAAGTAGGCCGAGGCAGGGGCTTACGTGACATCAGCTTTTCCCTCCGGTCTGGTGAGATATTAGGCGTCTTCGGTCTGCTAGGTGCCGGGCAGAAGCAGCTGATTGATGTGTTATACGGGATCACCCCCGCAGATACTGGTGAGATCTGGGTCAACGGTCGCAAGGTTCGCATCGAATCGCCCGAAGTGGCAAAACGGCTTGGTCTTGGGTTAGTACCCGGTGACAGGAAAAGAGAAGGACTTGTCCAGACGTTGAGTGTCAGCGCCAATCTCACACTTGCTAACACAGCGCTCATTTCGTTCGCCAACCTGTTCTTAAGCCCTCGACGTGAGCGCACGCAAAGCTGGCACTGGATCAACGCACTGGACATTCGGCCCAAAGATGGCAGCCGTCTGGTAAAATATTTTAGCGGTGGAAACCAACAGAAAGTTGTGCTGGGAAAATGGTTGCAGAACAACTGTAAGGTGCTCATTTTGGACCACCCGACTCAGGGCGTTGATGTCGGCGCCAAGAGCGAAATTTATGCGTTGCTTGAAGAGCTGGCCAAGGCGAATATGGGGATCATCCTGGTATCCACTGAGCTGCCGGAGATCCTAGCTATGAGTGATCGCGTATTGGTCATGCGCAATGGCACCATAGCTGCTGAAATACCGCGCCAGGAGGCAACTAATGAGCGACTTCTGGCACATGCCACTGGGGAGGGTTGAGCGCGTATGGTGGGCGCAAAGGCAAGAAGACAAATTTGGGTTAGCATTCGTGATTCATCCGCCTTCGGGGTGTTTACCGCTTTGCTTATCTTATTCATGCTTTTCTCTATTTTGCATCCCAGCTTCCTCACCCCTAGAAATCTGTGGAATTTGGCCATCTCAATATCAACTTTGGGACTGACAGCAGCAGGTGTTACACTGATTTTATTGGTGGGTATGCTCGATGTATCTACGGAGGCGATTCTGGCCACCTCATCGGTGGTGCTGGCTTTCCTGATGACCACTATGGGACAACCCGCCATCGTGGCAATCATAGGTGCGATCGCAACGGGATGTGGAATCGGGGCAATTAACGGATTGATCAGCGTTCGCTTCAAAATTAACCCGATCATAACCACCCTTGCCACATTGGCAATTTTCACCGGCGTAGCTCAGTTCGCGAGTGGAATGAAACAGATACCGATCGACGCTCCCAAAGGCTCCCTCTTGTGGACATTTGGTTTCGGATCATTACTTGGCATCCCTGTTCAGGTTCTGGTGGTCCTATTTGTGTACACCATGCTTTGGTTCGTACTCCAGCACACTCGTTTCGGTCGGAACATGTACGCGGTGGGTGGTAACCCTCAAAGTGCCAATCTGCTGGGGCTGAGTGTAGCCAAGTATCGCTTCTTAGCGTTTGTGATTATGGGGGCCGCGGCGGGTACCGCTAGCGTTCTCATCAGTGCGCGTGCGCTGAACGGATGGGCTGGAGCAGGTCAAGGTTATCTGTTTGGCGCCATCACCGCTGTTGTACTGGGCGGTACCTCACT
>JBMFPH010000023.1:0-22999 GCA_049969215.1 Anaerolineae bacterium | reverse complement strand
GTCGACATGGGTGCAGCCAGCATCAAGATGAACGATGATGGCAGCTTCAATCTCTTAATCGGCGCCACTGATTTGGGAACAGGCTCAGATACCGTGATTGCACAAATGGTGGCAGAAGTCCTTGGTTGTCGGTTGGAGGATGTTATCGTCTATTCGTCGGACACCGACATGACCCCCTTCGACAAAGGGGCTTATGCCAGCAGCACCACGTATATCAGCGGCGGTGCCGCCGTGCGGGCGGCGGAGCAGGTCGCAGCGCAGATACGGGAACGCGCTGCCCTGATGTTTAACACCACGCGCCCGGCCGATGTAGCACCCATCGCAGCGGATGACATCGAGCTGCATGATCGGTGTGCCTGGGCACCAGATGGGCGCAGTCTGACATTGCAAGAGATCGCCCTGCATGCCTTGCACACTCAAGATCAGCGCCAGATTATGGGCATCGGTTCTTTCGTCAGCCCTGTCAGTCCGCCCCCTTTCGCCGCTCAGTTCGCCGAGGTCACGGTGGACACCGAGACCGGTCAGGTCACCGTGGAACGGTTGCTGATGGCCTTGGATTGTGGGGTGATCGTGAACCCCACCACGGCGAGCGGTCAAGTGGAAGGCGGTATGACCCAAGCGCTTGGCTATGCGGTGAGCGAAGAGATGGTTTTCGATGGGAACGGTCGCATGGTCAATCCGCGCTTCGGTGACTACCGTATCTTCAGCGCCGATGAAATGCCCGATATGCAGGTGCTGTTCGTGCCGTCCTATGAGCCAAGCCACCCGTTCGGTGTCAAAGCAGTGGCAGAGATACCCTTGGACGGTGTGGCGCCGGCGGTGGGCAATGCGGTGGCGGACGCAATCGGCCTCTTCATCCGCGATATCCCGCTGACACCTGAGAAGGTGTGGCGCGCATTAAACAGAACTGACGCATAATGGAACATAGGCAGGATCCATCGAGCACGCGTCCGATCAAGCTGCCGCCACGCTCCGTGCGCTTCCGCGGCGAAGAAACGACCATGCGCACTCTTGGCAGCGGTGCTTTCAAGGCTGGTGCAGCAGGCACCCTCGCTATGGCATTGCTGATGTTGATCAGCTTGGCCGATATCCCGCTGTTGCCATGTTTGGTGATCCCTGGGTTCATCCTGATCCTGATTGCGAATGGAATCCTGGCCGGGTTGCTGGCCAACGAGCGGTTGAACTCTCCTGGACAGGCGCGGCAAGCTGGGCTACTGGCTGGGCTTGTTACCGGTTTGGGAGCTGCCTTTGTAGCGATATTGCTGGCGGCGTTGGGCTTGATGTTCACCAATCTGGGTGAAGGGGTGCGTGCTCAGTTCACACCCGGACAGTTGCAAAACTTGGCCGAAATAGGTATTAGCCCGCAGACGGTGCGCATCGCCGGGGCGGTTTTCTTTGCGCTGCTCGTTTGGGGAGTCTTCGGCACCGTCGTCGCCGCAGCACTGGGGATGCTAGGGGCACACCTGTACTATCGCCTGCGATGAATGGGATGACCGCAATCTATCTCTGTTCCAGCACCAGTCGACGAATGAGGGGCAGCGCCGCCTGGAGGGCGCGCGCACGGTGGCTGATGCGATTCTTTACGGCAGGTTCGAGCTGGGCCATAGTGCAACCGAATTCGGGGAGATAGAAGATTGGGTCATAGCCGAAGCCGTGTGTGCCCTGAGGATGCCAGTCAATATAGCCTTCGACGCTTCCGCTGGCGGTCTCGCATCGGCTATCGGGCAAGGCAATCGCCACCACACATCGGAAACGTGCCGTGCGCTGCGGCCATGGGACGGCCTGGAGCTGCTGTAGCACCAGAGCGATACGTTGGGTATCTTGGCCACGCTTGGTGCTGCCGTAACGTGCCGAGTGAACGCCGGGCGCGCCGCCCAGTGCGTCGATCTCCAGGCCTGAGTCATCGGCCAGCGTGGGCAATCCGCTGTGCGCAGCGAAGAAGCGTGCCTTGAGGATGGCGTTTTCGGCAAAGGTGTGACCGCTTTCCTCCGGCTCGAGAGCGATGTTGACTTCCAAGGGACTGACAAGCTCCAGGGGAAAGTCGGGCCATAGATCGCGGAACAGCTCACGGAACTCGCGCAGCTTGCCTGGGTTGTTGGTGGCGATCAAGAGGGATTTCACGTGCATTAGGATAGCTCCATGGACATGACCACCATTTTGTTAGTTCGTCACGGTCAGACGGCTTGGAATCGAGAACAGCGCTTTCGTGGCCGGGTAGATGTGCCGCTGGATGAGATGGGGCTGCTCCAGGCCGCTGCGCTGGGACAACGCATCGCGGCTGCCTGGAAACCGGCAGCGATCTATGCGAGCCCTTTGCAACGGACACTCCAAACCGCAACCCCTATCGCGCAGGCATGTGGCCTTGGCATTGTCTCTCATGCGGGATTGCTGGATATCGACTTCGGCGCCTGCACCGGTTTGTCCGAAGCAGAATTTGCGGCTCACTATCCTCAGCTGGCATCTGCCTGGTATGAACGTCCGCACACGGTACGTTTCCCGGAGGGTGAATCTCTGGCGGATGTGCATCAGCGTGCCGTTGACATGTTGAATGAGGTGGTTGCGCATCATCCGGATCATACGGTCGTGTTGGTAACCCACTTGGTCGTGTGTCGTGTTCTGCTATGCCACTTCTTGGATCTCGAGACTGATCATTTCTGGGAATTTGAGCCGGCGCCTGCTTCGCTCAGCATCCTGGAGATTTCCACCCGTGGGCGGCTGCTGCGCACGCTCAATGACACGGCACATCTTCACCCGCTCGTGGTCGGGCGGGGCCCGAAAGTGGTTCTATAACGCCTGATCTTGTCTCCCTTCTCGACAACCTAAGTTACCACCTTTGACCTTGAATCAGCCAATTAGTGTCCGTATGTTGTGGTAGGCATCAAAATTTTCAGCCTCCCAGGAGCAATTGTATCCATGTTTTGTCTGTGTGGCGAAATAGTCAGGGCCTTACAGTATCGTGGAGGCACTCTAGTGTCAGGAATTTGACATGGAACTGGTTGCTTTGCTATAATTTGTATCGCTCTGAGTAGAGCGGGCCGTTAGCTCAATTCGGTAGAGCAGCTGACTCTTAATCAGCGGGTTGGAGGTTCGAGTCCTCCACGGCTCACTCGCCGCAGCCAGGGTGGTTGGGGCAACCGATCCCGCCAAGCAGGAAATGGACGGCGTGAACATCGTTGTGTGGCTTATCATCAAGTCGAAGCGCGCGAAGAAGCCGGACCCTGGGTCTGGATAGCGGCGTTTGTACATCCGTTTGAATCGTCAGGCCGGTACTCCAGATCCAAAAGAAACAGGGTACCGGCCTTTGTTTTATCTTACGAGAGACAAATATCAAAAGGAGGAAGACCCTATGCCCCAAACAGCCGCTTGCCCTGAGTGCGATGCCCAAATCATGCTGCGCGATGACACGGTGGAAGGCGAGATCGTCCAATGTCCTGATTGCGGGGTCGAGTTGGAGGTGCTCAGCCTCGATCCGCCTGCGCTCGACCTGGCACCCGCCGAGGAAGAGGACTGGGGCGAGTAGCACCCATGGCCGAGAGCACCGCCCATGCGCGCATCGCGGTGTTGCTCGACCGCGTGCGCGTCGAGGAAAAGCTGCTTCTGCAGGCGTTCGAAGCGCGCCACATTCCGGTTGACGTGCGCGATGATCGCGAGGTCATCCTCGACCTAGACGCGCATCGCCGCAGGGAGACGGTCAACGCCTATGGCCGTGGCGAATGGGCACGCTACGCTGTGGTGCTCGATCGCTGCATCACCCATGCGCGCGCCGTGGCCGCGCTGCGCATCCTGAACGATTGGGGCATTTGCACCATCAACCCCGTGGATGTGGTCGAGACGTGCGGCGACAAGCTGGCAACCAGCTCCGCCCTGGTGCGCGCCGGCATCCCCACCCCGCGGGTGATGGTCGCCTTCACACCCGAAGCAGCTCTGCAAGCCATCGAGACGATGGGCTACCCGGTTGTTCTCAAACCGGCTGTCGGTTCGTGGGGGCGCTTGCTCAGCAAAGTCAACGATCGCGATGCGGCCGAGGCCATCCTCGAACACAAACAGGTGTTGGGCAGTTATCAGCACCACGTCTACTACATCCAGGAATACATTCCCAAACCGGCGCGTGACATCCGCGCGTTTGTGGTGGGTGACGAGGCGATTTGTGCCATCTATCGTTATTCAGACCATTGGATCACCAACACGGCGCGCGGCGGCCGTGCGGTCAACTGCCCGGTCACACCCGAATTGCACGCGCTGGCGCTGGCCGCGGCACGCGCCGTCGGCGGCGGTGTCGTCGCCGTGGACATCTTGGAGACTCAGGACGGGCAGCTGTTGGTCAATGAGGTCAACCACACCACCGAGTTCCGCAACAGCATCGACACCACCGGAGTTGATATTCCTGGGCGGATTGTGGAGTATGTGCTCCATGTCGCTGCCGAGCGCGCCGATTAGGGTGGATCCTGAAGGGACAGGCTATCGCGCATCGACCATCGACGACTCGGCCGTTCCGCATTGCCAACCAAGACATTCCGCAACCGGGGTGATGAGTGATCTCTGAGAGGTTCGCATGGCAACCGAAGGGAGGCTGAAAGTCAGCATCGTAGGGGGCAGTGGCTATGTGGGAGGTGAGCTGCTGCGCCTGCTCCTCTTTCATCCCTATGTCGAGGTGAAGCAGGTCACCTCGGCCAGCCAGGCGGGGCGCTACGTGCACACGGTTCATCCTAATTTGCGCGGTGTCACGACGCTTCAGTTCACCCATCCTGACGTGCTGAGCGAGACCGACATCCTCTTCTTGGCACTGCCCCACGGACAGGCAGCGCGGTCCATTGAGCGTTATGCCATGCTTGCCAGGTACATCATCGATTGCTCGGCCGACTTCCGCCTGCGCGACCCGGCAGCCTATGTGCGCTGGTACGAGATGGAACATCCGGCCAAGGATTGGTTGGCGCGTTTCGTCTACGGCCTGCCGGAGCGCTATCGAGCGGCCCTCAACGGCGCGCACTATGCCAGCGGGGTGGGCTGCAACGCCACCGCTGCGATTCTGGGCCTGGCGCCGCTGGCGGATGCCGGCCTGCTGCGTGAAGCGGTCGTGGACATCAAAGTGGGTTCGTCGGAGGCGGGGGCGCAACCCTCGGCCAGTTCCCATCACCCGGAACGCAGCGGGGTGATCCGTCCGTTCAAACCCACCGGCCATCGCCACCAGGCGGAGGTGATCCAGGCGCTGGGGAATGGGTTCACGTTGCACTTCTCGGTGACCTCGGTGGACGTGGTACGCGGGGTGTTGGCGACGTGCCATTGTCTGCTCCACCGCGCTGTCAGCGAAAAGGAGGTATGGCAGCTCTACCGAGCTGCTTATCAGCACGAACCCTTTATTCGGCTGGTGCGCAGCAACATCGGCATTCACCGCTTCCCGGAGCCCAAGCTGTTGGCCGGCTCGAACTTCTGTGACATCGGCTTCGAGGTCGACCCGGACACCGGCCGCGTGGTAGTGCTGGCCGCGTTGGACAATCTGATGAAAGGCGCCGCCGGCAGCGCGGTGCAAAGCATGAACGTGATGCTGGGCTGGGAAGAGACCGCCGGCCTGACCTTTCCCGGCCTGCATCCCATTTGATCGGGTGTGGAGAGCCTGTCCTATGTTGGTGATCAAGATCGGTGGTGCGGAAGGGATTAACCACGATTTCATCGCGGATGACATCGCGCACCTCATCGCGCAGGGCGAGCGCATGGTGATCGTGCACGGCGGCTCGGCAGCTACCAACCAGGTCGCGCAGGCACTGGGTCATCCGCCGCAATTCGTCACCTCGGTGAGCGGCTACACCAGCCGGCGCACCGACCGGCGCACGTTGGAGATCTTCGAGATGGTCTATTGCGGCCAGATGAACAAGGGATGGGTGGAGCGGTTGCAACAGCGCGGCGTCAACGCCATTGGCCTGAGCGGGTTGGACGGCAAGCTGTGGCAGGGGACGCGCAAGGATGCCATCACCATCTTGGATGAACGTGGAAGGCGGCGAGTGCTGCGCGATGACTACACCGGCCGGGTGGAACAGGTCAACACTGCCTTGCTCCACATGCTGCTCGAGGCGGGCTACACCCCGGTGCTCACTCCCCCTGCGATCTCGTATCAGGGCGAAGCGATCAACGTGGACGGCGACCGCGCCGCTGCTGCCACGGCTGTTGCGTTACAGGCGGAGACGCTCATCATGCTTTCCAACGTGCCCGGCCTCCTGGAACGTTTTCCCGATGAGAGATCCTTGATCCACCAGATCGCCGCCCGCCGGCTGGACGATTTCATGGCCGCGGCGCAGGACCGCATGAAGAAAAAGGTGCTCGGCGCCGGCGAAGCGATCGCCGGCGGGGTGCGGCGCGTCATCTTCGCCGACGGACGGGTTGAGCACCCCATCCAACGCGCCCTGGCGGGAGAAGGGACGGTGATCGCATGAGGGCAGGTGAACACTTGATGCTGATGGAAGAGATCATCGCGCTCGAGGAGCGGCACACTTCGGGGCTGAACGTCAAGCGCCCGATCGCATTGGTGCGTGGTCAGGGCGCCCTGGTGTGGGATGCCGACGGCCGCACGTATATCGATTGCATGACCGGCCACGGCGTTGCCACGCTGGGGCACTGTCATCCCGAGGTGACCGCCGCCATCCAGGCACAGGCAGCCACGCTGGTCGCCTGCAGCGAGGCGGTCTATAACGACCAGCGCGCTGCCCTGATGGAAGAGCTGACCCACCATACGCCGGGCGACCTCAAGCGCGTCTTCCTGTGCAATTCGGGCGCCGAGGCGATCGAGGCGGCGATCAAGTTCGCGCGTTTCTTCACTGGGCGCACCGAAGTGGTCGCTGCCATGCGCGGCTTTCACGGGCGCACGCTGGGCGCGCTCAGCGCCACGTGGAACGCCAAATACCGCGAGCCGTTCCTGCCCCTGGTGCCGGGCTTCCGCCACGTGCCCTTCAACAACCTGGCCGCTATGGAAGATGCCCTCACCGACCAGACCGCTGCGGTCATCATCGAGGTGATCCAGGGTGAGGGGGGAGTCCATCCGGCCGACCCGGCTTATCTGGAAGGGCTGCGGGCGTTATGTACGGAGCGTGGGGTGTTGCTCATCGTGGACGAGGTGCAGACCGGCATGGGGCGCACCGGCCGCTGGTTCGCCTGTGAGCATTTCGGGGTGCTGCCCGATATGCTCTGCCTGGGCAAGGCGCTGGGGGGTGGCGTGCCGATGGGCGCCGTGATCTGGCGCGAGATGCTGGGCACGTTGCCGCCCGGAGTCCACGGCTCCACGTTTGGCGGCAACCCACTCGCCTGTGCCGCCAGCCGCGCCGTGATGCGCGTAATGGAGCAGGACGACCTGGCTGGGCGCGCCGCCCGCCTGGGCGAAAAGCTCTTGGCCGACCTGCGCGCCATCCGCAGCCCGCTGATCCGCGAGGTGCGCGGACGGGGGCTGATGGTCGGCGTGGAGTTGCGCCGGCGCGCGACGCAGGTCTTGCGCGCCCTGATGGAACGCGGCGTGCTGGCCATGCCGGCCGGCAGCACAGTGGTGCGGCTGCTCCCACCGCTGGTCATCGCCGAGGAGCAATTGGATCAGGTGGTCCAGGCGATGGCCCAAGCACTCTCCGACGTTATGGGTGCACAGGGTGAAACTGCCCGTGAAGAAGAGGAGTGATGAGCGCATATCCGGGTGGTGATATGGACGTAGCGGCTGCGATCGACCTGCTGGAAACCCTGGTGCGCATCCCCAGCCCATCAGGCGCGGAGGGCGAGGCGGCCCGTTGGTTGGTGGGCTGGATGCAACAACACGGATTCGAAGCGCATGTCGACGCAGTCGGCAACGCGCTCGGCGTGCGGGGTCGGGGCGCGAACCGCATCCTGCTCCTGGGGCATATCGACACCTTCCCCGGCACGCTGCCGGTGCGGCGCGAGGGCGATTGGCTCACCGGGCGCGGCAGCGTGGACGCCAAGGGTGTGCTGTGTGCCTTTGCCTTCGCCGCGGCTGACCTTCCGTTGGCAGCGGACTGGCAAGTCATCGTCGCCGGCGCAGTGGAGGAGGAGGTGGCATCCAGCCGCGGCGCGCGTCACCTGTTGGACACGCTGGCACCGCCGTGTTACTGTGTCATCGGCGAGCCGGGTGGCTGGGAACGGATCACGTTGGGATACAAGGGCCGTCTCATCGCCGATCTCCATTGGTGTGCCCCGTTTGCCCATTCAGCCGGCCCACAGCCGTTGCCGGCCGAGAGGGCAGTCGCTCTGTGGAACACTATCGTGGCTCGTTGCCAGACATTCAACGCGGGACGCGACAGCGCTTTCGAGCGCCTGGAACCCGCCCTGCGCCACATCGCCACGCGTGACGAGGGGGCTTATTGCAAAGTTGAAATGACCGTCAGCTTCCGCGTTCCTCCCGGATTGAGTCCCTCTATGCTCAGCAAGGAGGTGCAGCGATGGATTTCCGAGGACGGGTTTTCACTTGTGCCGGCGGGGGATGCCGACGATGACGCGGACCGCGATGAGCGGATGCAGCTGGTATTCTCCGGAGCGGAGGAGGCGTTTCGTGCCCCCAAGAACAATCCGTTGGTGCGCAGCTTGCTGCGTGCTATCCGGCAAGCCGGCGGTACACCGCGCTTCGTGTACAAGACGGGCACCTCGGACATGAACGTTGTAGGGCCGCCGTGGGGTGTGCCGATCGTCGCCTATGGGCCGGGTGACTCGGCGTTGGATCACACGCCTGGAGAACGGATTCATCTGGGTGAGTACCTGCGTGCCATTGAAGTGCTTCGGGAAGCATTGGCAGCATTGCAGCGGGGTGCTATATGACGCCGAACAGTCCTTTCCAGTTCAGTCGCTACCATGCTCGACCCCTGGAGATCATCGACACAACCCTGCGAGAGGGGTCGCAGAGCTCGTTGTTGCACGACCATTATAAATACTTCTTCAATCAGCAGGACAAGGTTGAGATCGTCCGTGCCTTGATCATTTACGGTGTCAAGTTCATCGAGTTGTTCGCTCCCATCGTCAGCGCCCAAGAGCGCGACGACGTGGAAGCGATCAAGGCGGTGCGCGATGAGCTGATCACCCAAAAGGGATATACCTTCCTCTTAGCCCACGTGCGCTGTCACCCGGCGGATGTCCAGTCGGCCATCGAGGCCGGCTTCGACGGATTGAACTTTTACATCGGCACATCACGTTTTGCCCGCGATGCCAGCCACGGCAAGGACCTGGATGAGATCGTGCGCGGTGCGCGCTCGTTGATCGAACAGGTGCGACGCGACTATCCCAACTTGATCTTGCGCTTCAGCGGAGAGGATGCCTTCCGCACCCGCCCGGAACACCTCTTCCGCGTCTATGACGAGATCGCCCCGTTGGTGCATCGTCTGGGCACTCCAGACACGGTGGGGGTGGCGACTCCGGCTGCCGTGGCGCGTCAGGTGGCCATGTTGCGCCAGCGTTATCCCAATGTCGACCTGGAGGGCCACTTCCACGACGACCGCGGCTTTGCACTGATCAATGCATTGGAGGCAGTGCGCGCCGGGATGCGTTACATCAATACCACTATCCTCGGCATCGGAGAACGTTCCGGCATCACCTCGATGACTGCCTTGTTGTTCAACCTCTTCATCGATCGCGAATACGACAAGCTGGAAGGCTACAACCTGCGCGGCTCCTATCCCATCAACGTCCTGCTGGCATCCAAGCTCAACAAGCTGGTGCAATCGAAGGAGCCGGTGAGCCTGACCAACCGCACGCATACCAGTGGGGTACACCAAAAGGCGGTGCTCAACGACCACGACACCTATGAAGCCCATCCGCTGGATCAGTTCGGCGTCACCGAGTCCGAGATCCTGTTAGGGCCGCTGAGCGGATGGAACGTCATTTATTACTTCCTCAAGGAGATCAAGTACTTCCGCATCGACGAGGAGACCGCCAAGGAGATCACCCGCGTTTTCAAGCAAAGGGTCTATAATATCAGACCGGACGAATCGCCTGGCCAGATCTTGATCGACATTGCCGAAAAAGAGTTTAAGCTGAACAAGCTGGAGATACCGGAGCCCTACCGCGACGCGGTCACGCAACGCCTGGACGCAACCCGTCCGGAGGAACGAGGCGAGGCGCTCAATGGGACATACATTCGCTGAGAAGCTGCTCGCACGCAACGCTGGGTTGAGGAGTGTACAGCCCGGTCAGGTCATCGACGCCACTCCGGATCTGGTGCTGAGTCACGACAACACGGCCGCGATCATTCGCACCTGGCGTCAGCTCGAGCTGCCGCGGGTCAAGCACCCCGAACGGCTCGCCATCGTGCTCGACCATGCTGCTCCGGCGCCCACCACCCAGCATGCCCAGAACCATGCCGAAATCCGTCGCTTTGTCGCCGAGCAGGGCATCCTCCATTTCTTCGATGTGGGGCGTGGCATCTGCCATCAGGTGCTGTGTGAAGAGGGGTTGATCCGCCCCGGCATGTTGGTGCTCGGCGCGGACAGCCACAGCACGCATTATGGCGCGTTAGGCGCGTTCGGCGCCGGCATCGGCCGCAGCGAAGTCGCCGCGCTGTGGGCAACCGGGACGCTGTGGCTGCGCGTGCCCGAAAGCATCAAGATCACGGTCACCGGTCAGTTGGGCAAGTGGGTCTCGGCGAAGGACATCGGTCTGTACATCATCGGCCAATTGGGCGCCGAGGCAGGGAACTACGCCTCGGTCGAATTGCACGGCGAGACCATCGCTCAACTTTCGATGGAAAGTCGCTTTGTGTTGCCCAACCTGATGGCCGAGATGGGTGTCAAAAATGCCTGGCTGGCGCCCGATGAGGTGACTCTTGAATGGGTTGTGGCCCAAAAACAGAATGCTGGTCCCGAATTCGCGGCGCATTTCTTCGCTCATGCTATCTATCCTGACTCGGATGCCCGCTATGCCGCCGAGTTCACCTTTGAGGTGACCGCTCTCGAACCTCAGATCGCTTGTCCGCACTCAGTTGACAATGTGTCACCCATCTCACAAGTTGCCGGGATGCGGGTGCATCAAGCTTTCATCGGCACCTGCACCAACGCCCGGTTGGAGGACCTGGCCGTTGCAGCGCGGATCCTCCAGGGCCGCCGGGTGCACCCGGACACGCGCCTGTTGGTGATCCCGGCCTCGGCGCGGGTGCTGCGTGCAGCGGTTCAGAAGGGTTATCTGGACATTTTATTGGCGGCTGGTGCCACTATCGGCCCACCCGGTTGTGGCCCGTGTATGGGCAACCATCTGGGAGTGCCCGCGCCTGGCGAGGTGACCATCAGCACAGCGAATCGCAACTTCCGGGGTCGTATGGGCACCCGCGATGCCGACATCTACTTGGCAAGCCCGGCGGTGGTGGCTGCCAGCGCCGTCACCGGCCGTATCACCCATCCCGCTGAATTGGAGTGACATCCCTATGCGCGTTTCGGGCAAGGTGTGGAAGTACGGCAATAACGTCAACACGGACATTATCTTTCCGGGGAAGTACACCTACACGCTCGCCGAACCGGCTGAGATGGCCGCGCATGCCCTCGAAGACCTGGATCCCACCTTTGCCACCGCCGTGCAGCCCGGTGACATCATCGTCGCCGGGCGCAACTGGGGCTGTGGCAGCTCGCGGGAACAGGCGGTCATCTGCCTGAAAGCGGCCGGCGTAGGTGCCATCATTGCGGTCTCCTTTGCGCGCATCTTCTATCGCAATGCGATCAACAATGGTCTGCCCGCTATCGTCTGCCCTGCCGCCGTAGCTGCCCTAGAGCATGGCCAGCGGGTGGAGGTAGACCTTGCCGCAGCGGAGATCCGCAGCGCGGCGGGTGTGTTCTCCTTCCCTCCTTTCCCTTCCTCGGTGCAGCGCATCCTGGCCGAGGGAGGACTTATTCCTTATCTGAAGCAGCTGCTCGCAACGGAGCGCTCATGACGACACAGGAAATGCATCTGTGCGTCATCCCCGGCGATGGCATCGGTCAGGAGGTGATCCCGGCCGCCGTTGGCGTGTTGCAAGCGGTGATGCCTCAGGTGCAGCTGACCTTCGCCGAAGCGGGCTGGGAGACCTTTCAGCGCACCGGCAACGCCCTGCCGGATGAGACTCGGACGGCGGCACGCCGGGCCGGTGTAGTGCTCTTTGGGGCAGTCGCGTCGCCTTCCCATCCGGTGCCGGGGTACCGCAGCCCGATCGTGGCGCTGCGACGGGAGTTGGATGTCTTCGCCAATCTGCGACCGTCACGCCGCTGGCCACTGCACGACGCGCACCGTGACATCGACCTCCTGATTGTGCGCGAGAACACGGAGTGCCTGTATGTGGGTCGCGAACGCCTCGAGGGCGACATGGCCATCGCCGAGCGCATCATCAGCCGGCGCGGCTCCGAACGGGTGGCGCGCGTGGCGTTTGCGCTTGCGGCACAGCGCAAGTGTCATCTCACCATTGTGCACAAAGCGAACATCTTGCGCGTCAGCGATGGGTTGTGGCGCGAGACCTGTCTGGCGGTGGCGCGCGAATTTCCACACGTGCAAACAGACGAGGGCCTGGTCGACTCGGTGGCATATCATCTGGTGCGCCAGCCCGGGCGCTATGACGTGCTGTTGGCCCCTAACCTGTACGGCGACATCCTGTCCGACCTCGCCGCCGCGTTGGCGGGTGGGTTGGGCATGGCGCCTTCACTCAGCCTGGGCGAGGGCTGTGCCATTGCCGAGCCGGTGCACGGCGCTGCTCCGGACATCGCCGGCCAGGGGATTGCCAATCCTCTGGGTGCTATTTTGAGCGTGGCGCTTTTGCTGCGCTACGTATGG
This sequence comes from Anaerolineae bacterium, assembly GCA_049969215.1. Classification (GTDB taxonomy): domain Bacteria; phylum Chloroflexota; class Anaerolineae; order 4572-78; family NAK82; genus NAK82. The sequence goes on along the minus strand of JBMFPH010000023.1, from coordinate 10,243 downwards.
CAGCGGGGTGACTTGGCTGACGCGATCGAGCGCGCCGTCGAACACGTATTGGCACGTGGACGGTTCACCCCGGATATCGCTCCACCCGCGCAGAAGGCGGTTGGCACGCGCGAGATGGAGCAGGCGGTCATTGCCGCTCTAGGAGCTTAGGCGGCTTCTATGCAATCCGGCAGGCGACGAGGTCTGTGGCTGGCGGTCATCGCCGTGTTCTTCTTCTCCACCAGCCCGGTCTTGATGATCTGGGCAGATCCCCTCTCCCCCTATGAGAAAACCTTCTGGCGCATGGTAGTGGGTGCGCTCTCCGTGTTGGGCATCGCCTTCGTGCAGGGCAATCCGCCGCGCTACAACCACGCCGACCCGGTCAAGTTTCTCGGCTTCGGTTTGGTCACCGCGGTACACTTTTGGGGGTACATTGCGGCGCTGAACTTCACCTCGATCGCCCACGCGCTGACCATCACGTACACCTCGCCGATATTTGTTACCCTGTTCTCGGCCATCTATCTGAAAGAACCCATCGCGCCGCGCAAGTATCTGGGCATCCTGGTTGTGTTGGCTGGCATCGCTGTGTTGGTCGGCTTCCAGCCGGCGCTGGACACCCCGATGCTGATCGGGGACGGGCTGGCGCTCATCTCGGCGGTCACCTTTGGCATCTACTCGGTTATGGGACGTTCACAACGCACCACGTACCCTTTGTTGACGTACGCCTTTGCCACCTATGGTATGGCCGGCATCTGGATGTTGCCGGCGGCATTGTTCACCTGGACACCCGCTGGCTACGGCTTGCGCCAGATGCTCGCCCTCGTTTTGTCCGGTGCATTGCCGCTGGGGCTCGGTCACACGCTGTACAATGCCGCCATCCGCCACACCCATGCGACCTATGTCAATCTCATTGCCACCCAAGAGGTGACCGGCGGTGTCCTTTTGGGTATGCTCATATTGGGTCAAACGCCTAGCCTCAACGCACTGATTGGTGCTGTGATTACACTCGTCGGCATCGGCATTGTGTTGCTGTGATACGGGTTGTAATGGCCCAATAGATCGTTACCAGTCTCTGGTTCACAGGATAGGGGCAGATCGGTACTGACCAGGGGCATCAGGAAACGCTGGCTCAGTCCCTCCACGTGGCGGGGGTTGTCACCCCCAAACTCTCGCCTCCAGTCGGTCTGGAAGGTCACGGATGTCTCCACCCCAAAGGCGCGCAGCCAACTGCGCACCACCTGGCGCGCGGTGTGCCATAACCGCGCCGTGGCACTGATACTGCCCAACTCTTGATAACTGCGCACTAACCGCTCTCTTGCCTCTACGGCGTTCGTGGCGTATATTTCCCGGTAAGCCAGTTCGGCCATAGGCGGTGCTCCTCCTGGTGCAGGTGTTTCCACAGCCCATATATCCGGGGAGCGCCGCCTTTTGTCAAGATCCCCTCCACCACCTGGTAACGATCTCTTGGCGCAAGTACTGGGTTTGATTGCCTGATCAGGATGGAACGAGTACAATGAAATGCCTGAAAGCTCCACCAAATACGTTTCACTATCCCCTGCAGGAGGGAATCAAAGCTTAAGCCTATGGATATCTCTGCATACGCACGTCGCTTCCTGATCGCTGAGCTGGACAGTGTCGATGCCGACATTGCCCGCCTGATCGCATTGGAGACCGAGCGTCAAGCGCGCCAGATCATCCTGATCCCCTCGGAGAGCATAGCCCCGCCAGCGGTACTCCAAGCGCTCGGCTCCGTCTTCAACAACGTATATGCCGAGGGCTATCCGCCCACGCGCATGACGCAGGATGATCCCGACCTCTTGCTGGAATTCGATCACCAGCTGGCCTATTATCGTCGCTACGCCGACCGTCGCTTTTACAAGGGCACCACCTACGTCCATTTCGTTGAGACGCTCGCACAGCGCCGTTGCGCGGAGCTATTTGCCACGCCCGAGGTGCCCGCCGAGCGCATCTATGTCAATGTGCAGCCTCTCTCCGGCGCGGCGGCGAACCTGGCAGTATATGATGCCTTCCTGCAGCCGGGCGACATCCTGATGGGCATGAACCTCTTTCAGGGCGGACATCTCTCCCACGGCAGCCCATTCCACATCTCCGGCCGTCGTTACCGTGTCGTTTCCTACGGTGTCGATCCGGTTAGCGAGCGCCTGGATTACGATGCGATTATGGCGCTTGCGCTCGAACATCGCCCACGGATGATTGTGGCGGGGTTCACTTCTTACCCATGGGCGCCGGACTGGAAGCGCTTCCGCGAGATCGCCGACGCCTGTGGGGCGCTACTGATGGCCGACATCGCCCATCCAGCCGGCCTGGCCAGTGCGGGGGTGTACCCCAATCCGGTCGGCTTTGCCGATGTGATTGTCTTCACCACGCACAAGACGATCTGTGGCCCGCGCGGTGCCGTGATCTTGACCACTGACCCGGAAAAAGCGCGCCGGGTGGACGCTGCAGTCTTCCCCGGCGCCCAAGGTGGCCCTCACCCGAACAAGTTCGCGGCGATGGCGGTAGCGTTCAAGATCGCCGCCACTCCCGAATTCAAAGCGATGATGCGCCAGATCGTCCTCAACGCCCAGACGCTCGGCCAGGCGTTGCAGCAGCGCGGGTTGCGGCTCGCCTACGGTGGTACGGACACCCATATGCTCCTGGTGGACCTGCGCCCGATCAAAAGCGCTGATGGGTATCCTCTATTAGGTGAGATTGTAGTGCGCATCCTGGAGCTCTGTGGCCTGGTGGCGAACAAAAACACATTGCCCGGTGACCACGTGACGGCCCGGGCACGCGGCGTGCGGCTTGGCACGCCATGGGTCACGCAGCGCGGTATGGGCGCCGCTGAGATGGAGCTGATCGCGGACTGCATTCATCGTGTTGTTAGCGCCATCCATCCCTTCACCTATCAAGGCATCACGGGACCGCTGCCGCGCGGCAAGATCGCCTTGGATGTGCTGGAGTCCGTCAAGCGCGATGTGGCTCATCTGGCGAATGCCTTTCCGCCCCACCCGCCGGCACCCTCCAGCGATTACCCCCACTTCTTTATGATGCCTCAGTGCATGGCCATCGCCTCTTCCCGACTGGAATCTTCTGATGGGTCTGAGCGGCGTGTGTTACTCATTAGAGGCTGGCGCGCCCATGCCTTTATGCAACAGGTGGTCACCGCCGACCTGAGCAACCTTGCCATAGGTCAGCAGTGCCGCGCTCTGCTCCTAGAGCAAGATGGCCGTGTGTTGGACGATCTCTTCGTCAGCCCCCTATCCCCTGATCGGCGTGGCCGCGCACGTTATCTGGTGGCCGTGCATGCAGCAGTTGTGGAACGCGTCAAAGCATGGCTGCGCGGATTGTCGGATGGCTACCTGCTGTTTGACCCACACGACCTGTTTGCCAAGATAGAGGGACCAGTAACAGTGACTGATTTGGCAACGGACGAAATCGGGAAGCTGCCGGACGACGTGCACACTGCAGCGAACGACCTGCTGGCAGCCATCCGGGAACAAGATGCGCCATTATGGCGCTCTGGTGAAGAGTGCCACGGTGCAGACCTCTATCGTGCCGGGCATTATGAGCTCTTCGCGCTGCACAAGCTCTACTTCATCGGCCAGCATAGCTTGCCCTCTGCAACAGCTGGCGATTCGCGCAGCGAGTGGTACTGGCAGCCGCCGCAGGAGGTACCACTCAGGCGCACTTGCCTATATGAAGAACATTGCCGGCGCACGCGTCACATTGCTCCCTTTGCCGGCTGGGAGATGCCGCTGTGGTACACCAGCACTGCCGAGGAACATCGCGCCACGCGCACGACAGCGGCACTGTATGACGTCTCGCATATGGGCGTGTTGCGCATCAGCGGGCCGCATGCCGCCTCGTTCCTGGATGCAGTGACAACCAACTACGTCGCCTGGCTGGAGGACGGTCAGTCTCAGTACTCTTACCTGCTCGACCCGGATGGCCACGTGATCGATGACATCATGGTCTACCGCCTGCACGCCGACGACTATTTGATGGTGGTCAACGCCGCCAACGCGGAGAAGGATTGGGACTGGTTGAATGCGGTCAACCAGCGCAACGTTATCCTGGACCGGGATGCGCCCGGCAAGGTCATCGAGTCGCCGGCTGTGTTGCAGGACCTCAAGGATGCGCGGTGGGGAGAACAGCAGCGCGTAGACATCGCTCTCCAGGGGCCGCAATCGTGTGCTATCCTGTTGCGCCTGGCCGATGACACCCCAACGCGTGTTGGACTGGAGCACCTGCCGCGCACCGCCCTGATGCAGGGCCGTTTGAGCGGACTGGACGTGATCATCGCACGCACCGGTTACACCGGCGAGGAGGTGGGGTACGAGATCTTCGTCCATCCCGAGCATGCTCCCTTGCTTTGGCGGCGCATTTTGGAGGCCGGCGCCGACCTGGGGGTACAGCCGGCCGGCCTTGCCGCGCGCGATTCAACGCGTACCGAGGCGGGTCTGCCCCTCTACGGCCACGAACTGGCCGGGCCGTACGACATCGACCCCTTTGCAGCAGGCTTTGGCGCCTACGTCAAGCTCCACAAGCCTTTCTTTGTGGGACGTCGAGCGGCGATAGCGCGCATGCGGGATAACTCGATGGGCGTGATCCGCTTTCGCATGAACGAGAAGGGAGTGCCACCTCCCAAGATGGGTTATCCTGTGGTCAGCGCGCGTGGGCGTATGATCGGTTGGGTGACCTCGTGCGCAGCTGGGTTGGATGGACTTCTGGTGGGCATGGCCTATGTTGAGCAGCGTTATGCAGAGGTGGGAGCGCGCATCGGCATCTTCAATCCGGGGCAGAAGGGATGTGCCGATTTGAAATCCCTGCACCCCGGGGACGAGGTGGCGTTGCACTATGCAGCAACGGTGCTACCACGCTTCCGACGCGCGCGGGAGGAGTGAAAGAGGAATGAGCAACCATTTGCCTTTGCAAAATAGCCTGGTCAACCACGCACATCGGTCGGATGATCAGGCATCGGTTTCTTGAGGCAAGGGGACGTTCCTAAAGTCAGCCACAAGTGATCCATGATGCGAGGAGCACATTTAGCTAAGGAGGTGCGCGATGGCGCCACAACGCAACTGGCGTGTTTTTCTTGCGGTGTTGCTGTGTCTACTACTCCTGGGAACAGCACATGGTGACTGGACATCAGTCCGTCCCGTCGCTGCACAGGGCGGCAGCCCCGAACCCCGATGCCTGCACAATGCGTGTACCATCAATTGCCTGGCCTACCAGTATTTCCTCGCTGGACACAACAACTACTATGCGTGGTATGACACTGCATATGAGCTGACCGGCTGCGATGCGCCCGCCTGGCGCACCGCGGCGGAGTTCCTGTTGGCGGTGGCCGCCGAATTCCTCGGTGCCCCGGTGGTTACACGATGCAGTGCTGGCAGATGATTCTGGGGCAGCTGGCGGTATGTGCCGACCAATGCAGTGGTTACTTCATCACCGATTGTCGCTACGCCCCCAACGTGCGCACAACCATCACCGATTGCTGGCAGGGCAGTGTCAGCGCTGAGGTGGACAATTATCGCAATGCTGACAGGGTACTCGAGTATCAGCCCAATGCCTATAGCCGCCGTTTCAATCTCTACTTCTACCTGCAGCGCGACGACGGCCCTAAGCTCTTGCTCGCCAAGTATGAGATGCCCACCCTGCGCTATCCGGGGGTTTGGATCACCGAAGCTGCAATCGTCGAATGTCGCCGCCAATACAATGACAACCGCTGCGATTTGATCGAGCCCTTTGTGCAACCTGCAAGCACCGACGTGACGCTCAACTGGAGCAGCTTGGGGGCGTTGATCAACCTGGAGGGCATCACCAAGAACCACAAAGGCATCGACAGCCAGCCGTCCGACGGTTACATTCAACTGTTTCAGGACGAGGACAGCGTCACCATCCTGCAAGGTCCTTACTCCGGCTACAAGTATGTATGGGAGCACAACATCAGCAAGGGCACCTACGATGAGTGGGTTGAGCCGTGGAGCGCCCACAACGGCGACGTGACCTTTACCAACCACCAATGCAACACATGGTATTGCGGCGTATTGGAAGATCGAATCGATCGCGACACCACGGTCTTCGCCGTCGAGGGGCCATCCGAGCGCATCTTGAGCGGCGAATATCGCATCGAGGTTGAGGCGCGCCTGGCCCATGACCGGGACATCAACGACAATGTGGCAGCCTGTTCCTATGAGGTGACAGGACCACCGCCACCCGCTACCGCTACCTTCACCCCAACGCCTTGCCTGGGACAGCAGACCCAGATGCTCGTCGAGGGCGACACGGACGGCGCGTTCTGCCCGGGTGAGAATCGCCATGTCTATACGCTCCAGGTGCCTTCCGGCCTGCGTCAACTGTGGCTGCAGCTGTTCTTTCCCTGGGAAGGGGGGTATCGCGATTTTGACCTCTTGGTTCAACCCAGTCAGCCGTTGCCGGCCAATAAGTTTTCGTGTGAGCCTGAACATTATGGATCCGAGACCGACCAACGCTGTTTCTTCCTCGACCCGCCGCCAGGCCGCTATCAGGTGTATGTGGACCGTATGAGTGGCTTGGGGACATATATGTTGCGGGTGGGGTTCTCCTATCCGCTCCCGACACCGACTGGCACGGCCACTCCATCGCCCACTGTGACGCGCACGCCGACCCGGACCGCGACGCCGACGTTGACACCCACACTGACACGCACGCCGACGCCGACCTTCACGCCTTACACGCGCACCCCCACGCCGACGTTGACACCGACGCTGACGCGCACACCGACAGCCACCTTCACGCCCTACACGCGCACCCCCACGCCGACGTTGACACCGACGCTGACGCGTACACCGACAGCCACCTTCACGCCATCACCCACCCGCACGCCGACGTTGACGCGGACACCCACGTTGACGCGCACGCCAACACCAACGTACACGCCCAAGCCGGAAACTCCGGGTAGGGAACAGGGAAGATGAAAACGGAACGTCAAGATCGACATCGCGGATAAATCAAGGAGGAAAAGACGATGAAAGCGAAGAAGATCATCAACGATCCCCGAAATGTGGTCACGGAACTGCTAGAAGGGCTGGTATGGGCCTATCACGGCCACGTCCGCAAGCTGGAAGGGGTCAATGCCCTGGTGAAGACGGAGCTGCCGTTGGGCAAGGTCGGCCTGTTGATCGGTGGCGGCAGCGGCCATGAGCCCCTCTTCCACGGCTTCATCGGTGAGAACATGGCCGACGGTGCCGCCTGTGGCAACATCTTCGCCGCGCCCACGCCCGATGTCATCCTGGCGGCGACCCGTGCGCTCAACCAGGGCAAGGGGGTGCTCTATCTCTACGGCAACTACGCAGGCGACAACATGAACTTCGACATCGCCGCCGAGATGGCCGCCGAAGAGGGCATCGCCACGCGCACGGTGCGCATCTGGGATGATGTCGCCTCGGCCCCGCCCGAACGGGTGGACGAACGACGCGGTATCGCCGGTGACCTGTTCGTCATCAAGGTGGCCGGCGCGGCAGCGGCCACGCTGGACAGTCTGGATGAGGTGTATCGCGTCACCGCCAAGGCACGCGACCGCGTGCGCTCGATGGGCGTGGCGGTCAGTGCCGGCTCGCTGCCGGAGACCGGCGAGCCCACCTTCACGCTGGGACCCGACGAGATTGAAATCGGCATGGGGTTGCACGGCGAGGCCGGCGTGTCGCGCGAGAAGTTGTTGCCCGCCGACGCCCTGGTGGACAAAATGATGCAGCGCATCCTGGCCGACCTGCCTTTCCGTCGCGGCGACGAGGTCTGCTTGCTCATCAACGACCTGGGTGCGACGACGATGATGGAGCTGTTGATTGTCAACCGGCGAGTGCGCCAGATCTTGGAGCAGGAGGGCATCGCCGTGCACGACACGGTCATCGGCAGCTTCTGCACGTCGCAGGAGATGGCCGGCTTTTCCATCAGCTTGATGCAGCTGGATGAAGAGCTGAAACGCTATTACGATATGCCGGCGCGCTCGTTCGGCTACACGCGCGCGTGAGCACCGCAGGAGGCATAGAACGCCCTATGGCGAAGACGCACTTGACCATCGCAGAGACCGTTCAGATGCTGCTCCACGTATGCCGTGGGATGCAGGCCAGCAAGGACTTGCTGAGCGAGGCGGACCGCGCCATCGGGGATGGCGACCACGGCGTCGGCATGGCAAGGGGGTTTGAGGTGGCGCAACAGAAGCTGGAGAGTCAGCCGGCGGCAGCGCTGGAGGAGCTGTTCAAGACGGTGGGGATGGCGCTATTGACCTCGGTGGGTGGTGCGGCAGGGGCCGTGTTCGGCACCCTGTTCCGCGGCGGCGCCCGTGGCCTGGCCGGCCGGGAACACTTCGACACCGCTGCGCTGGCCAGCTGGCTGAACGATGGCCTACAGGCGGTGCAGGAGCGTGGCAAGGCGCAGGTGGGCGACAAGACGATGGTGGATGCACTGCAGCCGGCCGCCCTGCGTGCTCAGGAGCTCGTCTCCCTGCCGCTGGATGAGGCGTTGCCCCAGATAGCGGAGGCAGCGCGGCTGGGGGTGGAGCGCACCAAGGACATGGTGGCCACGGTGGGCAAGGCGAAGACGCTGGGCGAGCGCGCGCTGGGCCATCCGGATCCGGGTGCCTTGTCCACCTACCTCATCCTCAAATACATGGCCGAGTACGTGGCGGGCATGAGTGATGCCACGACGCCACCATAATTTGGCGTTCGCTGGGCAACGGGCTATAATGCCCTCTTGATGGATCACATATGCAAGCGAGCGCTTGCGCCGCGCGGGGAGTTCGGCCGCATCGGGCACTGGCTGCCCTGGCTGATTGCCGCGCTGGCGCTGAGCGCGCTGTTCTGGCCCAGCACCATAACCGCGTCGCACCCGGCCTTCCAGTCGGTCCTCCCCTACGAGCAGTCCCCCCTGCCGGAGGCGTTCCCCGTGGAGGTATCTCCTCTGGAGCCGCCCCCGCCGGTGGAGCTGCCCATGCCCGCTGACATGCCGCCCGAAGAGATGCCACCGACACCGCAAGAGGTTCCACAACCGGAGGTACCCCCCCAAGAGGAGGTGGTGCCGCCGGAGCCGGTTGCCCCTCCGCCGGTCGAGGTTCCGGCGCCGTCCCCGCAGCTGCAGCCAGTGCCGGCCACCCCGGCCGCTCCGGCGCGCACACGTCCGGCGTCACCCGGCCTGCTGATCGACGAACCAGTGGCGCAGCCGCCGCAGGAAGAAGAGAAAGCGCCCGTACCGCGCATCGACCAGGTCGTGATCAATTGGACCAAGTTCTGGGACACAGTGGTGCTCTATGTCTCCTATCCCTGGCTGTGTTGTGGCATTTTGCTCCTGCTGGGCGTGCCGCTTGCCTTCCTCATGCTGGAGATCCGCGGGCGGCGTCGTCCGCGCGTGCTGCCCGAGCCACCGACGCGCAAGTCGCAGCCTCCCGATGCCGCGCCCAGGCCATAATGCCCTCCTGAAGCTCCACAGCCCGCTGAACCTCTTCATCACACGCCTCGCCCTCTGCGGCGTCGTCCTGCTGAGCTTCCTGGTGCGTGCTGGATCGCTCGACTTCCAGAGCTTGTGGCGCGATGAAGTGGATGTCATCCACTTTGCCACCCAGCCGCTCCCCGAGCTGCTGCGCAACATCACCCTCGCCGAGCACAATGGGCCGCTCTATTACATCCTGATGCGCGGTTGGCTCCACCTGGCCGGCACGAGCGAGTTGGCGTTGCGCTTCATCGCGCTGGTCTGCGGCGTGTTGAGCATCCCGCTCCTCTGGCGCGTCGCACGTCCCCTGGTCGGGCAGCGTGCCGCCTTGCTGACAACCTTGTTGGCGGCCATATCTCCGTATCTGGCCTGGTACGCTCAAGATGCCAAGATGTATGCCGCCTTTACGATGCTGATCCTGCTGGCGCTGTGGTGCGCGGGACGGGCGCTGCAGAGCGGGCAGGTAGTCTGGTGGGGCAGTTTTGTGCTTGCCGCCAGCCTGTCGCTGTACATTCACCTGCTGGCCGTGTTGATGATCCCGCTGTATACGCTGATGCTGCTCGTCTGGCCGTCCGCCCCGCATGGAAGGCGGCATGGGCTGGTCGCATTGGGATTTCTGACGTTGCCGTATCTGCCGTTGGCGTTGTGGCAGCTACCCCTGCTCCTCCAGCCGCATCCCACCGGCCACGCTTTTGTGCCGCTGTCCGATATGTTTGCCCTGCTCTTTGCCCTGCACACCCGTGGCGTGGCGCTGGTCGGCGACTGGCCCGTCTCCACCGCCTTCCTCTTCGCCGTG
>JBMFPH010000022.1:0-23317 GCA_049969215.1 Anaerolineae bacterium | reverse complement strand
CGCATTGCATGGATTTGTCCGGGAGAGGTGTGTGTGCGCAATAACACATCGGGCTGGGTGGTGTAAAAAGTATCCTGCATATCGCGCGCCGGGTGATGGGGTGGAAAATTCAGCAGCTGGAAGTTGTACTCATCCGTTTCTACATCACGGCTGCGATAGACCTGAAAACCCATATCAGCCCAGATCTGGAGGATTCTTCGGAGCGTCTGAGTACTGGGATGCAGCCTGCCACGCAATACAGGGCGGCCGGGCAACGTCACATCCACTGCTCCTTCAGATAAGGATTTCTCCATCTCTTGGGCCTTGATGAATCGAGCGCGTTCTTCGTAGGCAGATTCTAGCTGTTGCTTTACTCGATTGGCATGCTGACCGAAGGCGGGGCGTTCTTCCTTCGGCAACTCACCGACACGGCGCACCGAAAGGGTCACTTTTCCTTTACGCCCGAGATAGGTGGTGTGCCACTGCTCCAATGTTTGACTGTCGGATATCCCTTCCAGCTCCACCAGTGCCTGAGCTGTCAGCTGATCAAGATTCTCAATGCTTTCCGGTGAATCAGGCATAAACTTTCCTCAATTCAGACATAATTATTATCTGCGCTCTCCAGGAATGCGCAGAAGGATTGTGACTAGGTCAATAACTTGTCCTACGCTCAACGACTTGTATGATTACTATGGTAAGATCGCGCACTGTCACGACATTTGTCGGTTGTAACAGGCTGTATTAGACTGCTTGTGCTGTCCACCTGCTCATCAAGGGAGTGATGCCGAATGGACCTGGATGCTTTACAACAAGGCATCTATGCGGCACGCCAGGGTCATCGTGCCGAGGCACGTGCATGGTTGCGTGAAGCCTTGCGACGCGATCCAAACAGCGAACAAGCTTGGCTATGGCTGAGCACAGTTGTCGAGACAGATTCTGAATATCAGATGTGCCTGGAACGAGCGCTGGCGATCAATCCTCTCAACGAGACAACACGGGCTCGCTTACAGGATGCGCGGCGCAGCGGTCGTCACAATGTTGCAAGCAGTCGTCCTTCCGCCACTTCACACCCTTCAACGCACTCGCCATCGAAAAAAATGATTTCCAAAGTAGACATCCCACCAGCCCCATCACCGGAGATCGTTACTCGTGCACCAGCTCTCAAGTCACGCCAGCCTGCGCATCCAGTGGCACTTCAGAGAGCCGTGTCCTCAGAGGCACACGGGATTGTATCCGAACTGAACGTAGAACGGGCACCTTCTGCTATTCCCATACCGGCGCTGGCGGTGATGGGGTGTCTGACAATCACAGCGATCTCAGGGCTCTTAGTGTTGATCAGCCTGTTGCTCATGGGCTGGGCTTCTTAGGCGAAGATTATCCTACAAGACACCGGGTTTGTCAAAGACGAGGAAAGCTCAGCGTCCGGATTTACAATAGCAGCCTCAGACGAAACTATTCGCTTTTTATTATGTGAAGACGAAATGTAGGTCTGCTATGTGGAGGTACATGTGTGGGAAACAATCTAGCTTGGATCGAAGAAGCTCTCCGCGAGTTGCGTGAAAAAAACCTTTACAACACTATCCGAACGGTTACCTCACCACAAGGCCCCTGGTTGGAAGTGGATGGCCGCCGTGTGCTCAATTTCTGCTCCAATAACTATCTAGGATTGGCTAATGATGCACGGCTGGTGCAAGCCGCCAAAGAGGCCTGTGAACAACTAGGGGTAGGCCCAGCCGCTGTCCGCACGATTGCGGGCACGCTTGGATTGCATCTCGAGCTCGAGACTTCTCTGGCACGCTTCAAGGAGGCTGAGGCTGCTCTTCTCTTTCCATCCGGTTTTTGTGCTAACCTGGGCACCATCCCGGCTCTAGTAGGCGCAGGTGATGTGATCTTCTCCGATGAATTGAATCATGCTAGCATCATCGACGGGTGTCAGCTGAGTCGTGCCGAGATTATCCGCTATCCCCACAATGACCCGTCCGGGTTGCGTAGCCTGTTGGCAGAACATCGCGTCCGTTACCGGCGAGCGCTTCTGATCACCGACGGGGTGTTCAGCATGGACGGTGACATCGCGCCGCTGCCTGAGTTGGTGGCATTAGCTAAAGAATTCGACTGTATGACGATGGTGGATGATGCGCACGGCGAGGGAGTGTTAGGACACGGTGGACGTGGCATTGTGCATCACTTCGGCCTGCAAGGAAAGGTGGACGTCGAAGTGGGCACGTTGTCCAAAGCCTTCGGCGTCGTGGGCGGCTATGTAGCCGGCAAGGCGCTTATCATCGAGTGGTTGCGTCAGTGTGCCAGACCTTTTCTGTTTTCTTCGGCGATGACACCTGCGGACACAGCAGCTTGTCTGGCAGTTGTCTCTATCCTGGAACAGAGTACTGAGTTGGTGAATAAGCTGTGGAAGAATACGTACTACTTCAAAGATCAGATGCAATTGCTCGGATTCGACATTGGTCGGAGTGTAACGCCTATCACTCCACTTATGCTGAGGGATGAAATGTTGACACAACGTTTTAGCCAACGTTTGTTTGAGGAAGGAGTGTTCGCTACGGCAATTGCCTATCCCACCGTGCCATTGGGTAAGGCACGTATTCGTTTTATGATTTCGGTGGTCCACGAACGCGAGCACATGGACGAGGCACTCACCATCATTGCGCGCGTGGGACGCGAACTGGAAGTGATCCGATGAACATACCCCTTCTCACTCTCATTTTAATGGTGCAGCTGCCTCTTATGCTGGTGCTGCCTGTTCTGGTGGGTTGGTGGATCCGAAGGCGCTATAGTGTAGGTTGGCGCATCTACTGGATAGGTGGCGTGACCTTTGTCATTTCCCAAGTGGTGCACTTGCCGATCAACTATGCGGTCGGCCTGCTGACCGGCACGTGGGGCGTGGGGCTCTGGCCATTGCCGCTGATGGCGCTCGTCGCTGGATTGAGCGCCGGGGTGTGTGAGCAGTCCGCCCGCTGGGCCATGTTGCGTTACCTCCTGCGAGGAGCGCGCAGCTGGAAGGAAGCATTACAATTTGGCGCCGGACATGGGGGTATCGAAGCGATTATTCTGGGACTGATTGCCCTCTCCGCAGTGGGTTCAATGGTGGTGATCCAGACGAGTGGCGTGCAAGCACTCGGATTGGAAGGCGAAGCGGCTGCTCAAGCAGAACAATCTTTGCGCCTTTTCTGGGGTGCGCCTTGGTATACACCGCTGCTGGCAGGACTGGAGCGATCTTTCACTATCGCCTTTCATATTTGCATGGCTGTCCTGGTGATGCGCGCCATTACCCATTCGCAGTTTCGCTATTTCCTGGCAGCCGTCGCAGCCCATATGCTTTTTGATGCATGGGCGGTGTGGGGCAGTCGTACGTTGGACTTGCTCCCAACAGAGTTAGGGTTAGCAATCGGGGCTGCAGTCGCGCTCTGGGCGACTGTGCGCCTGCGTGACGAACCGCATCGCCATCACGCGTGACGGCAATCAGTCCGGCAGTCTGGTCCGTTGTCCACTTGCTATGACAATCTGCATAGGTGCACTGGTGCGTGTGTGAACATCCGTTTTGTGTTGCGCGTTCTGGTGCTGGCACTTCCTCTGGCTGTGGTAGCAAGCGGGGTTGCTCTGGTGGCATTGATGGTGCGCGCAATCGTAGGACCTCCTCCCGACCCCACCCCTCTGCCGCCGCCCATTTCGGCTCCGCGGGGTGCGCTTCCGCGCGGCAACGTGGCATTCCAGGAATGGGTGCGCTACCGCGACGAGGAATATCGGATAGTAGGTTGCGGTTTCCTCATGGCCCTTGACGACGGACGTGTCGTCGGTTTGACAGCCGCGCACAGCGCTATGCCGGGCAATCCTGCGCACCCTTTAGAGCAGATCCGACTGCGTGCCCAGCCGTCAGGATACACCGTGGACTTTGACATGTTATACGATCCCCCTGGCCGACCGCGGGAAGGGGATGACCTGACGGTGGACTATCTGCTGTTGCACCCAGATGTGCCGATCGATCTGGCATACGCGTTACAGCCCGATCCGCGCGGCGGACCGCTGCCGGGTGAGCGGGTTTTGCTCTACAAATGTCTGGGCGGCGATGGAGGCGGGCAAAGCATTCTGGGCGGCACCGTGCAATCGGCAAGTGACCAGGCCGTGTGGGTGCTGATGGATGAACCCTTCTCCCCGATGCACTGGAGCGGCAGCGGTTCTCCCCTAGTAAGCCAGCACAGCGGTCAAGTAGTGGGGATGTTGATCGCCGGCACCCTCCGCGAACGATGGATGTTGCTGGGCATGCATCCGGTCGGCTCGCTCGTGCAGAAGGCAGAAGCCTCTGTCTCGACGCTCAAACTCGAAAACTGTAGGCTCACCACTCCCTGACGGTCGCGGCTCAGATAACTCCCATAACTCTGGTTACCGCTTCGACCCGCTCCCCAATTTGAAACGCTCCCATTTTTGCATTTCTTACATTTTATAGGTAATATCTCCTGTGCTAGAGCACAATTTGGCCATGCCGGACAATGTGGTTCGATGCTCAACGAGGCCGAACCCACCGATACGAGACTGAGCGCAACAGAAGGGGGATCTCTTACGAATTCCCCATCGGCCACATAGCCGGTCGCTGATGACCTCTTCCAGATTGAACAAGGCATCCTGTTCTGTTCAATGGCCGTGCTAGAGTGGAATTGAATCAGAAAGGCAGCAAGAGCGACCTATGACGAAAGCCGTGGTCATCGGGGCAGGATTAGGGGGTCTGGCCACAGCATTGCGTCTGCGGTATGCCGGCTTTGAGGTGGTGGTGCTGGAGAAACAGGCACGTTTCGGCGGCCGCAGCAACGTCATCGTGGAAAATGGGTTCCGCGCCGACACAGGGCCGACCATCCTGGTGATGAAAGATGTCCTCGAGAATTTTTACCGCTCCATCGGTGAAGACCTGCACAGCCGGCTGGAGTTTGTGCGGTTGGAACCCAACTACCGGCTCTATTTCCACGACGGCAGCCAATTGGACTTACACAACATGATGGCCGAATTAGCAGATGCTGTGGACCGAATCGTGCCGGGTAGTTCGCCCCGAGTATTCCGCTTCCTGGGAGACGCTGCTACCAAGTACGAGCTGGCCATGGAGTTCGTCACGCGCAACTATCGCCACATCACCGACCTGGTCAACCCGAAGGCGATGGGAAGGTTGCTGCGCACCCGCGCGTATCAGAATCTGTATGCGCAAGTCAGTCGTTTCTTCGCCGGGGACGACAAACTGAGCAAAACCTTTTCCTTCCATTCAATGTTCCTGGGGCTTTCGCCCTTTGAAGCTCCCGCTATGTACAGTTTGATCACCTACGCAGACCTGGCACTCGGAATGTGGTTCCCACGGGGTGGTATCTACCGTCTGGTCGAAGATCTGGTGCAACTGGCCGAGGAAAGAGGTGTCTGGCTGCGCGCGAACGCGCCAGTCGCTGAGATCGGCATCGAGCGGGGACGTGTCACCGGTGTGCGTTTGGCGTCGGGCGAATGGGAGCCGGCTGAGATTGTCGTCTCGAATGCCGACCTGCCTTATACGTATCGACATCTGATCCCACCCGCCTGGCGGCGTTCGTACTCCGATCAGCGCCTGGAACGGATGCGCTACGCCTGTTCCGGATACATCCTGTTTCTGGGTGTCAACAAGACGTATCCCACCCTGCCGCACCAGTCCATTTACTTCGCCCAGGACTATCGCGCCAATCTAGAAGCCATTTTTCGCACCTACAGCATCCCGGAAGATCCCTCGTTCCATCTCAATCATCCCACCGCGACGGATGCGCGCTTAGCTCCTCCAGGTCATAGCCTGCTGTATGTCTTGGCACCGATGCCCAATTTGCGGGGGAATCGCATCGATTGGTCTGCTGCGGCGCCCATCGTGCGCGACCGGTTGCTGAACACTCTGGAACGCATCCTGGATCCCGATATCCGGCAACACATTGTGTGGGAACGCGACTACCGACCAACGGATTGGCAGCGTGACATCAACGCCGTCTATGGAACCGCTTTTGGCTCACTGGCGCATGATTTCTTCCAATCATCCTATTTTCGCCCTCATAACAAATCATATGAGGTGAGAGGACTCTATTTTGTCGGACAGGGGACTTATCCTGGAATTGGCATCCCGATGGTGATAATCTCTGCTGGTCTGGTCACAGAAAGGATTCTTGAGGAGTGGTTGTAAGGGAGAGTTTTCTGACACCTTCTTTATCGCTATCTCGCGAACCTATCGCCTCGGCTGACGACTATGCGCTCTCCCGGCGCATTATGCAACAGGCGAGCAAGAATTATTCCTTTGCCAGCCGTTTTCTGCCGCGTGACAAACGTCCGCACGTGGAAGCTTTATATGCCTTGATGCGCGTTGGAGATGACCGCGTGGACGTGTCGCACAGCGGCTTTGCCTCGCCGCTTGCTGCGATTGAGGACTGGGAACGCACCTATTGGTCCGCCTTTGAGTTGGGCACCAGCCCCGATCCGGTGATGCGCGCCTATCTTGACACAGCGCTGCGATTCGACATCCCACCGGACACAATGGCCGCCTACTTCCGGGCGATGAAAGAGGATCTGGTCGTCCGGCAGTTTCCCACCTTTGCAGATCTGTGGCATTATATGGAAGGGAGTGCGATCCCGGTTGGGCGGGCGATGACCCATATTTTAGGCACTCGCCCTCCGTACCAGGTTCACCACGCCTTGCCCGCTGCGGACAGTCTGGCCGTTGCGATGCAGCTGAGCAACTTCTGGCGGGATATCTGGCAGGACTGGAACGAAATGCGGCGCATCTACATCCCGCTTGAAGACATGGAACGGTTCGGCTACACACCGGACGATCTGGCACAAAGGCGCATCAACCGGGCGTGGCGCGATCTGCTCGAGTTTGAGATCAGCCGCACCGAAACGTATTACCGGCAGGCCCGTCTGGGGGTGGCGATGTTGGCCAGCGGGCGCTGGGGGGTGATGACCGGCCTCGAAGTCTACCGCGCCATTCTGCCAGCTATCCGGCGCAACGGCTATGACGTGTTCCGACATCGTGCCGGCACATCTCGCATGGATAAGATGCTCTTGATGTTGAAAGCGGGCTGGCAGGTGTTGGTTTCGAAGCCGCTGCCTCTGAGACGCGGATCGTAGAGATCGTCTCTTTCTCTTTATTCCTGGAGTGGACGGTGACCTACGCCGCAGTATTGGCACTCTTTCTGACGTTGCCGCTGGGGTGGTTGCTCATCCGTGTGCCCCGCGACCTTTGGAGTTGCTGGCTGATGCGTCGCTGTGGCTCATTCGACCGGCGTGCCTACATCGTGGTACTCGCGCACATTGCGCTGGCTCTGGCCTATACCACTCCATGGGACAACTATCTCCTTGCTAAGGGTGTGTGGTTCTACGATCCGCAAAGGGTGAGCAACATCGTTCTGGGTTATGTACCACTCGAGGAGTACAGCTTCTTCGTGCTCCAGACTCTCTTGACCGGGCTTTGGACGCTCATGGTGCGACGCCACCTCAAAATAGTGGAGAAGCCGGATATGACAGCACCTCACCTGTGCCTCTGGTCGAGCCTGGGTGTGTTTGTCCTCTGGGCGGCTGCGGTCGCGGTGTGGATCAGTGGATGGAAGCCCGTCACCTATCTGGCCCTGATTCTCGGGTGGGGACTGATCCCAGTGCTGATTCAAATGGCTTTCGGCGCCGACATCCTGTGGGCACAGCGGCGATTGTTGGCCGTCGCCATATTCGTCCCGACGGTGTACCTGTGGCTGATGGACTGGTTCGCCATCTCCCATGGGGTCTGGCAACTAGACCCCATG
The DNA here is from genome assembly GCA_049969215.1 of Anaerolineae bacterium. Taxonomy (GTDB): domain Bacteria; phylum Chloroflexota; class Anaerolineae; order 4572-78; family NAK82; genus NAK82. The sequence continues at coordinate 15,548 of JBMFPH010000022.1, read as the reverse complement.
CAAACCACGGGTCTGGCACTGGGCGGGCTGCCATTGGAAGAGATGCTTTTCTTTCTACTAACTAACTGGATCATCGGCTGTGGGATTGTGCTGATGCTATCTGAGGCCAGTTACACACGCGCACAAGCGCTGCGCCAATATGGACGGATGCGATGATGGCAGTTCCGTTCGTCAAGCTGAAAGTTTTGAGCCCCGTCCTCACAGCAATGTCTCATAGCATGAGAAGAGGTTTGCGCACGCTTGCGTACCACGAACGCATCGTATTCGGCGCATGGCTGGTGACATGGATCAGCACGCCGATCGTGCTATGGACCGCGGGAGAGCACACTTTCCCCTGGCTGGCCTCGCTGGGGGTGCTCACTCAAGTGGCTCTCTCCGTCGGCATCCTGGCACGTACATGGTCGCCATTTCAACTGGCAAGCGTCGCCGGGAAGATCCTGATAGGCGCCTGGGCGATCGAAGTCGTCGGCGTGCATACCGGATTGCTATTCGGTCACTATATTTACAGCGATGTGCTACAGCCGCAGCTCGGGAGCGTGCCCTGGCTCATCCCTTTTGCATGGCTGATGATGTTGCCACCTGCCTGGGCAGTGGCGGCAGCCCTCCTATCCGGTGACCAGCCAGAAGGGGTGCAGCGGCGATCTCATTCATTGGCAAGGGCGATTCTGGCCGGCGCCGCTTTCACCGCCTGGGATACTTTCCTGGATCCCCAGATGGTAGCACGTGGATTGTGGCAATGGGCAACGCCGGGAGAATATCTGGGCATCCCGTTGCGCAACTTTGTAGGGTGGTGGTTCGCCGCCACGTTGCTGACCGCCGTGGTGCGGCCCAAGAACGTGCCACGGATGCCCTTGTTGCTGGTCTACACGCTCACCTGCATCCTGCAAGCGGTCGGGCTGGGGATTTTTTGGGGACAACCCGTCGCGGCGCTATGCGGCACCATCACGATGGGGAGCTTCGCCCTCATAGCCTGGATCAGGGAGAGTCGTCGATGGAAATACTCCTCTGGACCGTGATCGCTTTCCTCTGGGGTTCGATCCCTTTTGCCTTGCTGGTGGGACGGCTGGCCACCGGACGCGACATCCGGGCATATGGCGACCACAATCCCGGGGCGACGAATGTGCTTCGTGCCTCTAACTGGCGATGGTTCGCGCTGGCGTTGCTCTTGGATTACGCCAAAGGGGCGCTGCCGGTGGGCATCCCATATTTCTTGTTGGACATCCGGGGGTGGTCTGTCGTGCCGATTGCGTTTGCACCGGTGTTGGGACACGCTTTCTCTCCATGGTTGCGCGGACGCGGCGGCAAGACGGTGGCCACAACATTCGGCGTGTGGAGCGGCCTGACCCTCGGAGCCGCGCCGATCATCCTGGCCGCGTTGTTTACCACGCTTTTCGCCCTCCTCGCTTCGAGTGGCTGGACGACATGCATAGCTATGCTCGGTTTGGGCGGCTTTGTGGCGATGCAATATACCCGCTCCGCTCCTGAGCTGCTGGTTATCTGGGCGCTCAACATGGCACTCATCGGCTGGCGGCATCGCGCCGAACTGGGCCAGGCGCCACGGTTGCGCACATGGATACGCCGACGCATCTGGGTGACACAATGATCTGGTTGGTTGCACTGGGTGTGCTGATCCTGATCGTGTGCCTCAGCGTACTCAACACCATCACCTTCCCACGCCTGCGGCCGGCCCGGCTGCACCGCTCTCCCAATGTTTCGGTCCTGGTGCCTGCGCGCAACGAATCGGAGCACATCGAGGGGACTCTGAACCGCTTGCTGAATACGGAATATCCCAATTTCGAGGTGATCGTCCTGGACGATGCGTCCACCGACGACACCTTCTCACGTGCTCAGGCTATCGCCCGGCGCGACCCACGTCTCTCGGTGATTCACGGACAGCCGCTGCCGGCTGGCTGGCTGGGCAAGAACTGGGCCTGTCACCAACTGGCGCAGCATGCCAAAGGCGACATTCTGATCTTCACCGATGCGGATGTGCATTGGGAACCCGCAGCACTCAGTGCTTTGTTGCACCTCTTGCAGCAGACACGGGCCGATTTGTTGACCGTCTGGCCTACCCAGGAAACGGGCACCTGGTCCGAGCGGCTGGTGGTGCCGATGATGATGTTCACCATCATCAACTATCTGCCCGAGCTGGCAGTACGTTACATCCCCTGGCCGGTCTTCGCAGCAGCAAATGGCCAATGCCTGGCTTTTCGGCGTGGCGCTTACCTGCGCATCGGGGGGCATGCTGCGGTGCGTGCAAACGTTGTGGAAGATATGGGGCTGGCCTGGAATATCAAACGCCGTGGCCTGCGCCTGGTGATGGCAGAGGGCAATCGTCTCATCCACACGCGCATGTATCACACCTGGGCCGAAGTGCGGGATGGCTTTGCCAAAAATATCCTGGCAGGCCATGGCGGCAAACCGCTTTTCTTGGTGTTGTCCGGGCTCTTTCACTGGTGGCTGTTCGTCGTCCCCTGGCTGTGGTTGCCTTTGGGATGGCTGCTTCCGTGGCGCGAAGGATGGCCATGGATGCCGCTGGCAATGGTGGCGCTGGGCGGGGGCGTGCGTGCGCTGAGCGCTGCCGCCACCCATCAACGTCTCCGAGATGCCCTGTTGCTGCCTATCTCCAACATCCTGATGACCGTCATCGCCGGACAGGCGCTGGTGTGGCACTACCGATATGGCGGTCCTCGTTGGAAAGGGCGGGCGCTGGCACGCCAGGTGGAGAACTCATGAGCACAATCTGGGATGTCATTGTGGTAGGGGCAGGGGTTGGCGGCCTGAGCGCGGCAATCCATCTGGCAGCGGCAGGACGGCGTGTATTGGTCCTGGAACAAAACCCTTTTCCCGGGGGCAAACTGGCCCAACAATTCCGTGATGGATACCGATGGGATTGCGGACCTTCGGTCATCACGATGTGCCACGTGCTGGAACAGCTGTTTGCCACCGCAGGTCGCCGCATGGATGACTATCTGACCCTCCAACCTGTGACACCTTACACCCGTTATTTCTACCCGGATGGGACTCAGCTGGATCTGAGCGGAGATTTGCCTCAGATGCTGCCCCAGCTGCGCCGTCTGTCAGAGCAAGATGTCGAGGGTTACCTGCGCTTCCTGGCTTACACAGCGCGCCTGTATCGTGTCGTCGCGCCGAGCTTTATCTACGGGGACCCCCCCAGCTGGGGGGGTCTGTTCCGACAACCGTTGGGAAACATCCGCTACCTGGACGGTTGGCGCACGATGAGCCGTGCGATCCAGAGCTTCCGCGTCTCCCCCTATTTGCATCAGCTGCTATGCCGTTTCGCCACCTATGTCGGCTCGGATCCGTATCGGGCTCCGGCGACGCTCAATGTGATCGCCCATGTCGAGCTCAATGAGGGCGTCTGGTACCCAGAAGGAGGTGTCTATCGCATCGTCGAGGCATTGACCCGGTTGGCCGAGGAGCTAGGGGTGCGGATCGAATGCTCCCGAGCAGTGGAGCGCTTGGAGATTGCGAACGAGAAAGTACAAGGAGTGGTGTGCGCGGATGGCACGTTAGAAAGAGCGCGCGCTGTGATCGCCAACGTGGATGTGACGTCGGTCTACAGCGCCTGGCTGTCCGACCATAGCGCGACAGCGCGCGCTTATGTGCGCACATTGCAATCGTACGAGCTTTCGTGCTCCGGTTTTATCATGCTGCTAGGGATTCGGGGTTATCACCCCCAATTGGCCCATCATAACATCTTCTTCTCTTCTGATTATCGGCGTGAGTTTCACGAGATCTTTGTAGGAGGTGTGCCCCCTACAGAGCCCACCATCTACGTGGCGATCACGAGTCGCAGTACGCCCCAAGACGCCCCAAGCGAGGGCGAAAACTGGTTTGTGCTGGTCAACGCACCACCGCTTGGCAGCTCTTGGGACTGGAAATCCATGGCAGAGTCCTATGCCGAGCGCGTCCTGGAGCGGCTGGCGGCGTATGGGGTTGATGTGCGCGCGCGCGTCGTGGTACGACAAGTGATGACGCCCTATGACATCGCCCGTGCCACCGGCGCATGGCGGGGTGCGCTATACGGTGCTGCCTCTAACTCGCCCTGGGCGACCTTTCGGCGTCCACATAATCGCGTCTCCGCCGTGCGCGGACTATATCTCGCCGGGGGCAGCGTCCATCCAGGCGGGGGCGTACCCCTCGCACTTCTTTCGGGACGACTAGCCAGTCGCCTGCTCATCGAAGATGGATACTGAGGCGGAACAGCCTACGTGAGAGGGAGGAGAACTGATGGCCAGACCGGTGCCGACACCCAGTTCACAAGCCGGATTGCGTGCACTTAAGGCGCTGTTACGCGAACGACATCCACTCGCGGCATTGCGTGTGTTCCACGCCGAAACGGGGAACGTTTTTCGCATCCGGCTGGGAAACTTCAGCCCTGTCATTCTAGTAGGGCCTCAGGCGGCGCGCTTTGTCTTGGTGGACGCCTATGAGCACTTCCGTTGGCGCAACGAATATGATCCGGTGACCGAACTCCTGCGCCATGGAGTCTTGGTGGAAGATGGCACGCCCCACGACACCTTGCGCGAGATTATGATGCCACCCCTGCATCCCAAGCGATTCCCTGGCTATGTGACCACCCTGCTACGGCGCACCGACCAGGTGAGCGCCAGCTGGGAAGATGAGACCGTGGTCGATATGCTGGTCGAAATGCGCAAAGTGACCCTGCTCAACTTGCTCGACGCGATATATGGAGTGGACTTTACCGAACCGATGCGTGTTTTGTGGTCTCCGATCCTGACCTTGATCCGTCACATCTCGCCTGGCTTGTGGATGTTCTGGCGTGGGGCACCTGCGCCGGGTGTTGCGGAGGCGCGTCAGCGCGTCGATGGCTACCTCTACGAACTGATCCGTGCCAGACGCATCGCTATCCAAGACGGAAGCGTGTCTCCCGACGACCTGTTGGGTCAGCTGATTGTCGCCGGGCTCGACGATGAGCTGATCCGCGACCAGCTGCTGACCATCCTGATCGCCGGGCACGATACCAACACGGCTCTTCTCGCGTGGAGCTGGTATCTCCTGGGTATGCACCCGGAAACGATGCGACGCGCCCAACAGGAGGTGGACGAGCAGCTGGGCGACCAAGTTCCGGACGCGGAACAGCTGGCCCAGTTACGTTACCTGGGATGGGTGATTCGCGAGGTGTTGCGCTTATACCCTCCCATCCATCTGGGCTCGCGCGTTGCTGCGGAGGACTTGGAGTTTGATGGCTATCACATCCCTGCCGGCCATCGGGTCATCTACTCGATCTATCTGACCCAACGCGATGCGACCTTGTGGTCCGACCCGGATGTCTTCGACCCAGAGCGCTATGCGCGCGGAACGCAGCAAGTTCCTTTCGCCTGGCTGGCCTTTGGCGGCGGAAGGCGCAATTGCCTGGGAGCTGCTTTTGGCCAGCTTGAAGCGCGTGCCGTGCTGGCACGTCTCTTGCAAACGTTTGAGCTGCGCTTGGTTCACACCGCTGTGCATCCGCATATGGGAGCTACGCTCGAGCCAAGGCCCGGAGTGTTGATGCGTGTGCGCCGGCGCAAGCACTCCGATTCTTGACGTACGACTTACATTGTGATAAGATGTACATATGATGGTTTGAGTGCTGTCCCCTCTTTCCTGTGCAGTGTCGCCAGGGTTCTGGCACACCAAGCCACATTTACACTCCTATGGACCCGAAGAGGCATTGACAATGCTTGAGTCTTTGTTTTCGCCCAAGTCTATCGCCGTGATCGGCGCGTCACGCACCGAAGGCAAGCTCGGTCATGCGGTTGTCTCAAACCTCATCCAAAGTGGTTTCAAGGGTAAAATCTACCCCATCAATCCCCAGTCAAGCGAGATTCTCGGATTCCCAGCGTATCCCAGCATAACAGCCGTGGAAGACGCAGTGGATCTGGCTGTCATCGTCATCCCGGCCAAAGGGGTCTTAGAAGCGTTAGAGGAGTGTGGAAAGAAAGGCGTAGGGGCGGTGATCGTCATCTCGGCCGGCTTCCGTGAGACAGGGCATGAAGGACTGTTGGCCGAACGAAAGATGGCCGAGATTGCACGGCAGTACGGCATGCGCATCGTGGGGCCAAATGTGCTGGGTGTGATCGATACGCTCGCACCCTACAATGCATCTTTCGCTGCCGGCATGCCGCGCCGCGGCAAAATCGCTTTCATGTCCCAGTCCGGGGCATTGTGTACTTCGATTCTTGATATTGCCTTAGCGCGTGATATCGGCTTCTCGCGGTTCGTCAGCCTGGGTAACAAAGCGGATCTCAACGAGATAGATTTTCTAGAAGCGTGGGCCGATGATCCCGAATCTAAAGTGATCCTGGCTTACCTCGAAGGTATTAGTGATGGGGCGCGATTTATCGAGGTAGCGCGCAGAATTACCAAGCATAAGCCGATTGTGGCAATCAAGTCGGGTACCACCAGTGCCGGTTCGCGCGCTGTCTCCAGCCACACAGGCACCCTGGCAGGCAGTGAACGCGCCTATGAAGCTGCTTTCAAACAAGCGGGGCTAATCCGTGCTCACTCAGTCGGACACCTGTTCGATCTCGCAGTCGCCTTTGCGCGGCAGCCCCTGCCACGTAACGACCAGATCGCGGTGATCACCAATGCGGGTGGCCCAGGTATCATGGCGACCGATGCCATTGAGAGAAGCGGCCTGAGAGTGGCATCGCTGACTCAGGAGACTATGGAAGCGTTGCGTAAGGCATTACCTCCTGCGGCCAGCGTTTTGAACCCGGTGGATGTTTTGGGCGACGCACTCTCCGATCGCTATCGAGTCGCTCTCGATCTGGTGAGCAAGGATCCTAATGTCGGTGCATTGCTGGTTATCCTCACCCCGCAGTTCATGACTGAGATCGAGGAAACTGCATGCGCTGTATCCGAAGTTGCCAAGAAGTCGGACATCCCCGTGTTGGCCTGTTTTATGGGAGAGGCGAACACCCAGGCAGGTGTCAAGATTCTCACAAAGAACAATGTGCCTAATTATATTGTGCCTGAACAGGCAGTAGCTGCTCTCAGGGCGATGGTGGATCAGCGACATTGGCAGGACACTCCTTTGCCCAATTTCGAACATTTTGACGTGGATCGCGAGCGGGTGACAGAGATCTTCCGCAAGGTGCGTGCCGAAGGGCGTTTGCAGATCGGGGATGCCGAGGCGCGGGACATCCTGGAAGCATATCGTATCCCTATTCCTGCTTCAAAACTGTGCACTACTCCGGAGGAAGCGATTGCTTTTGCTGAGCAAATCGGCTATCCGGTGGTGATGAAGATCGCATCGCCCGATATCTTGCACAAGACAGATATCGGTGGTGTGCGACTCAACATTCAGAATGCCAGTGAAGTGCGCGATTCGTTCGATTTGATGGTCTTCCGTGCACTGCGTCGCATGCCTGACGCAACCATCTGGGGATGTCTAGTACAGCAGCAAGTGCGCGGAGGCCGTGAGATTATCGTGGGCATGAACCGCGATCCTCAGTTTGGTGCGTTGGTGATGTTCGGACTGGGCGGCATATATGTCGAGGTGTTGAAAGATGTGGCGTTTCGCATCGCGCCCTTCTCTCGGAATGAGGCGAACGAGATGATGCGTGAAATTCGTTCCTTCAACCTGCTGCGTGGTGTGCGTGGTCAACCGCCTGCTGACGTCGCTGCATGCGCCGAAACATTGCTGAAAGTTTCTCAGCTGGTGACCGATTTTCCCGAGATCGTGGAAATGGACATCAATCCTCTAATGGTTTTTGAGGAAGGACGTGGGGTGATGGGCATCGATATGCGGCTGGTGCTGGCAGCTTAAGCAGCTCTTGCTATCTCGTCCCTTCTGCACCCATTACAAATCTGGGAGGCTGTTATGACCAAGAATATTTATGTGACCTCAACCCAGGCATACTCCGGTAAGAGTGCGTTGTGCGTCGGGTTGCTGCGCCGATTTCGGCAGGACGGATATAGGGTCGGCTATATGAAACCGGTTAGTACCTCGGCGCGCGTGGTGTGCGGCGAGCATGTGATGGATGAGGATAGTCATTATGTAAAGTTCTCCTTCGATTTGCCGGACGCATTGGAGGATATGGCACCCGTCCTGTTGCATGACCGCCAAGTAGCAGAAGTTCTGGAAGGCCGTGAACAAGACTACGTAGCACGCGTCAAAGCCGCCTACGAAAACATTGCAAAAGATCGTGATATCGTGGTATTGGAAGGCGGCGGCAGCTTGCGCGAAGGCTGGATTGTGAATCTGGCTCCTCCTCACGTCGCTGAGCTCCTGAATGCACGTGAGATCATTGTGGTACCCTATGACCACGATCTACAGGTGGTGGACGATTTGATCACAGCACGCGTACGACTGGGGGAGTCGCTGATCGGTGGCGTGGTGAACGGTGTGCCAGGACATCGCCTTGATTTTGTACGCCAAAAGGTTGTTCCCTTTGTGGAGAGGCACCAAGTGCCCATTTTGGCCACCTTGCCCAAGGAACCCGTTCTCCTTTCGGTGAGTGTAGCCGAGCTGCGGGATGGCCTGTGCGGCGAAGTGCTGTGCGCTCACCATCACCTGGAAGAACTGGTAGAGAACGTAATGGTCGGTGCAATGAGTGTCGACAATGCGCTAACTTACTTCCGCCGGAGGCCCAACAAGGCGGTTATTACCGGGGGCGATAGGACGGATATCATGTTGGCTGCCCTGGAAACCTCTACCAAGTGCCTGATCCTGACAGGCAATTTGCGTCCCAGTCCACTTATTCTGGGACGTGCCGAGGAGAAGGGGGTACCAATCATTATGACCTACCATGACACCTACACGGTGGTAGAGATGATTGAAAGCTTCTTTGGCAAGACACGCTTCCACCAGCAGCACAAGGTGGAGCGTCTGGACGCTCTGCTTGAGCAATACTTCGACTTCCCGATGTTATACAAAGCGCTGGAATTGCGTTAGAAGAGGTCCAATGTAGCGGGTTTCAGTGAAAGACTTTCGCAAATGCTAGAGGAGGTATTTTCCCATGTATTCGAATTCGATCACAATTGAGGATATCATTGCGCGTGAAATCCTCGATTCGCGTGGCAACCCAACTGTGGAAGTAGAAGTCTTCTTGTCCGATGGCGCCAGCGGACGCGCTGCTGTGCCCTCCGGTGCCAGCACAGGCATTCACGAGGCATTAGAGCTGCGTGATGGCGACAAGGGGCGCTACGGGGGGAAGGGTGTGCAAAATGCAATCAACAACGTCAATGACACAATCGCAGAGGAACTGCTGGGGTGGGATCCTTTCGATCAAGAAGGGATTGACAATTTGATGCTCGGCCTAGATGGCACGGACAACAAGAGTAAGCTGGGCGCCAACGCCATTTTGGGAGTGAGCTTGGCAGTGGCCAAAGCAGCTGCAAATAGCCTCCAACTCCCTCTTTACCGCTATCTGGGTGGTATTACAGCTCGCACACTGCCCGTGCCGATGATGAACATTCTCAACGGCGGTGCCCATACGGGTTGGCAAAGTACCGACTTTCAGGAGTTTATGATCATGCCGGTAGGCGCTCAGAACTTTGCCGAGGCATTGCGCTGGGGATCTGAGATCTATCAATCTCTCAAGAAAGTGCTCAAGGACCGTGGATATAACACCAGTGTGGGAGACGAGGGTGGATTCGCCCCAGCTCTGAAGGGTGGTAATGAGGAAGCGATCGAGGTAATCCTAGAAGCTATCGATAAGGCCGGTTATAGAACAGGCGAACAGATCATGTTGGCGCTTGACCCGGCTGCGTCCGAGCTGTGGGAGGACGGCAAATATCGCCTACCCATCCAAGGCAAGACGATGACCAGTGATCAGATGGTGAAGCTGTGGCAGGATTGGGTGGAACGCTATCCAATCATCTCACTGGAAGATGGGTTGGCTCAGGATGACTGGGACGGCTGGGTGGCTTTAACTGAGGCCCTCGGCGAGCAAGTGCAGGTGGTTGGCGATGATTTGCTGGTGACCAACGTCGATCGTTTGGAGAAAGCGATTGAGCTGGGTGCTGCTAACAGCATTCTGATCAAGTTGAACCAGATCGGCACACTCACCGAGACACTTGAGGCTATCCAAACGGCCTATCGAGCTGGTTGGACTGCTGTGGTGAGCCACCGATCAGGAGAGACAGAGGACACCACCATCGCCGATCTGTCTGTAGCAATGAACACCGGGCAAATCAAGACCGGCGCGCCTTGTCGCTCGGATCGTGTAGCCAAGTATAATCAGCTATTACGCATCGAGGAAGAACTGGGCGAGAGTGCTATGTACCCTGGCATGAGCGCCTTCTACAACATTCGTCGCTGACCGCCATTTTAGTTCGTTGCAGTCAGGTGTTTGATCTCTCTGCCCGCAGGGGAACATACTCTGCGGGCAGCATTTTTGCAACTCCTTTTATCAGCGCTCGACCACCAGCTCAACATCATCCAGATACATCGCCGTGGTGCTGCCGGTGCCACCACCGTTGTAGACTCCGAAGTAAAGGGTTATGGTTCGCCTGGCAAAGCGTGTCAAATCGACGCTGCCGGGCAGCCACTGACGCGCGTTTGAGAGTGACTGGTCAGCAACGGCGGCGATGCGGAAGTTTTCATCCAATATCAGCACCAATTGCAGGTCATTGGGATAGATATCTTGGCTGATTGGGTAGGTCCAGTAGTGTAGCACAGCGCGCTGCACACCGGCCGGTATGGTGATTGTCTGGTGCACAGAAGAATAGCTGTAGAGGTCCTGACCGCTCACAATGCCCAACCGTGCTGATCTTCGACCACTGCGCACGATCTCGGTGGAGTAAGTGGCCGGCACACGCGTTTGGCTAAAGATCCACCCGCCCTCGGCCTCGAAGCCGCCATTCACGATAAGCTGCTCGCCACCTGTCACTATCGGTGTCGCGGTGGAAACAGGCAATGTCGCAGTGACACTGCTCGTTGGGGAAGGCGACGGCGCGACCACCACGCGCGTCGTCGTGGGAGTGCTCGTCGGGGACGGTGAAGGCGCAATTATTACTCGTGTTGGCGTAGGAGTGCTTGTCACGGAAGGCGAAGGGGTAGCGACCCCTTGCGTCGCTGTAGCGGTGTCTATTGATGTCGGCGGTGAAGGCGAAGATGTTGCCACCGTGGCAGTAGCAGAAGGGGTTGGTGATAGTGGCCGTGGCGTTTCGGTGGGTGCCTGGGCGCCCATAGCAGCCAATGCCGCAGCTGCTTGTACAAGCCCGTAGCCATAGTTCTCATCGAAGCCCGGAGCACCTAGATCCTGTGCGGTCATCTCGAGCACCTGACGCACCTGCGCAGCAGTGGCAGTAGGGTTAAACGCAAATAACAACGCTGCCACGCCAGCGACATGGGGTGCTGCCATCGAAGTGCCTTCCATGTTATAAAGAGCAAAACGCGTCGGGTCGCCCTGGAAGGTCTCTTGGAGAATACCATCCGGCAGACCATCGCCGTTTGCATCGACACGCGTGTCTCCGCCTGGCGCCACCAAGTCCAGCTCATGGCCGAAATTGCTGTAACGAGCACGCTGTAACCGATAATCCACCGCGCCCACCGCGATGACAGGGTCATATGCGGCCGGGTACTCTACAGCCCCACCACTATTCCCTGCAGCTGCGACGATGAGTACGCCTTTATCTGCAGCGTACTGAATGGCATCTTGCAGAAGTTGCGAGGACTTGCGTCCGCTGAGACTCAGATTAATGACACGTGCGCCTTGATCGGCTGCAAATATCACGCCACGTGCCAACGCATCAAAACCACCTTGTCCACGTGCGTTGAGCACTTTGACCGGCATCAAGGTGGCGCCGAACGCCACGCCAGCGACACCACGGCCATTGTTGGTGCTTTGGGCAATGGTGCCAGCAACATGGGTGCCATGCCCGAAGTCGTCATTAGCATGGGAATCGTTGTTCACAAAGTCATAGCCTGGAACCAATACAGCATTGGCTAGGTCAGGAGCACGGCGAAAATTCTCGAAATCCTCATAGGCAATGCCGGAGTCGATCACAGCCACCACCACTCCCTGGCCACCAGCGTAATCCCATGCCTGTGGTGCCTGGATTGCTTGGAGATTCCATTGGCGATCGAAGTATGGGTCATTGGGGATAAACGCAAGTGGCTCAGCGGGAACATCACTGGCATAGGCATAATAGTTTGGCTCTGCAAAGACGACATTTGGCTCACCCGCGTAGGCAGCGGCCACTGTCTCCGGCGTGGCGTCTGCCTCGTAGGAAACGAGATATAGACCCATCACAGCCGGCTGGCGCTCGGCCATCGAACGGATGCTCTCTCCAGATGCCTCGGCAAGTGGCTTGAGCAGCGGTTCAAAGTCCTTGACCCTAAACTCGCGATTTAAGCGATCAATGTTCTGAACGCCAGTGGCTATGATACCGTCAGCACCTGGCTCAGCCGCCAATGCCCGCAACGCTGGTTGAGGTTGCAGCTTAAGAATGACTTGACCGGGCACTACATCAGGTGAGTCACCAATAACCAGCGCACCTCCAGTGATGATCTCTTCTTGGCCGATCACCTCAGTCGTGGGTGAGGGCGATGGCGAGGGCAAAATGACCTGACCAGGACTTGGCTCTGGAAATGGTATACTGGTCGCTGCAATACGCGGACGCGGTCGTGTACACCCCGGTAACAGCGAGGTTGCCAGCAGAAGACTCGTGATCAACACATACAACCAGCATGTGAGCCAGCGGGAGCGATCATTTTGCATCGTAGCCTCCTCCTTGTTGATCGATCTGCGGAGGAACACTTTACCATAAATTATAACTATATTGTACCACAAATAATGGGATCGTCAATAGGACTACAGTTGTGGTTTCTCGTAGGTGTGTTTCTCCAACAGATGAGCGTACAAAACCCTCTTCAACCCTCCCCTAATGTCTTCGGAGGCCTCGATGACATCACAACACTTTGCTCTTGCGCGTTATGGTACAAGCACCTGCCAGCGACAACTCTCGTGACTGAGATCAGAGGATGATCAGCTCCATCATTCCTCGGGAGGATAGTACCACGTTTCACCAGGCTCCAACACCACTGGTTTTACCACTGGTCCAGTGTCAGAGTGCAAATTGTTGATAAGGGTTAGGAATTTCTCCACATCGGGATTACCCTTAGCTCTAGAGTAATGGTTGGTCAGCGCGTACTCTACTCCCAGCCACAGACAGGCCAGAGCAGCTTCGTGAGGGCTCATCTCTCCACAGAAGGGCTCGGGGATACCATGTTTCTGCAGTTGACCACTCTCCGGCATTGACACGCAGATCAACGCGATATTCGGTTGATACAGCTGGCCAAACAATTTCAGGTCGCTGAAGATTGCAGTATCGCCTGAGTGATACACTCGCACCCCTTCATCCGGATAGAATATAAAACCCATCGGTGGCCCAGAGATGAATGTCCCATCCGGGTACTCAATGAAAGACCAGTGCATCGAAGTGACCGAACGCACGCGGATACCAGCTTCCACGACCTGCAATCCCCAGCACATGCCGCGAACCTTGGCCGGATCGACACCGTGGCGCACCAAATGGTGACGCACTTCCCCACCGCAGATCACAGGACAGTTGAACTTGAGGGCAATTTCCAAGGTATCCCCCATATGATCCCAGGCGGCGTGGGTGACCAAGATCAAGTCCACACGCTCTAGGTCCTTAACCTTGATAGGAGAACAATCACTCTCATTCAGGAAGGGATCAATCAAAATCACAGTCCCTTGGCTATTGGTAATGCGGTAAGCTGCATTTCCCAAGAACTCAAATCTGGTACGCAGTTTCATTGCAAGAATCGCTCCTTTCGCGTGGCTGTGTGGAATAGTATCTCATCAAATCCTGAAAGTCTGTCCTTGTTGCTTCACTCATTGGTTTGTTTCAGCGAGGTAGCGACGGTACATCTCGATATATTGGGCAATACCCCGTTCGATGTCACCGAATCGTGGTTCATAACCCAACTGCTGGCGTGCATTCTCGATACTCAGCACACCTCGATAACGAATTTCGATCAGATCATTCTCCGACAGTCCAGAGCCAATCTCAATATCTGCCCCGGGGATGAGCTTCTTCACCACTTCGGCAACCTGACCCGCAGTGACCAATGGACGCCCTGTAGCTGCGTAGAAGATGCGATCTTGCACCTTCTCAGCGGGGATGTCTACCGCTTTCAGGACCATTTGCGTGACATCTAACACATGGGTGTAATCACGTGGAAATTCACGCCCTTGTGCAAAACGCGTTGGCAGGCCACGCACCGAATTTTCCACCATTGGCTTGATGTAAATAGGGTACCGCATCCCGAAACCGTAAACCGCCGAAGGACGTAAGATGATGTGGTCCAGTCCAAACGACTGATGATACGCCCAACAGAAAGCTTCACCAGCCACCTTAGCAGCTGCGTAGAAGCTGCCACCCGGACCCTCGTTTCCAAGGAAAATGGGATGCTTGGCATCAACCGGCTGATATTGAATGCTTGGCAACAGCGCGATACTCGAGACGTACACCACGCGGGATACGCCGAACACGCGTGCTGCTTCCAGTATATTGAATGTGCCGCCGAAATTGACCCCTGCTGCCAGCCCGGGGCGCTTGTTGAGCAAGGGTAAGTCAACAATGGCAGCCGTGTGGACAATTACTTCGGGAGCAAAGTCCCTGACCACAGCTGCTACATCACCCCACACCTCCACACCACCTGCCACAAATTGGACTCGGTCGGCGACCGGTTTGAGCCACCAGGCTAACTCACCCGTGGGCTCACGTGTGTCGAAATTGATTACCCGATCACCACGCTCCACCAGCTGGCGAATCACGTAGCTGCCCAGAAGGCCAGAGCCTCCTGTCACTAGTATGGTGTGTCCCATAAAGCATTCCTCTCTAGATCCAGTCGATGGTAGCAATGCCGTAAGGCAATAGGGCAAGCTCGAGCGAGCCAGCATCCGCGATCATTACCTTGCCATTTTGGCCGCGAAACTCTTCGGGCGACCTCATCGCAGACTCCACGTTAGTTTCGTCAAGGGATCGCACGTGCACTCGCTGACCAAGCCCTATGATGTTGATACTCTGCTCTTGGCCGGTCAGGTTAGCGAGTATCACACGCGTTTTATCCCCTTTACGCAGAGCCAGGCCATCCACGCGAAGCGTAGCACTGGAAGCGGAAGGAACGACTTGACCGCCTGCGAATTCCCCAATGTCGGCAAAAACATGATACATTGGAAAGACTGCGCCTGGAAACGAGCGAAAAACGTCGGGGAGAGGACAACCCTCCTCGCGTTCCAAAACCCCTAACCAGCCAGTTGTCTCATAAAAGGTGACACTATGCACACCGCTCTCGGCCAAATACTTCAAACTTCCGACGGTCCAACCGGCACCAAACAGTGACATCTGCCGAACGTCCACTCGGGGAGGGAGCTCACCCGGGGACGGTTCTGGCTCAGGAGCGGTGGCATTGGGATTGATCCGCATCCGCAACGTCACCGGACTGACGATAATGGGAAGGCCAGCGCTGAACTGGCGAGCACTTTCAACCGTGGAAGCCTGAGCAGCCAGGTTTTCTACCAAGGAAGCGTTATCAAAGG
>JBMFPH010000021.1:20973-23731 GCA_049969215.1 Anaerolineae bacterium | reverse complement strand
CACCTCGAGGATGGTTACCTGTTGCACAGGAAAGCCGGTAAGGTAGCCACTGTAGGCGAAGACCAATGCGGACACCGCAGCAGCACAGCGTAGCCGACGCATTGAGGCGCGTTCATCGGTGTGCACCAGCCGCCGGGCCAGGAAGTAGGCGCCCACCGCCGCCCAAGAAAAGTGCCATAGAACCTGCCACTCCAACGCGCGCGGTGAGAATTCCATATTGGCAACCGCGAGCAACAGCGCTTGGAACATTTGGGGTGGATAAAAGACACCTGCTTGGATATCGGCCAAGGCGGGCTGTCCGGCATACCAATATGGGTTCCAGAGGGGCAATTGACCTTTTGCCAGCGCGCGCACAGCAAGTGCACGCAATGGATAATATTGCCCTAGGAAGTCCCCTGCTGCAATGCTCATCGAGTCGGTGGGGTTAGGTGTCACGACGCGCCAGAAGAAGAGGAGGGGCAATAGAGCGAGCAGCAGAACGAGAAGGGCTTCTGGCCACCAGCGTCGCAATGGATTATGCCATTCCATGCATTTTATTCTACAATGGTGTACGGGGTCGCTGCAAACCAATTGATGGGTATTGGCATTCCCCTGTTTGAATCTTCTTGAGGGAGACGTGCTGTTGGAGATCAAGAACGATTGGGTTATCACGTTGGACGAGGCACAGTTCCTTAGCGTTCAACCCGGTTCATTTGTGCGCTTGCTCACCAGCTCCACGATGCGAGCCACTTTTCACCAAGCGATGGAGGAAGTAAGCCGGGCACTTGAACCGCGTGCCTGTTGGGATCGTTTTCCTATCCGCGAAATTCGTCACGATAAGCTGGTGCTGTCTGACGGCACGCGCATCGGTGGAGGACCGGTGGTGCGTGTGATGGGAGGTGCGAGTGAGTTAGTGTTGGCAGTGTGCACTATCGGGGCGCAGCCAGATCAGCTGATTGCGACCGCGCGAAGTGCCAACCAGTGGTTTAAGGTGAGCCTATTGCACGAGCTCAGTGCATGGGCGGTGGGGCTTTTGCGGCAGGAACTGTGCCAGTACCTGGCACGCATGTTGCAAGCGGAAGGGTTGCGTGTAAGTGCTCCCCTCTCCCCCGGTGAATCCGAGTGGTCCGTGACGGATCAGAAGGTGATTTTCTCCTTGCTGGATGCTACCCAGATCGGGGTGTCACTGAGCGACTCGATGATGATGCAACCCATTTGGTCACTTTCGCTGGCCTTAGGTTGCGGCACACAACCGATGGGTGTCGAGGATGCCTCGAACTGCGAGTTCTGCACTATCAAGGAGCGTTGTCGTTATCGTGCCCACGTGACGGCGCAGATTGCCAAGCTCGAAGGGTAGAGGCACGCGGTGTGTGAGTGCTCTCCTAAGCCAGACTTCGCGATTACCCAACGGGTGTTTCACGCTGCCTGCTGCTGCAACTTGGCCAGTGCCATGCGATAAGCACGCAGTGCCTCCGCCAGACGACCCTCTTTCATATAAGCGTCTCCCACCAGCTGGTATCCATTGTAGTCGTCCGGGTGACGACGGATACCCTCTTCCAAATCGCTGATGACACTGCTCATCAACTCCGACGAATCGAGCAGAGAGGCATACAAGCTCAGTGCCTGAGACCACTGACCGGTCATAGCTGCCTCGCGTGCCAAAGCAAGGCGTTCGGCAGGCGCCTCGGGTAGTTCGGTGACCGCTTCTGCTGCCATCTCCCTCGCGGGTGGTGACTCAAAACCAGTTTCCGAGAGCGGCAATGTGGCAGCCTCTTCCACCGTTTCGGCAGTGAGCACAAGTTCGGATACTATTTCTTCGGTCGGCGCCGCGACGGTTTCCTCTACCACTGCTCCTGTTTCGACGGGTGCCTCGGACGGTATCTCGGTAGTGGAAGCTGGCATGCTTGCGAGTGCAGTGGGTGCTTCCTCGGGCAGTTGCTCAGGGGAGAGTGGCAGGATCTCCGGGGCGCCCGGTGTGGCAGCTTCAGAGGGGGGGACGATCGAGAGCTTGGCAAGATCTTCTTCTAATTCGCGGGTGCCAAGCATAGGTGACTCCGCAATGCCGGCACGCAGCTGACGCAGCCACTCTGGCATCTCTGCCTCCTCATCCTCTGCTGGTAACTCCTCAGCCTGTGCTGTAACCTGCTCAGGTGCAGCAGCACGCAGCTCTTGCAACCAATCGGGAAGGGAAGCTTCCTCCCCAGGAAGTGTCAAGGAAGGTGCTTCAGGGGGTATCGTCGGCGGTACTGCAGTCGTGTCTTCCTCAGCCAACCAGACCGGCTCGCCTGTTTGCGCCGTCTCGGATGCGCGGAAGGGCGCTTCGGAGGGCATAGCGTGCTCTTCCACTTCACGCAGCCACTCAGATGTCTCCTCTACGGCAGGAGGCGCTGTTTCCGAAGCGCTCGTCTTCTCGCGTAGCCATTCGGGCAGCTCATCTGTGTGCACAGGCGCTACCTTGTCGGCAGCAGCCTCGTCGTGCAGCCATTCAGGCAGTTCGGAAAGCTCACTCTCGGCTTCTTCCGCTATTTCCTCGAGGGGAGAGGGCCTCGTGCTGCGCTGAATTTCACGCAACCAATCCGGCAATTCCGCCTCCGTGTCGGGGTGGGAAAGTTCTTCGGACACCTGCATTGCCTCGTTTAGCCAAGCCAACTCTTCGGCTTTGGAGACTTCGCTCTCTCCGGCGGGAGCTGCGACAATTGTCTCCTCGCTAGGAATCTCTGCCAGCCAGGGAGGCAGTTCCTCGGCGGTTTCTCCAATGGTCACTTCTCCAGCAGGAGTT
>JBMFPH010000021.1:0-20963 GCA_049969215.1 Anaerolineae bacterium | reverse complement strand
CTCCTCGGCAGTTTCGCCGGTGGTCTCAGGTTCCGCCTCACCCGCCTCGGCGCGCGCGATCAGCGCCTGTAGCCAATCGGGCAGCTCTGCCTGGGCATTGCTGGCGGGCATTTCAGGCGCTGTGGTGGGTTCTGGGGCTTCCTTATCCTCGGACAACAGTTCGTCGCTGAGATCCTTCAACCAGTCCGGTAACTCGAATGGCTCTTCTGAGGGAAACTGCTCGTTCATAGGTATTGTCTCCTTTTCATGCACCTCAATTGGACCGCCTGTATCCCATGCCGGGGCACCCGCCGAGATGAACACCGCAGCGCGGGATGGCCGGTCTGCTTCGTCCTCCGGCTCATCAAGTGTAGGGTTGTCGGGCAACAGCGGAGAATGTGCGCCAAACAAGGCGTATGCCATTTCATGCTCTGGATCGAGAGCTTGGGCACGTGCCAGGTAGGGTTGTGCCTCCTCAGGCCGAGAGCTCTCCAAACATGCGGCAGCTACAATCAGGTTCGCCTTCAGCGCGTTAGGAAGTACCTCCAAGACGCGTTGACTTTCCTCAGCCGCTTCCTGCCGAAGACCTTCCTGCCATAGCACTTCAGCTAAGGCCAGGCGCACGTCCTGACGTTGTGGTTGTTGCGCCAGAATTGCCTGTAGCTCTTTGATCGCCTTGGCGCGCAGTCCATTACGCGCATAAATGCGCGCCAAGGCCGCGCGACTGAGCTCGATCGACGCGCTTACTTGTGCCAATGCCAGACCTTCTGCAACTGTATTCAGGCGTTCGCGCAAAGCGCTGTCGGCGGGAAAGATCTCGAAAGCGTATTGCAGTTGTTCGATGGCACGCTGCCGATCGCCTGACTTCTGATATGCTGTGGACAGGCCAATGTATGCTTCCACATTTTCTGGATCGACAGCCAGCACCCAGCTGAATTGCTCCACTGCCTCACCGATGCGTTCGAGGCCCAATAGAGCACGGCCCAGCAGACAGTGGCCATGGAGTGACTGTGGGAAGAAGCGCAAAATGTGCTGCGCGCCGCGCAGAGCGTCCTGCAGCTGCCCACTTTCGATGAGCAAAGCTACCCGCTCACGATATTCTCGCAATCCAATCCGCCCCATAGTCCGCCGTCTCTGCGCTCGCTCCGCTGAGTAGTGGGCTTTTGCATTCATTATGCACACCTTCGCTTGGATTGTCAATTCACATAAGCTGAGGGTGTTGAAAAACTCTTTAGTTACCCGCTTTCAATTTCCCAATTTTTCTACGAAAATCTGGGCAATCAGGGGACTTTTTCAACACCCTCTAAGCTTCGAAACTCGTGGGAAAATGAGGGTGTTGAAAAAGTCCTGTGGTTACCCTCTGGCCACTCAGATTTTTGTAGGAAAATAGGCTGATAAAATGGGTAACTTATAAGTTTTTCAACACTCTCGGGAAAATTTTTGTTGGTGCTACCATTCTTAGCTGCTATAATAAAGCCATCTTGTATAGTGTTTTGCAAAATGTCTCGGTAGCTTGCCCATAGCGATTCGCCAAACGGAAGAGCACCCCGTACCCATGCGAGGATAACCCTTATGGATCGATGCCCCAGGTGCATTGGCTATTTCATCGGCATCCTGGCAATTCTGTTTGTTATGAGTGGGGCGGCCGCGGCCCAGCAACCCGAAGCCGGGATGGACAACGCCGCTTGTCTCGCTTGTCATAGCAACCCATCCATCACTTATCAATTCCCCTCTGGTGAGGTCTGGCCGCTGACCATTGACCCTGCCTTCGACGCCTCGATACACGGCCAGAAGGGGCTGCGCTGTACCGCCTGCCACACCGACATCACCAGCTATCCCCATCCCCCGCTGACGGTGGCCAGTCGACGTTACTACGCGTTGGAGCACTACAAGAGCTGCGAAACGTGCCATCTCCAGGTCTACCGTGAGGCGTTGGACAGCGTGCACGCTCGCCAGATTGCCTCCGGCAACTGGGTGGCAGCCATCTGCACCGATTGCCATGACCCTCATCGGGCGCCCGCGCGGCCCAAACGCATCGAGATCCCGGTGACATGTTCCAAATGCCACGCCGCCATCTACAACGAGTATCGCGAGAGCGTGCATGGCAAGGCGCTGATCGAGGCGGACAACCTGGATGTGCCCACCTGTACCGATTGTCACGGGGTGCATACCCAGGAGGATCCGCGCACAGCCCAGTTTCGGTTGAACTCCCCCAAATTGTGTGCCACCTGTCACGCTGACCCGGACAAGATGGCGAAATATGGCCTCTCCACCGACGTGTTCGACACCTATGTGGCCGACTTCCACGGCACCACGGTGGTGCTGTTCGAGCGCCAGTCGCCCGACCTGCCCACCAACAAGCCAGTGTGCTATGACTGCCACGGGGTGCACAATATGAAAAGCGCCAAAGATCCTGAATCGCAGGTCTATCGCGATAACCTGCTGAAGACGTGCCAGCGCTGCCACCCCGACGCGTCGGAGAATTTCTCGTCCAGCTGGCTGAGCCACTACCGCCCAGATGCGCGCAGGTTTCCGCTTGTCTTCTTCGTGGACCTCTTCTACAAGATCCTCATCCCGGCGGTGATCGGGTTTATGGGGTTGTATGTCGTATTGGACTTCAGCGGCCGGGTGACACGCCGCTGGCGCCGCCGCTCATCGGAGGAGGCCGAGTGATGTCCACCCCGACGCGCTATCGACGCTTTAGCGTTTCCCAGCGCATCCAACATTGGGTGATGTTCCTTTCCTTCACGGCCTTGGCAACCACCGGGCTGCCACAGCGTTATGCCCTGTCCCCATGGGCAGAAGCACTCATCCAGGCCATGGGGGGCATCGAAACGACGCGCATCATCCACCGCGGCGCAGCAGTGGTCTTCATCCTGGTGGCGTTGTATCACTTCTTCCACCTGATGTACAAGTTGTTCGTCGAGCGTGCACGCCCCACCATCCTGCCCAGTTTGCGCGACTTCACCGACTTCTTGCATATGGTGCGCTATCACCTGCACCTGACGCACGAGCATCCCCGCCTGCCACGCTACAATTTCGTCGAGAAGATCGAGTATTGGGCGCTGGTCTGGGGCTCTGTGCTTATGATTGTCACCGGCTTTCTGTTGTGGAACCCGGTCTTTGCGACGCGGTTGTTGCCCGGCGAGATCATCCCGGCCGCGAAGATGGCCCACAGCGCCGAGGCGTTGCTGGCGGTGTTGGCTGTAGCCGTCTGGCATTTCTACTCCGTCCATCTCAAGCGCCTCAACCGTTCGATGTTCGACGGCATGCTTTCCCGCGCGGAGATGGAGGAGGAACATGCTGCCGAACTGGAGGAGATCGAAACCGGCTGTGCCATCCTCGAGCCCCCCGAAGCCCTCCAACGGCGCCGGCGCCTCTTCCTGCCGGTGGCCTCGGTGCTGGGGGTGGGATTGCTCGGTGGGTTGTATTGGTTCGTGACTTTCGAGCAGACCGCCATCACCACCATCCCGCCCGCCGAGACGGTGGAGGCGTTCGTGCCCGCCACGCCGACCCCCACCAACACACCGACGGTGACGTTGACTCCGACCCAAACACCCACTCCATTGCCCACTCCGACCAGCGTCGTCACCGTGCCATCACCCCAGGCGACTCCCACGCTCAGCCGCCAGACACTGCTGAGCCTGATGGTGATCCCGCATCCGTTGGAGGGCCATGAAGACTGTCTGCTCTGCCACGGTGAGGAAAAGATTCGTCCCTACCCACCCGATCACGTGGGTCGCCCTACCACCACCTGCTTGATCTGTCACGGCACCTCAGAGGGAGAAGAACATCTCCCCGCCACGGTCAAACACGACCTGGTCGGCCGCCAGAACTGCCTGATGTGCCACGCCGTGGATTTGCTGCCCACCAGCCACAAGACGGGCGGCTTTTCCAACAGCGATTGCCTGCTCTGCCATGTGCCACTGGATCAGCGCGCCGCGGTGCTGGCGACACCTTCTCCCACCTCTGCGGCGACGCCCGCGCAACCGAGCAGTAGCACCATCAGCCCCATCCCGCATCCGCTGGAAGGCTACGAGGAATGCCTGACGTGCCATAACACCGGCAGGGTGAAGCCCTTCCCCGAAAGTCACGCCGGATTCGCCCAGGAAACGTGCCTCACCTGCCATAAGCCTCAGTGAACCGGCACAGGAATTTCTGCGCTTTTCTTGACATAAACCCAACATGTATGTTATACTGATAGATAGGGGAGATCAGTTCCCCTTATATTGCCATTCTCTCCTGCCGGTATCGGGAGGATCTGAATCGGGGCGAAAGATTTTGCCCGTGTGGCGGTCTACAATCGGGATGGGAGAAACGACCATGAGCACAAAATCCACCGGCCTGAAAGGTGCACCCTTGTTCGTCCGTGTCCTGCTGCTCTTGCTCCTGCTTATCCTTATCCTTCTGCTGGTCGCCTATGCCGCGCTGCGCAGCGTGCCCCCCGAGGCACTGCGCCAGCTGCTTGGTGTGACGACCACACCATCGGCAACAGCTATCGTCTCTGTGTCGGGCACACCAACGTTGCCCACCACACCGAGCCCGACGTCCACACCATTGGTCATTGTGGGCACTGTGCCGATCGAAGAAACCGTGACACCGGTATTCCCGGTTACTGCTACTGTTACCGTTGTGCCCACGCCAACACCAGCAGCTGTTGTGGTCGTGCCCAGCCCAACGCGACCAGGTACGGCCACTCCCACGCTGATCGCGTTGACCATTGTCCCGTCGCCCACTGCAACGCGGCCTGCCACTGCCACGCCGACTGCTACTCCGACGTCTCTGCGCCCGGTGGTCACACCTTCCGTATCGCCGGTCGGTGCTGAGGTGGGCATCGTGGCCGAAGAGGTGTCGCCGACGGTTACCGCCACTGCTGCGCCACTACCTACCCCCACCGTACCGCCACTCATCGTGCCCCGCGTCACCATCGCTGAGGTGATACGCAACGGTGACTTCAGCGGTGAGTTCATGCGTGGTGGGGTTGCCAGCGAATGGGAGGTCTTCCATAACGGCGCCGCTACCTTCTGGTGCTACCCCGACACTCTGCGGGCGATGACAGGTGAGGTGCTCCGCTCCCAGACACTACACATCCACGGCGCTGATCTCTCCGATCGCTACCTGGGCATCTACCAGACCGTTGACGTAGTGCCGGGTGGAGTCTATACCTTCACCATAGCTGGTCTGGTGCGCACCCCGCAGGGTGACGTGCAGCAGACTGGCTACGGCTACCGTATGCAGGTTGGCTTTGATCCGCGAGGCGGAAGCAATTGGCAAGATGTCGAGTCCTGGATCGAGCTGCCGTGGGACGAGCAGCCACGTGACCGGCCATCGTACCGCGTGGACGTTTTCACCACCAGTGTAACAGCGCGCCAGCCACAGCTGACCGTCTTCATCCGCGCGTGGAAGAAATGGGCGGATGCAGGCGAAGGGATGTACGACATCACGCGCGTGAGCTTGGTTGGCCCTGTGGTGACTATGGTGCCACAGGCGCCCGCCGCTATTGTCCCGCCGACGTTGCTACCTGGGGGCACGCCGCTCGCTGCCGTCACCCCATCACCGTTGCCGCCTGGTGCCACACCGGTACCACCCACCCCGGTCACTCCGCCGACGTTGCCACCTGGGGCCACACCTCCCACAGTTGTCGTCCCGACGCCGCTGCCGCCTGGTGCCACACCGGCGCCACCCACCCTGGTGGTCCCGCTGACACCGACGCCTGAGCTCACGGCACTTGCAGTGACTGAGCTACCACCACCGACAGTCACGCCGCCGGCCGCTGCTGCTCTGCCGACACCGGCTGTGCCGGTCACTGGTGACACATTACTGACACTGTGGGATGCCCAGCGCACTGTGATCACAGTTCTATTGGTGGCGTTGTTGTTGCTGGGCGGCATGTTGTACCGCTGGCGTCCCCGGTCGCCACGCTAGCAGCTCGCTTGGCGCGAGCTGATACGCTCCGCCAGCAGCTGGGCCAGCTGCTGGCGATCCACTCGTGAGGAGATGTCGATACTGAGCGGGCAGACTGAGACCTCGCGCGCAATCACGAGTGCGTAGATGTCCGAGTCGGGCTCCAATGTCTCCAGGTCGATCTCGATACGATAATCCGGGATGTCAGGGTCGCGCGTGGACGGCTCGTGGGGGATCACGGGCACGTAGTAGGGCTGGCGCGAAACGCGGGTGACCCGCCAGGGAGTGGACGGAGTGGCGTCCGCAGGCACATCGATCTTAAGGATGTCCACATCGGCGGGGAGGGCTCCTGCCAGCACCGCTCGGGCAAACAGACGGGTGAAATGAGCGGCGGCACGGAAATCCACCTGGTTGGAAGGGCTATAGTGGAAATCGGGGTGGGTTTGCAGCGAGACTGCCAGTGCAGGAATGCCAACACAGGCTGCTTCGATGGCGGCGCCCACCGTGCCCGAAATCGTCGTACCCGATCCCAGGTTTTCACCATAATTGATGCCGCTGATCACCAGGTCGGGCAGGCATCTCAGGAGTTCAATCCACGCGCGCGCTACTGCCTGTGCAGGTGATCCCTCAACTGCATAGGCAATAGTGGCAGGGCAATCGGCAGGTAAGGTGACGCGCTCTGCCAAGCTTCGATCGCGTCGTGCTGAAGGGGGATGACAACGCCCTGCGTTGGAGAACTGGTGCCGCGGCGCCACGACCACCACCTCGCCGAGGTCGCCGACGGCGCGCACTGCAGCGTAGAGCCCCGGCGAGGCGATGCCATCGTCGTTGGTGACCAGGATGAGAGGGCAAGTGGCATTCCGCTGTTTCCGGAGTGACGAAACATAGGCGAACGTACGATTGGCAGCTGTGTTCATGGGTTGATTGCTCCGGCAAGGTTGTGTATGCGTGGTTATCCTTGGTGCACTGCATACGGATGATAGCACAGCAAGCTCCTTTTGGCACGTAACGCGCTTGTCTCCTAGCAGAAAAACATGGATAAGGTGAGCTAATTCGCCACTCCATTTTGCCCCCCGCTCGACCCTTTGTTATAATGAGTTCATTCTTGGAAGGAGACGGGGCGAGGTGCTTGGCATCGCGATGCCTTGTGCCTGCGCTCCGCTGCTTTTCCGGTGACAGAAGACGCGACACACCAACGCAGCAACACACGAGGAAAAGGACATCTCGCCTTTGCCGCCGCAATGGTTGCGGTGGTGGGGCTAGCGGCGTGGTGGCGTTGGCGATACCTGGTGCACGTGCAACCCTACCCTGACGAGTTCGTCACCCTGCTGGCGGTACGCGCAATCCTGGAGCGTGGACTGCCCATTCTGCCCTCTGGCCTATTCTACGAGCATGGGCTGCTCTTCTCCTACCTCGGTGCCGTGGCGAGCGCGCTTGCCGGTTTCAGTCGCGAGGCGGTACGTGCCGCCAGCCTGCTGGCCAGCCTGGGCAGCATCTTGTTGGTCTGGCACTGGGGGCGGCGCCATTTCAGCACGCTGACCGGGTTGCTCGCCGCGGCCGTGTTGGCATTTGCTCCGGATGCCGTCCTGTGGGGCGGGCGGGCGCGTATGTACAGCTTGTTGCTGATGTGGGTGCTGCTGGCAAGTGACGCCGCCCTGCGCGGCGCGATGCAGGACAGCCGCCGCTGGCGACTGCTGGCCGCGGGGGCGCTGTTAGCCGCCGCGCTGACCCACTTCGTCGCGTTGGCACTGGTTATGCCATTGGTAAGCGGCATAGGGTTGCTCCTGTGGCAACAAGCACGCCATAGGGGATTGCGTGCCCTTTTGGTGGAGCTGCCCGTCTGGGCAGGTGTGACCGTGGTAGCGGTGCTGGTCAAGCGACTGGGACAACCGAACAGCATTGCTCCTCTGGAAGGCACACCGTCCGGCATTCTCAGCGGCCTCCTCCAAGTGCTCAGCATCTATGCCGCCTGGCCGGAAGATGTGGCGACAGGCTGGCCGGCCGCCGCGGCTTTCTTTGGCGTGCCGGAACACCTTTGGCTGTCCATCCTGGCGGTAGGGAGCATAGGCGCAGCATTGTACCATCGGCGCGGCAGCACAGCGGATGCGCGCGATCGCGCTGTCCTCTTCCTGGCGTGGTTGGTCGGTGTCAGCGTGCTGGAGATGGGGCTGGGGGTGGCGCCGCAGCGGCGCGATGAGCGCTATTATTTTATGCTCTTGCCCATGCTGGGCTTACTGGCCGCAGAAGGGTTGGTGCGTCTGGCGGGCTTGTTGGCCCGAGCGCTGCGGCGCGAGGAGCAGCTGCGTCGCGCGGGGATGCCGGTGGCGCTGGCCGCTTGTGCTGTCATCGCGGGGGGCTACGGTCCGGTAGATGTCGCGCTCGTGGCGCGCCGCGGCAGCGATTACGATGCTGCCTTTGCCTATGTGCGCGCCAACTGGCATGCGGATGACGCTATCCTCACCGGCACGCCGGCAGCGGCAGCGTTCTACCTGGGTCGCAACGATTACTATGCGATGCAAGGTGCCGGCTATGCTTACCGCCTGATGGAACGGGCCGGGCAGATCGTGGACCGTTGGGTGGGGTCGCCGTGGCTGGGCACGGACGAGCAGCTGCACGCTGCGCTGAGCGGACCGCGGCGCGTCTGGCTGGTGCTGGAACGCTGGGGGCTGACGCTCGAGTATTTCACCCCACTCACTATGCAGCGCCTGCTGGCGATGACCGATTTTGTGCGTGAGGAGAACGGGATTATCATCCTACGTTCGCGGCCAGGCGCCCGGCTCATCCCGGAGTATCCATCGCGACCCGTCAATGCCCAGTTTGCCGACGTGATGATGTTGCAGGGCTATGACGTCGCACTCATTGTCGGGAGCTCGGCACGTACCTTGGAGCTGGTGCTCTACTGGCAGGCACAGCGACCACCGGACTATGACTACACCGTCTTTGTACATCTGCGGGATGCCTTGGGTCATACAGTGGCGCAGGCAGATCATGTGCCGTTAGCTCCAGTCTATCCCCCCACGTTGTGGCCCTCCGGACGCACCATCCGCGAGCGCAGTGTGCTCCAGCTGCCACGGGACGCGCCGCTGGACAGTTATACGCTATGGGTGGGTCTCTATCGACTGGACACGCTGGAACGGCTGCCCGTGGTGGGCGACACGAGCGGCGAGAACGCCGTGCCGCTGCGTCTGGAGGGGATATGGTGACGCATCTCAGCGCCCCGAAGTGGCCGGATGAGCGTCCTCTGGCACCCGTATGGCTGGCCTGCCTGGTGCTGGCCGTGCTCATCTTGCTGCCGCGCCTGTGGGACATCGACCGCTTCATCGCCGCGGACGAGCGCCCCATCCTGAATAGCGCGATACAGTTCCTCGAAGGGCTGATGAGCGGCGACCTGCGCCTGACGTTAGGGATGGGCTATCCGGACATGCCGCTCGCCTGGGCGCACGGCGCAGCCCTGGCGTTGGAGTTCGTCCTGGCGCGGCAGGGGTGGGTGCCCGGCTTTCCATCAGGCCTGTCGCTAGACCAGTTCCTGGCAGGGTGGCATATCCAGCCCCGTCCCTACTACGTCGCCGCGCGTATCGCCACCATCGTGTTGGTGGCCGTGCTGCTGGAACTCATCTATCTGTTCGGCCGTCGGGTTTATGGCGATCGGGTGGCGCTGGCCGCCACGCTGCTCCTGACCTTCGACGCCACGCTGTTGGGCTATGGACGCCTAGTGCACATGGCGGTGCCGCTGGCTCTCCTGATGTTCCTGACGGTGACCGTCTGGTTGCTGTGGCTGGTGCAACGCCGCCGCCTCTGGCTCGTGTTGAGTGGCGTCTTTTGCGGGCTTTCCATCTCGACCGTCACGATAGCGCTGGTATTGCTGCCGGCGCTGGCGCTCCTCGCGCTGCTCTTCTGGTGGACGGAGCGGCCGCATGCGCCCGCCTTTCGCCGTTGGATCGTGCCGACTGCCGGGCAGTGGCTGGTCAGCGTGCTGGTGGCGGCCGTCACCTTTGCGCTCATCTGGCCGGCGATGTGGGTGGATCCCCTTGGCGCGGTGGTATGGGCCTTCGACTGGCTGTGGAAGAACATGCCGCCTGGCTCGGGCAATCTGGGCATGTACTGGATGGGCCAGACGGTGTTCGACCCCGGTCCCGGGTTCTACCCGCTGGCGCTGCTGGTGCGCATCTCGCCGCTGATGCTCATCGGTGTGCTGGCTGGCTTGCTCACCCTGCGCTGCGCGACGCACCGGCGGTTGGAGTGGTCGCTCTGGGCATATATCGTATTCTATCTGGTGGTGATGACTTTCGCCGAGAAGAAGAGCGTGCGCTATGCGTTGATGCCGTTGGTGGCGCTGGCGCCGTTGGCCGCCTGGGGGCTGCTGCGCGCCGCGGATGGGCTGGCAGGCCACATCGCCGCGCTGACACGCCCGCGATTGGCGCTGCTGGGAGGCATCCTCTTGCTCGCCGGGACGCTGCCCTATGCCCCCTATTATCTGAGCTACTACAATCCACTGCTTCTGGGGTGGCTGTGGGTGCCGCGCGTGATGCACATCGCCTGGGGCGAAGGTATGGACCGCGCCGCGGAATATCTCAACACCAAGCCCGATGCAGATCAATTGCGCGTTGCGGCCTGGTATGAATGGACGTTCGCGCCCTACTTCAAAGGCAGGACGCTCCTCTTCACCACCGAAAATGTGCTACAAGCGGATTACGCTGTCTTCTATGTCAACCAGGTGCAACGCAACATCCCCGACCCCAACCTGATCGCATATTTTCAGAGGCGTATCCCCGAACACGTCGTCCACATCAACGGCGTTGCGTATGCGTGGATTTACCCGGCGGTGATCGTGCGTGGTGGTTTGCCCGAGGGTGTCACCCCACTGGGGGTGCGTATGGGTGACGCAGTCGTCCTGGAGGGATATGCGGTGCGTCCGGCGGCGGATCATCCACATGCGCTGGACGTGGCGCTGTATTGGCGTATGCTGCGCAACGATCTACCGGAACACTTCGTGTACGTACGGGCCGTTGACGGTGCCGGTAACATTTACGCACGCACCGACGCGCCGCCGGTGATGGGCTTTCTGCCCACCCATCGCTGGAAGGCAGGGCAGTTGATCGAAGATGTGCAGCGTTTGATACGACCAGAGGAAACGCCGCCCGGCCGTTATCAGTTGGAGGTGGGTATGTACGATCCGCAGAGCTGGGCAGTGCTGCCGCCGGCGCAAGGAGTGCGCGGTGGCGGTGGCGGACTCATCCTGGGGGAGGTGGGTTTGCCATGACCGTGATCAGGAGAAACGTGTCCCACATCGTGCTGGGCTTGCTGAGCGTCGCTTTTGTGATGACGTTTGCCTTCCTGGCCATCCAGCGCCATCTCGCCTTGGAGAGCAACGGCATGGACCTGGGCAACGTCGACCAGGCACTTTGGAACACCGCTCATGGCAACTTTATGGCTTTCACTAATATGGCGCCGCTGCGCAATCGGCTGGCGCTGCACGTCGAGCCAATCCTGCTTCTCTTCGTGCCACTCTATTGGCTGGGGCTGGGTGGCCCGGTGGCCATGTTGCTCGTACAGGCGGCCGTGGTGGGGCTGGGCGCATGGCCGCTGTTCCAGTTGGCGCGCACGACATTGTGCGGGGACGGATCCATGGCGGCAACGCGCGAGATGTTACTGATCAGCCGCTACGGGGCATGGCTGGCGCTGGTCTTCCCGCTTGCCTATCTACTCATGCCGGCGCTGGAAGCTGCCGTGTTGTATGACTTTCACGCTGTCACGCTGGCGCCTACCTTTCTGCTGTTCGCCTTCTACTACCTGGAAACGCGTCGTCCTGGCCGCTTTGCTCTGGCAGCGGTGCTGGCGATGGTGTGCAAGGAGGACATGGCGCTGACGGTGGCACTGCTCGGCTTATATGCGTTGGTGACGCGCCGCTGGCGCTTCGGGTTGCCCGCCTTGCTGGGCGGCATCGTCTGGTTTGTCCTGGTGCTGGGGGTGGTCCAGCCCGCCTTCAGCCCTACGGGGGGCAACGTTCAAGCGGCACGTTATGCCTGGCTGGGCCGCGACCTGCCCGCGGTGGTGGAAACCCTGCTGCAGCGCCCCGAAGTGGTATGGCAACACGTATGGCAGCGTGCCAATCTGCTCGCCTACTTGAGTGGGTTGCTGCTGCCCACCGGCCTGCTTGCAGCGTTGAGCCCGCTGACCTGGTTGCCCACGCTGCCCACGCTGGCGATCAACCTGCTCAGCGACAATCCCTTCACCTGGCGGCTCGAGGAGTTCCATTATGCAGCACCGCTAGTACCGTTTGTGATCATCTCGGCATTGTGGGGTATCCGCGCGGTGGTGGTGCGCATTGCGCGCCGCCAGCTTACCGCCGCCCGCTACGTGCTGTTCGGTGCCTGCGCGTTATTGCTCGTCAGCGCGGTGAGCTATCACTATGTGCGCGGTTTTTCGCCCCTGGCACGACCGTTCCGCCTGCCACTGGTGACCGTCCATGCGCAGCGTGCCCAGAAGATCTTCGCCCAGATTCCACCCGAAGCGGCGCTCTTTGCACAAAGCAACTTAAATCCCCACGTCAGTGGGCGACGTATTCTGTACCAAGATCCTCAGCTGCTCACCGAGCTCCTGCAGGGTGGCTCGTGTTGCTATGGCGGCACCCTACCACCACCTGATTACCTCTTGTTCGACGTCTCCACGCTGGTCAACCAGGACGACTTCCAACGCCAGGTGATCATGGCGCTACTCAAACAGGGTGGCTGGGAGCTGTTGGTCGCTGAGGATGGTTTCCTGCTGCTGCGCGCGATGCCCTCAGCGCTGCCAATTGAACCGGATCAGCTGCCGCCGGAATTCACCGATTTCGCTCGCGCAGGGGATGCACCGCCACAGCATCCCATCACGGCCAACTTTGGTGATGCATTGCGCCTGGTGGGCTTTGATCTGCATTTCAACCGCGCTGAAGAGGTACAGGTCGTGCTCTGGATGGAACAATTGCGCCCGCTGGACGAGGATTTGTTTATTGCCTTGTATCTATTAGATGAGTGGGGTGCTCTGCGCGGTGCCACGATGGTGGATCAACCTGCGCTTGTCTGGTATCCGACGAGCCGCTGGCAAGTGGGTGAACGGGTGCGCATCGTTTTCAACACTTTGCCATGGTACACGCGAGATATGTCCGCATATCGCCTGGCATTGGGAGTGATGCGCGGACGTGATCCATGGCAACCTGGCACGCGTCTGAGGCCGCATCCCGTCGTGGACATGCGCTACGCGCTGCGCCTGCCTAGCGAGGGAACACTGTTGGAGCTGGCGCGCTTCTCCCAGGTGTTCGGCATGCCGGAGGGAGGGCCGGTGGAACGCCTGTGGCAGGTGCCGCGTCCTCAATATCAGGTGAATGCTTCACTGGGTGAGTTGATACGGTTGGTGGGTTACGATCTGCAGCCCCCGACGTGCGAAGATGAAACTAGCGTGATAGTAACAACGGCCTGCTGGTTTGGCATTGTTCTATATTGGCAGGCGCAGCAGGATATGCCGCAAGATTACACTGTCTTCGTCCACGTGATAGACAGGACGGAGGCAGGCGAGGAGCGTCTCCTGACTCAGCGCGACACGATGCCAGATGATGGCGCCTACCCGACTCACAACTGGCAGGCAGGTGAGGTGGTGGTAGATCCGGTGCGCGTTCCTCTACCGCGTGAGATGCCCAAGGGCACGTTCGACCTGTTCGTGGGGATGTATGACCCGGTCACTCGGGAGCGGCTGCCCGTGGTGAGTGCCACAGGTGAGGCGCTGGATGATAAGGTGGTGCTGCATGCTGCGCTCAATGTGCCGACACAGCAGCGCTGAGCTATGGTAATTGCGTAGGAAAGGAGGAACAAGTGACCTCAACCCGCCGTTGGTTCTTGGGAGGGTTGCTGAGTCTGGTGGGTGGTTGTGCTGCTATGCGCGAACTGTCCTGGCCACGCGCTATACCACCTGAACCGCCGGAAGCTGATCTGGGATTGCATTATCACGAGTGGAGCAAGCCCGGCCATGCCCAATACGAGGGGCCACCGCCTGACTGGGGCACACAGCCGCCGCGTTACAAAACCTATCCCGACGCGTCGCGCATCACCTTGCCCACGCCTTCGGAGGAGGAAGGCAGCCATTTGATGGCGGTGGTGCGCGCACGCCGTTCCCAGCGCAGTTACCGCGACGAACCCATCTCGCTGGCAGAGCTGGGACAGCTGCTCTTCGCGGCACAGGGCATCACTTATCCGTCGGGCGAGCTGCGTGCGGCGCCTTCCGCCGGCGCGCTCTATCCCATCGAGCTCTATGTGTTGGCGCACCACGTCACCGGTTTGGAGCAAGGCGCCTATCACTATGCCGTCCGGACACACGAGCTGGAATTGGTACGCGCTGGCGACCTGCGCGACGCGGTCGGCGCAGCTGCGCTGGGCCAAGCTTTTGTGGGCGAGGCGAACGTGTGCTTCGTCCTGTCAGCCATCTTCCAACGCACGCGCTGGAAGTATCGCGAGCGCACATATCGCTACGTGCTGCTCGAAGCAGGACACATTGCCCAAAACTTATGCCTGGCTGCCACCGCGTTGAGACTGGGTGCCTGTACGGTGGGCGCCTTCTTCGATGACGACCTGAATGCCTTGCTGGAGCTGGATGGCCATGATGAGGCAGCGCTCTACATCGTGGCCGTGGGCAGAGTGTGATGCCAATGGTACGTGGCCGCTGGGGATGGCTCGTCCTGCTCGTCTTGCTCATTGCCACCGCGCTCGCGTGGCGCGTGCCCAATTTGGATGCGTTCAGCCTCTCCAACGACGAAGGCGCGCACTTGACATGGGCTTGGCTGCTCCATGAGGGTCATCCGCTCTATAGTGAGACCGTCTTGGTCTGGACACCGCTGTTGTTCGTGTTGCTAGACTGGGTTTACGATCTGGCCGGCGTCGGGGTGGTGAGCGGACGCGCACTGGTGCTGGCGTTTTGGGTGTTGGCGTGCGCGGCGCTTGCCTGGTCGGCCCGCATGTTCTACGTGCAGGAGGGTGAGCACGCCAGCTGGCTCGCTGCCCTGGTGGCCGTCCTGGTTTTCATGTTGGCGCCCATCGCGTTTCGCCTGTCGCGCATGGCGATGGGCGAGGTGCCGGCGCTGGCGCTAGCCGTGCTCGCCGTGGCGTTGGCGCAGATATATACCCGTCGCGGGGCGTGGATTTGGCTATTGCTTTCTGGCCTGCTCTACAGCACGAGCTTGCTGGTCAAGGCAGTAAATCCATTGATCGTACTGCCGATCCTGTGGCTGGTAATGACGACACCAGGGCAAGTTAGCTGGCGCAGTCGCGTCGCACGCCTGGCTGCTTGGGGCGTCGCTGCGCTGCTGCCATTGACGTTGTGCTTCGTGTTCTACGACCCGGCTGCCTTCTACGATCAGGTGATCGCCTTCCGGTTTCAACTGCGTGCGGTCTATCCACTGGAGCTCGAACGCAATTTGGTCTGGTTGATGGATTTCTGGCGACAGCATTGGGGTATTGTGGTGCTGGCTGTCTGTGGGGGTGTGCTGTTGGGTCATCGAGTACGTTGGGATGCGCTTACTCCGCTGGGATTATGGCTGATAGGTGGTGGCATCCTGCCGTTGATCATCCATTCGCCCTTGTTCTATCAGCACACCGTCATCCTTTTGCCGCCGCTGGCGTTGTTGTGCGGTGGCGCCGCTGCCGTGACATGGCAGTTGCTGCGTGAACGACGTTGGCTATGGGGTAGCCTGGGTGCAGCCTCCGCCATCGCGCTGGTCGGGAGCATGCCGGGCATGGTGCGGGCCAACGACGCAGTCGTATGGGCACGTTTCGGCCGCGAAGCGGAAGCAATTGCGCTGTTGCAGCAGGTGACGCGCCCGGATGACGCCGTCATCAGCGACAATCTGATGCTGACGTTCATGGCGCAGCGCAAGCCGCCGCCATCCTTCGGCGACCTGGCGCAGGTGGCCATTGACAGCGGCCGCCAGACCAGCCGGCGCCTGATCGCCCTCTCCGAAGCGTATCGCGTGGAAGCGGTGGCAAACTGGGCGTTGCGCTTGCCCCAACTGAAGGAATACATGGATTGGGTGGAACGTCACTATCTGGTGCGCCGCGTCTGGGACAACCATCACGTGCTCTACTTCGCGCGCAAGGTGAGCGTCGATGAAGTGCCACAGCAGCATACGGCGCTGTTTGAGGGAGGCATTGCCTTGGTGGGCTTCGATGCCCGGCTGGATGAAACGTCGGATGCAGTATCTTCGTGGCTGCGCGTGACCGCGTTCTGGCAGGCGACACAACCGCTGCGGCGCGACCTGACCGTCTTCGTGCACCTGTATGATGCCTCCGGACGGTTGGTCGCATCCCACGATGGAAGACCGGTGCATGGCTACCTGCCCACTACGCGCTGGCCAGTGGGTGCGATCGTTCCCGACCGCCATGACTTCCCGCTCCCGCAGGATCTGTCGGCGGGCGATTACATCCTGGCGACCGGCCTGTATGATCCCGTGAGCGGCGTGCGCCTGGCGGTGAGTGTGGATGGTCAGGCGGTAGACTCACGCGCCGTAACGCTGACACGCATCGCGATTCCGCGACCGTTATCCCATCGATGCACCGAGGAGTGCGAACGCTATGACGACTGAATCCCCATTAGTTCCAGTGCAGCCGACACAAACCGCCAACGCGGCACCCATCCTGCACCATGCCGTGCCGCAGCATAGGCGCTATGGGCACTGGCTGCTGGCTCTGGTGGTCTTCTTGTTGGCCCTGCTGCCGCGGCTGATAGGCTTGGACGTCTTCCTGACAGCGGATGAAGACGACCAGATCCGCTTTGCGGCCAGCTTCTTGGAGGCGGTGCGGACGCAGGATTGGGCGCGTGCCGCATTGCTGGGCTACCCAGGTGTGCCCACGATGGCCTTCGGCGCACTGGGATTGTGGGTGCGCTTCCTGTTGCACCAATGGGATGTCGCTCCGCTGCCGGGCAACCCACCCGATTTGGCAGCTGCGCTAGCGATGGTGCAACAATATCCGCTTACCTACATTCCGGCGGCGCGTGCCGCGATGGCAGTGATGGCAGCGCTAGCGGTGCTGGCTATGTATCTGTTGCTATGCCGCCTGATCGGCACCCGTGGGGCATTGATCGCAGGTGTGTTGCTCGCCGCCGAACCGATGTTTCTGGCCAACTCGCGCGTGCTGCACGTGGATGCTCCGCTCACTTACTTTATGTTCCTCTCCTTCCTGGCCTTCTGGCTGTATCTGTGCGAAGGGAAGTGGGGCTGGTTGTTCGCGTCCGGCGTGTGCGGTGCGCTGGCGGTGCTCAGCAAGACGCCGGGCGTCATCCTGGCGCCTATCCTGGTCGCCACCGGGCTTATCTATGTGTTGAATCTCGGCACAGCTTCCCAGACGAGCGCAGAGAATGCGGCGACGCGCCGGCGACGCTTCTGGCTGGCACTGGGCATCTGGGCCGGCGTCGCGTTGACCGCCTTCTTCGCCCTGTGGCCCTCGGTGTGGCGTGACCCGGCGGGCACCATCAGTTTGCTTGTGAACAATGCCCTCATTGCAATGCGCACCAACCATCCCACCAGCGGTGTCTTCCTGGGAGATGGCCCGGGCGACCGCAGTCCGCTCTATTACCTGGTCAGTCTGCCGTTCCACCTGACACCGTTGGGCAGCTTTGGCCTGCTAGCCGGTCTGTATCTGACACTGCGCGGACGACATCGCCCCCAAAGCGCCTATCTGACACCGTTGCTGTTCTCACTATGGGCATTTCTCATCCTCTTCCTCATCCCGGTTTCGCTCACCGGGCGGCGCGGCGACCGCTACATCCTGCCATTCTATCCGCCGCTGTGCTTGATGACGGCGGTGACGTTAGAACAGTTGATCTGGCAGCGCCCCGATAGCGCCCCGACAGCGCCCCGGCAGACATCTGCGCGCAACGCCGTTCCCGCGGCGCGCAGTATCAGCGGACGCACCATACTGATGCCCTACTGGGCCGAGCGGGTGGGCAATCTGCTGAGCCGCGTGCGCGTGCGTGCCACATGGGTGCTGGGGCTGGCGCTGGTCGTGCAAACGATCAGTGTGTTCGCCTTGCATCCTTACTATTTTGACTACTTCAACCCCTTGTTGGGTGGCGGCAGTGTGGCGATGCGTTATGTCAATATTGGCTGGGGTGAAGGGCTTGACCAGGCGGCAGCCTATCTCAATCAGCAGCCGGACGCGGCGCAAAAGACGGTGGCAGCGTGGTACAGCTGGCAGTTTGCCCCATTCTTTAAAGGGAAGACGATCGATCTTTCCAGCCTCGAAGCAGCGTTGCAAGCTGACTACGTCGTCTTCTACATCAACCAGCTACAGCGCGGCTTTCCTAGCGCCGAGCTGTTGGAGTATTTTCGAGCGCGCCAACCACTCCATACGGTGTGGCTCAACGGTGTGCCCTATGCGCACATCTACCCCGGCCCGATCGTCGGCACAACGCCGCCGCCGAGCATCTCGCATCCGGTGGATGCCACATTGGGCGGCGCGGTCCACCTGATGGGCTATGACTTGGCGAATGGAGAGGTGCATGCCGATGATCCTCTCTTCATCACCCTCTATTGGCAAGTGTTGGCGCCCATTCCAGGGGATTACAATGTTTACGTGCGTTTGACGGACGACTCGGGCAATGTGTTCGGACAGGTAGATCGGTTGCCCCTGGGCGGCCTATTGCGCACCAATAAATGGCAGCCCGGTATGTACATCCGCGACGACTATCGGTTGCGCTTGCGGCCGGGCGCGCCGCCGGATGTTTACTACCTCGAGGTGGCGATGTATTCCTTCACCACCGGTGAGACCTTCGGCCTGGCGCGCAACATCGGGCGGGTTGAGGTGCTGCCGGCGCGTACCCCTGCCAGTATAGAAGATCTGACCATCGAACGCCCAGTGCGCACAGAGCTGGCACCGGGCGTGGAGCTTTTGAGTTACCGGCTGGGCGCCGCCAAGCTTGGCCCAGGCGAACGCCTGCCGATAACCCTTTATTGGCGTGCGACCGGGCGCCCTGCCACCGACTATGCGGTTGTCTTCGAGGCGCGCAGCGTTGGTGGACGGGACGGAGGTGCCTGGACAGAGACACTGGGGTCGGAGCTCTACCCGACACACAAGTGGCGACGTGGTGAGGTGTTGGTGAGCTTGCATCAGCTCCAGATGCCACCTTATGCGCGCACGGACACATATATGCTCACGGTGCGTTTGCTGGACACTGTGAGCGGTCAGACAGTCGGCCGCGAGATCCTGGGCAAGCTGGAGTTCGTCGAGCGGCCACGCTACTTTGAGACACCACAAGTGCAGTATCCAGTGGGCGCCGATTTGGATGAGGTGGCACAGCTGATCGGTTTTGACCTGCCACAGCGCAGTGTGCGTGCTGGGGAGACCTTCCCGCTCACTCTCTATTGGCGTGCTCTGGCAGAGACGCGCACGTCGTACACCGTCTTCGTGCATGTGGTGGGGCCGGATGGGGTGATTCGCGGGCAATGGGACAGCATCCCCGGCGCTGGCACCCTGCCCACCACAGGGTGGATCAAGGGTGAGGTGATCACCGACCGTTACATGGTGCCGATGGCGCAGGATGCGCCGCCGTGGGAGTACACCATCCTGGTGGGCATGTACGATGCGCGCACCGGCGAACGCCTGAAGGTGAAGGACACCGCGCGCGACGTGCTGTCACTGGGCACGATAAGGGTGGAGTGAGAGGTTTCTCTAAGGCCTACAGGGAAGCGATCGGGATTCTTACTCCTAGTGAGGGTTGTTGTCTGTATGGGAGTGGCCATTGGTGACGATAACCCGTTTTGTCTACACTCTGCTGTTGTAAGACCTCGAGGTGACTAATAAGAGGTAATCGTGAGCATGCTTGGTGCAGGCAAGCTTCCCACTTATAAGATTGCATTAAGGAGTGTGGGAGAACCGTGATTTTCAGAGTGGGACCATATTGGATTCTTTCCTTTGTCAGAGCACACAAGCGCTTTTTTCTTGACCTTCTCTGTTTGTTGTTGTGTTGGGGAACAGCGGCAGTTTTTCTCTTCTACAAATTTGACACACTGGTACCCCCTCTTCCCTGGTCAGACGAGACGATGATTATGGCTGATGCGGTGGAAACGCTCAGGGTAGGGCCAAAGATAGTCTATCCTTTGCAACTGACAGGGGGTTCCTTGGCTGTTTTTCTCACCGCAATCCATATTTTTCTCTTTGGGAAAAGCGTGGTAGCGCTGCGCATCTTCCAC
Source organism: Anaerolineae bacterium (assembly GCA_049969215.1). Classification (GTDB taxonomy): domain Bacteria; phylum Chloroflexota; class Anaerolineae; order 4572-78; family NAK82; genus NAK82. The sequence continues at coordinate 871 of JBMFPH010000021.1, read as the reverse complement.
GCTATGATTAACCTAGCTTTCGTGGCAACTACGTATCTTATGGTGCGAGAGGTGTTCTCCGGCCTGGGTGAATGGCGAGACCGCATTCTCGGAGTGCTGACATGCTGCCTCTTCGCTGCTTCGACGTGGTTTCTTTCTCTGGGACGTTTGGCATTTCTGAATGTCACGCTCACTCCACTGCTGGCAACGGGATACACATACCTCTTGTGGCGTGGCCTGCGAACAGGTCGTCCACACTACTTTCTCGGAAGTGGGATGCTCATAGGCATCTCAATATATGGTTATGCCGCAGCAGTGCTTGCGCCATTGGCCTTGCTTATGTTTTTCCTGGCAGAGTGGTTGGTGAGCAAGGTAGGACAACGCCAGGGACTCGTTGTTCGCCATTGGAGGAACCTATTGTTTTTAGCTGGAGCAGCATGTATTTGTATTTTGCCACTCGTCTACCAGTTTATGATCAGCCCTGAAGCATTTCTGCGCCGGCCTCTCTACGTCGGTGCGATGAGTGTGGAAAACCTGGGAGAACAGCTATTGCAGAATGGCAAAGGTATCCTTGTGAGCTTTGGCCTGTCTCCTTCATTGCTGTTCAGCAATGATCGCACCATGTTCATGTTTGATCCCATCGTGTCTGTGCTTTTCTGGCTGGGCGTCATAGTGGCGATACAACAGTGGAAGAAACCCGAGTACCTTTTCCTGCTGATGTGGTGGGTAATGAGCTTGCTACCCTTCCTTTTTTCGGTTCAGAATAGTGTATGGGTGTTCGACTTGATGAGACGTGGGGTCAACGCCCAGCCCGTGAGTTTTGTCTTCCCGGCACTAACGCTCCTGGTTGGCGTACAATGGTTATGGACACGCAGATGTCTATTCTGGCGAC
>JBMFPH010000020.1:0-23978 GCA_049969215.1 Anaerolineae bacterium | reverse complement strand
TCCCCATCTTATTGCGATGCCGTTTGCGGTGTTAGCGTTGACGCTGATCTATGTGTTGCTGGTGAACTGTGCGACGCACAATGATACCCTTGTCAGCGTGTCGGAAGAAGGTGTGCGCGGGAGCCTAATCAAACGGCTCTGGCGTGCTGGTGTGAACCCGGTGCGTGTGCTTCTGGGTGGTAGCATTACGATCTGGCTGGCGTTGGCGTTTTGCTTGGGGGCGCTGGCGGCGACCAACACTTGGGATCTGCCCACATATACCGGACTGGCAACTCTCGCCTTTTGGTTAGCTCTTTATCGATCTGGGCACAGCCGAGCTACCTTGGGCGAGCAAGGAGCGATAGAGCAGTGGGGAAGCCAGCCGGTATGCTGGCTAATCCGAGCGGCCGGTTTTGGAGTTGTCACACTGGCAGCCGGTTATCTGTTGTATTTGCCATTTTTCCTCTTCTACCAGCCACTTGACGTTGGTTTAGGATTGGTGAGGGATAAAACTAATCTGGAGCAGTTCCTATGGATTTGGGGGCTTTTCCTTTTTGTAGGTTTTAGCTATCTGATTGTCAACGCTGTGCATCCTCGCTCACGTCTATGGGGTGCACGTTGGGTCAGTCTGTGGTTGCGTCATTGGAATGTGGCGCCACGTCTGCCCCGCCTGATGAGACAAATGACGGTGACAGCGACGCCGGGCAAAGCGACTTTGCTCTGGGTGATCGTTGTTGTCCTGGTGCTCACTGTCATACTCTGGGTATTGGGTTATCATGTTATTGGATTATTGTTGCCCGCTGTGTCCCTTGCTCTGATTTTGCTGCTGCGCCCGGAATTATCAGATGGGAGAAGCTTCACAGGTCTCTTGTTCTTCGGAGCTCTGCTTATCCTTCTAGGAGTGGAGGTTTTCTACTTGCGTGACTTCCTGGGTGGCAGCAGCTATTACCGGATGAACACTCTGTTCAAGTTCTATATCCAAGCTTGGGTTCTGGCAGGGGTGGCAACAGCGGCTTTGCTGCCGGAATTGTGGGAACGCATTGCAAACTGGCAACGGGCTCGCTGGATTCTGGCCTGGAAAACTCTGGTGGTCAGCTTGTTGCTGGCTTCCTTGGTGTATCCGTTGTTCGGCACCCGCACGCGGGTATTAGATCGCTTTGACGATCCGCCACCAATAGGCACCCTGGATGGCATGGCCTATATGACCACTGGCAGGTTACACTGGCCCCATGGCAATGTGATTGAGCTGAAGTACGATTATGAGGCGATTCGCTGGCTGCAGGAGCACGTTGCGGGTACCCCTGTGCTTGCCGAGGCAAAGGTCGGTTACTATCGTGAGGGGGGTATGCGTGTGTCCAGCTATACCGGCTTGCCCACGCCGCTGGGTGGACTGCACCAGAATGAACAGCGTTGGCCGGATCAGATTGGAGAGCGCGACGGACTCTATATGGAGTTCTGGAATACTCCGGATCCCGAGAGAGCATGGGGACTGATTCATCAGTTGCGCATTTCTTATATCTACCTGGGTCAGCTGGAGCGGACGCTGTACGATCCAGAAATCGCGCAGTCAGTCGAGGGTTGGGGAGTGAGTTTCTTGGATCCCGCGGGCTACAGGAAATTCGAGGTGTTGTGTTCCCAAGGACGGCTGAAGCTCGTCTATGAGAACGAGCGTACACGCATTTATCAGGTGATCAAAGAGGGGTAGCATAAAGTGATCATCGCAACAGCAGCGCTTTGGTGGGTGTTGTTGCAGCTATTCGGCCTGGTAGCTCTTCCATTGGCTTTCAGCTTGTTCACGCGTTTGCCGGATCGCGGGTACACTTTGGCACGTCCCTTGGGTTTATTGTTGTCCGGTTATCTTTTGTGGATGGGTGGTACTCTGGGTTTTTGGAAAAATGGGGTCAGTGCGACGCTCGTAGCGCTTGCGCTGGTAGGAGGTGTGGGCTGGTGGTTATATGCAGTGCGTCTGAAGCAGGGCGATATCTCGCTATGCGCATGGGTACGTAATCATGCGGTATATGTACTTTGTGTGGAGTTGTTATTCGGTCTGGCGCTGCTGGGGTGGACGATTTTCAAGGCACATAATCCGGACATCGAAACCACAGGTGGTGAGAAGTGGATGGAAATCGCCTTTGTCAACGCCACGCTGCGCAGCGAGCACTTTCCACCGCAGGATCCATGGCTTTCCGGTTATGGTATCAGCTATTATTACTTTGGTTATGTCCTGATGGCAATGGTGACCCACCTGTCTGGTCTGCCCGCGACCACAGCGTACAACCTATTTGTGCCCACGCTGTTCGCACTGACGCTCAGCGGTGCTTTCGGACTGGTCTACAACCTCGTAGCTGTCAGGCAGCGCGAAGATGGTCATGACCGATCCGGTCAACCCAAGCAATGGATGGGGATGTTCTATGGCCTGATGGGGGCCGTCTTTGTGGGCGTGATGGGCAATCTGGAAGGCTTTTTGGAAGTATTGCATAGTCGTGGACTATTGCCGGCCAGTTTTTGGTACTGGCTTGACATAAAAGATATCAACGTAGCACCGCTGTTAGAAGGTGGTTGGATCCCCACCCGATTTATGTGGTGGTGGCGAGCGTCGCGTGTGATCCACGACTGCTCGCTGCAAGGACTGGCGACGGGCAATTGCAACCCACCAGGTGGTGATTGGGAAGTCATTGATGAGTTCCCATTTTTCAGCTTCTTGTTAGGGGATGTCCATCCTCACGTTTTGGCGCTGCCGTTCGTCTTGTTGGGTTTGGGGTTAATCTTGAACGCTTTCATTAGGGCAGAGGTATTGGCGGAAGAGCATACTACGAGTGCAAAAGCGACCACAGGCCTCGTACAGCGCCTGACGCGCCTGGTACGCGAGGTTTTCGGCGGCTGGCTGGAGTTTATTCTGGTTGCCGTTTGCTTGGGAGGACTTGGTTTCCTCAATACCTGGGATTTCCCCATCTATTTGGCCGTTATGAGCGTGGCAATTGCAGCAGCGCGCGCTCAACGTAGCACAAATTGGGCGAGCGAAGCGCTCACAATGGGACTTGGACTGGGCCTGCTGGGCGTCGGTCTATATGTGCCTTTTTACATCGGATTCCAGTCCCAAGCGAGTGGGTTGTTGCCAAACCTGTTCAACCCGACAAAAGTGCAACAATTTCTTGTCTTTTTCGGCCCATTTCTGTTCGCGATTGTGGGTTATTTGATCCTTATATCAAGTCGACAGAGATGGCGTTTGTACTGGAGGCGTTTGCCGCCTCTGCTTTTGGCCACCGTTGTGGCACCTATAGCGGCTATGTTGACGATGATGGGGGTCGCTGCCGTATCGCCTGCGTTGCGTCCCCATATAGATGGAATCCTTTATGACCCGCACATGCAATCCTTGCTCGACCAACCTTCCGTCGGGTCACTGATGCTCTTGGCGTTGCGTCTTCATTGGGGCAATCCGTTGACCTGGTTGCTGCTGAGCGGTTTGTTGATTTGGATCGGCCTGATCTGGCCCTCGCACCGTCCTGCATCTGATTATCCAGTTCAAACTACTTCGCTCTCTTCCCCGGATCGCTTTGTGCTGCTTATGACCAGCTTCGGTTTAGCGCTGCCGCTGATCGTCGAATTCGTGTACCTGCGGGATAATTTCGGCATTCGGATGAACACCGTGTTCAAGTTTTATTATCAAGCTTGGATTTTGTTAGCCGTCTCGGCTGCCTATGGGATATGGACGGTTCATAGGTGTTTCCTTCGCGCCCAGATGCCTACTGGGAGTGAAAGAAGCGGTGCACTGTGGCAATCAATGCTACGCGGGCTGTGGGGATTGGTTATGGTGTGCCTGGTGCTTGCTGGGCTGGTTTATCCCATCCTGTCCACCCCGAGCAAGGTGGCTCACTATGAAGACGAACCCCAGCTAGATGGCATGGAATGGCTGAGCAAAGTGTACCCTGGCGATTACGCCGCCATCCGCTGGTTGCAAGCCAATGTGCCTGGCGAAGCGGTGATTTTGGAAGCGCCGGGCGACCGTTATGCCGCTTATGATTACGTAGGTCGGGTCTCTGCGTTAACTGGACTGGCCACGTTACTGGGTTGGGGTAACCATGAGCATCAATGGCGCGGAAGTTATGAGGTACCGGCCCGACGAGAGCCGGACATTGAAGCGCTATTTAATGGGCTGGACCCGTCTCGCACCACAGCACTGCTAGATCAGTACGATATCGCCTATGTTTATGTGGGAACGTTAGAACGCAAGCGCTACCGTGCAGACGGCCTGGCCAAGTTTGAAAAACTGATGGAAGCTATCTACCGGCAGGGTGATGTTGTCATCTATCAACGGCGCTGAAAGGTCTCTATGCGTAGGGAAATGAGTTGGTGCGCCAGCTTGACGCTGGATGTAGCGGTGTTGCGTGAACGGCTTCACAAGACCCATGGCAAATTTTGACAACTTAGGGATGACCTGTTACACTGAAAAAAGTCGGGGTGGTCGGACTTGAACCGACGACCTCTGCGTCCCAAACGCAGCGCGCTCGCCGACTGCGCCACACCCCGGCACAGGCTTAATATAATGCAATCCGGTGGATTAGGCAAGTTCGTGGCTACATCGCGACAGTGGTTGCTTACGTCGAAAAGCGGATTGTCTTCGATGCGTCTCGGACCGCTGGCAGAGGCACGGTAGCGTCTCTACAGACAGGGGTTTAAGACGCTTATTTTTATCCCCGATGGAGTGCGATTGGGCTAGGGATTTAGTGTGTCAAAAAAATGGTTGTGGTATGACAGGTAGGATAACATAGGACGCGCAATGTGGATTCTACACTTAATTACTTAGGATGTGGTGCTGTTCACTTCACAGTTGTATCTCCCCACAAGCACTTGTTCTGAATTTTCGGAGCACACGATTTCATCATGAACCGAAGGAGGTATGGGATTTATGACAGCCACTGCAACTTCTGCGCGAGCGCCTACGTTCCTCGATGAGGTGATCGCGCGTACACCTGGTGAGCCCCATCTAGAACGATGCATCCAGTGTGGCACATGCGGGGGCTCCTGCCCTTCCGGGCCGGATATGGAACACACACCGCGCGGCTTGTTTGCGTTGATCAACGCGGGCTTAAGAGAAGAGGTCTTACGCAGCAACACCCCGTGGTACTGTGTGTCGTGCTACTACTGCATGGTACGGTGCCCTCAGCAAATCCATATCACGGACGTGATGTACACCTTGAAACGAATGGCCATTGATGAGGGATACTATACTGAGTCGACCGCGCGCGATGCACCGGAGTTCTCCAAGACGTTCATTGACTTCGTGGAGAGCAACGGACGCAGCTTCGAGCTCGGCTTGGCCACCGCCTATCACCTGCGTTACCGACCACTCAATGCCGTGAGCATGGCGCCAATGGCATTGGGAATGTTGCGCAGAGGGCGCATGGACCTCACCCCGACGAAGATCAGAGGTATTAAACAGCTGCAGGCGATCCTCAACAAGGCCAAAGAATTGGGAGGTGCGAAATGAAGTACGGCTATTACCCCGGCTGTTCCCTGGAGCGCAATGCAGCCGCTTACCACCAATCGGCCATGGCTGTGGCAGAACTGTTGGGGATCGATCTGGTTGAGATTGACGATTGGAACTGCTGTGGTGCAACCGAGTATTTTTCGATCAACTTGTTACCTGCCTATGCACTGGTGGCACGCAATCTGGCATTAGCGCAGGATCAAGGGGTCAGCGATCATCTAGTGGCGCCGTGTAGTGCCTGTTTTCTGAATCTCACCAAGACCGATCGATATATGGCGGACTCGCCTAAATTGGCAGCGGATGTCAATGAGGCACTGGCGGCTGGCGGATTGCACTACACTCCTGGCAGTGTGCGGGTGCGCCATTTGCTCGACATCATTGTGAATGATGTGGGCTACGATGTGGTGGCGGCCCGTGTGAGCAAACCGCTGACAGGGCTGCGCGTAGCCGCTTATTACGGTTGCCTGATCGTGCGCCCTGGCTACGGAGGGATGCTTGATGATCCAGAGCATCCCACGATTATGGATAAGCTGCTGCGGGTGCTGGGTGCTGAGGTGGTGGATTTCCCTCTGCGAGCCCAATGTTGCGGCGGTCATATGACCCAGATCAGCCAGGAAGTGGCCTATGAGATGATCCGTCGTCTGCTCAAGAATGCTGCTGACTATGAGGCGGATGTGATTGCAACGGTCTGCCCGATGTGCCAGCTCAACCTGGATGCCTATCAGGCCAACGTGAATCAGTTCTTCAGGACGGATTACATGATCCCTGTCCTGTACTTCACGCAACTGATGGGACTGGCTTTTGGTGTCTCCTCGGTGGATTTAGGCATTGGCAAGGAATTTGTGGACGCACGTCCTGCCTTGGCCAAGATTGGGATAGCAGTGCCTTCCAATGGGACACCTCGCAGAGCAGGGACATCGAAAGAAGCGCTTCCAATGCCACGCTTGGAGGAGGAATGACCATGAGCGAGGAACGTGTCGGGGTATATGTTTGTCATTGTGGTAGCAACATCGCCGGGACAGTCGCTGTGGAAGAGGTATCGCAGTGGGCTGCCGGCCTGCCCAATGTGGTGGTATCCCGTGATTACAAGTTTATGTGCTCTAGCTTGGGACAGGAGCTGGTGGAGAAAGACATCAAAGAACTGGGCTTGACGCGCGTCGTGGTAGCGGCATGTTCTCCCCATATGCATGAACGTACGTTCCGTGCCACGTGCGAACGCGCTGGGCTCAATCCTTTCCTGTTCGAAATGGCCAACATCCGCGAGCTCGATTCCTGGGCGACGGATGATCGCGTGGCTGCGACCCAAAAGGCCAAAGCGATGGTGAGTGCGGCGGTACGACGTGTTATCCATCATCAACCCCTCCAGCTATTGCCGGTCAACATCAATCCGAACACGCTGATTGTTGGAGGAGGGATAGCAGGTATTACCGCGGCCCTGGAAATTGCCAATGCAGGGTACCACGTGTACATGGTGGAGCGTGAACCTTCCATCGGTGGGCATATGGCCCAGCTGGACAAGACCTTCCCGACGTTGGACTGCTCGGCATGTATCTTGACCCCCAAGATGGTGGATGTAGCCCAGAACAAGAACATCACCTTGCTCAGCTGGAGTCAGGTGGAAGCCGTTGAGGGATATGTGGGCAATTTCACTGTTACGGTGCGCAAGAAGGCACGCTATGTGAATGAAGAAAAGTGCACCGGCTGTGGCATCTGTATCGAGAAATGCCCCAAGAAGGTGGTGGACGAGGTCTTTGAGGCCGGGTTGGGTTATCGCAAGGCAATCTACCGCCCCTTCCCTCAGGCGGTGCCCAAGTATCCAGTGATCGATACGGCCAACTGCATCTTCTTCCAACGGGGCAAGTGTAAAGCGTGTCAGATGTTTTGCCCTGCAGAGGCGATAGATTTTGAGCAGCAGGACCAGATTCTCAAGCTTGAGGTGGGCAACATCATCCTGGCAACCGGTTACGACACGTTTGATCCGCGCCGCATTCCGCAATATGGCTATGGTCGGTTGGCCAATGTGTTCACCAGCCTCGAGTTCGAGCGCATGGTCAATGCCGCTGGCCCAACGGGTGGGCGCATCGTGTTGCGAGATGGAGTGACAACGCCCAAGAGTGTGGCTATCATCCACTGTGTGGGCTCGCGCGACAAAAAGTACAACGAGCATTGTTCGCGTGTGTGCTGTATGTACTCGCTGAAGTTCTCACACCTTTTGCACGAACGGCTGCCAGATGCCCAGGTCTACGAGTTTTACATCGACATTCGCGCGACGGCGAAGCGTTATGAGGAGTTCTACCATCGCATTCTGGAGGAAGGCACCCGTTTCATCCGTGGTCGGGTGGCAGAGGTGACCGATGCGGCGCGTTTGCCCGGCGAGGAAGGCAAGCTGATCGTGCAGTATGAGGATACCCTGATCGGCAAGCAGCATCGCCTGCCGGTGGATATGGTGATCTTGAGCGTCGGTATGGAGGCGCGCCGCGATTCGCGCGAACTCGCTCAAATCTTCGGTCTGGGTTGTGAGTACAACGGCTTTTTCATCGAGCGGCATCCCAAGCTCGACCCGGTCAATACGATGACCGAGGGCATCCAAATTGCCGGAGCATGTCAGGGCCCGATGGCCATCCCTGAGGCGGTTGCCCAAGGAGCGGCTGCAGCAGCGCGTGTGCTGAGCTTGATCAGCCAGGGCACGGTGATGATGGAGCCGGTACGGGCGCACATTGACGCCGAAAAATGCTCTGGCTGTCGCGTTTGCAACAACCTGTGTCCTTACAATGCGATTGTCTTCCATGAGGATCGCAAGGTCTCTGAGGTGATCACAGCGCTTTGTCAGGGATGTGGTGCCTGTGTGGCAGCTTGCCCGAGCGCGGCGATCACGGGAGCCCACTTCACGGACGAACAGGTGATGGCGCAGATCGAAGGTATGTTGTGGGATGTGCAGCCACAAATTGCCATGATCACCACAGGAGCAGGGTGAGACAATGGACAACTCGTATGAACCCGTCATTGTCGGTTTTCTATGTAACTGGTGTTCTTACCGTGCTGCCGACTTAGCTGGCACATCACGCTTGCACTATGCGCCGAATATGCGTCCCATCCGCGTGATGTGCAGCGCGCGAGTGGAACCTCAGTTCGTCTTGAAGGCGCTGCGTGAGGGTGCTGATGGCGTGTTGATCGCCGGCTGTCACCCGGGCGAATGCCACTACGTGGATGGCAATATCAAGGCATTGCGACGCTATGAATTACTCAAGCGGATGTTGCGGCAGCTGGGCATCGAAGAGGAGCGTGTGCAGCTCGTCTGGGCGGCAGCCTCGGAAGGCAATGTCCTGGCGGATGCGGTCAACCGTATGACCGAACAGCTGCGCCGTCTGGGCCCTTTGCGCTGGCGTGAGACGGTTCTAGGTGAAGATGGTCGAACCGTAGAGCACGTTGATGAGACAACGGCTAAGGAGGTATAATGGATATGGCGGCCAAGGAGAAGCCAAAATTTGCCATGTACTGGGCCGCTTCCTGCGGTGGCTGCGAAATTTCCACGCTCAACATCGGTGACAAAATACTGGAGGTGGACAAGGCATTTGATGTTGCCTTCTGGCCGTGTGTGGCCGATTTCAAGGTGAAGGATGTCGAGGGATATCCAGATGGCTACATCGACTTGTGCCTCTTCAATGGAGCTATCCGCAATTCCGAGAACGAGGAAATGGCCCATCTGCTGCGGAAGAAATCAAAGGTGTTGGTCGCGTTTGGTTCGTGCGCCAGTGAAGGATGCATACCTGCTCTGTCCAACTTGACCACAGCAGAAGCTACATTGCGTGCAGTGTATCTCGATAACCCCTCGACGGATAACCCAAAGAAGGCATTGCCACAACCGTTCACGAAGGTGCCCGAAGGCACCATTCAAATACCCGTCTTTTACGAACGTGTGAAATCGCTTGATCAAGTAGTGCCAGTGGATTATATGATGCCGGGTTGCCCACCCGAAGCGCACCAAATAGCCGCTGTGATGGATGCCGTGATCACAGGTGTTCCGTTGCCGCCACCCGGCAGGAGCATCATTGGCGCGGGAAGCGTGGCGGTTTGTGAGGAGTGTCCCCGGCAGAAGAATGTGAAACGGATCAAGCGCTTCTACCGTCCTCATGAGATCACCCCGGACCCCGAAATCTGTTTGCTGGAGCAGGGCATCGTATGTATGGGCGTCGCGACGCGGGCTGGCTGCGGGGCACTGTGCCCGCGGGTGAACATGCGCTGTGAGGGATGTTACGGGCCATTGGACGGCATAGAGGATCAAGGGGCCAATATGGTCGCGGCGATTGCCTCAGTGATTGAAGAGGGTTCTGGTCCGCTGGCTGGAATCGATGAAGCTGAGCTGCAGCGTCGTATTGGTGAAGTGATGGACACCCTCGTCGATCCAGCAGGTACCTTCTACCGCTTCAACATGGCCCGCTCATTGCTGATGCGCGCTCGCTTTATGGGAGACAGTGCTGAGAAAGGAGTAGCCTAGATGAAGCAGATCACGATAGATCCAATCACGCGGCTGGAAGGGCACGGTAAAATTGAGATCTTCCTGAATGATGAGGGCAAGGTAGCAAATACCTACTTTGTCATCCCAGAGCTGCGTGGTTTTGAGCGATTCTGCGTGGGAAGACCGGCGGAGGAAATGCCCCGTATTACCAACCGCATTTGTGGCGTATGCCCTGAAGCCCATCATATGGCTGCCACCAAGGCATTAGATGCGCTCTATCACGTGGAACCCACGCCAGCAGCCAAGAAGATCCGTGAGATGTTCTACTCGGCGTTCTACGTGGCAGATCACACGACACACTTCTATGCGCTGGGGGGACCTGACTTCGTGGTCGGTCCAGATGCTCCGCCGGCTGAGCGTAACATCTTGGGTGTAGTGCACAAAGTCGGATTAGAAATCGGGAAGCAGGTCATTGATGCCCGTATCCGCAACCATCATGTGATCCGGACGGTTGGAGGACGCGGTGTTCATCCGGTAGCTGGTTTGCCTGGTGGCTGGAGCAAAGCTATCACCAAGGAAGAGCGCGAGGAGTTCGAGCAGATTGCCCGTCAGAATGTCGAGTTCGGCCTGTTCAGCCTTAAGGTTTTCGAGGACATCGTGCTGGGCAATCAAGAGTACGTGGACTTGATCACTTCCGATGCCTACACCCACCGCACCTACTACATGGGCACCGTAGATGCCAACAATCGTGTCAATTTCTACGATGGCATGGTGCGGGTGGTGGACCCGGATGGGAAAGAGTTCGTCAAGTATCATCCCAAGGACTATCTCCAACACATCGCGGAGCACACCGAACCTTGGACCTACCTCAAGTTCCCCTTCCTCAAGGGGGTTGGCTGGAAGGGCTTTGTGGATGGAGCGGACAGCGGTGTCTATGTGGCTACGCCGTTGTCGCGGCTGAACGCTGCCGATGGCATGGCAACACCACGGGCACAAGAAGCGTTCGAAAAAATGTATGAGACGTTGGGTAGTAAGAAGGTCAACGGGCGCTACGAGCCGGTGCATTTCCGGCTGGCGACTCACTGGGCACGCTTGATTGAACTCCTGTACGCCGCCGAGCGCATGCTGGAGCTGATAACCGATCCCGAGATCACCGACCCCAACACGCGTGCACCCATAACGGCCACACCGGACGAAGGGGTAGGTTGTGTCGAGGCTCCTCGTGGTACGTTGACGCATCACTATTGGACGGATGAGCGGGGCATCTTGACGAAGGTGAACCTCATTGTGGGCACCACGAACAACTATGCACCTATCGCTATGTCGGTTAAGAAAGCAGCTCAATCCCTCATCAAGAAGGGCACGGTGATCACGGATGGCCTGCTCAATCGCATTGAGATGGCTTTCCGGGCCTATGACCCATGCTTTGGCTGCGCAACGCATACGTTGCCAGGTCAAATGCCCCTGGAAGTGACTATTTACGCGGCGGATGGCAGTGTGCTCGAGCGCTTGAAGCGGTGATGAAGACTTTAGTCTTGGGGTTGGGTAATCCCATCTTGAGCGATGATGGCGTGGGAGTTCGGGTGGCAGAGGCAGTGCGTGCGTCTCTGCCACCCGACGCACCAGTTGACGTGTGCGAGCTCAGTGTGGGTGGGCTGCGGCTTATGGAACATATGCTCGGTTATGAGCGAGTTATCCTCATCGATGCGATGCAGCCTGGTCGCGGAGAGCCCGGCACCTTCCGTCGCCTATCCTACACCGAGCTGACCTGCCTTTGTCCGACTCAGCACGTTACGTGCATACACGATACCAGTTTGGTAACAGCGCTGGAGATGGCACAACGCATGGAACTTCCAGTGCCGCGTGAAATTATCGTCTATGCGATCGGGGTACAAGACGTTGAGAATTTCGGCGAGGAGCTTACTCCCGCCGTAGCATGTGCACTTCCATCTGTATTGGACGCCGTGTTGCAGGAGCTCAGCATCTCTGCCCAAAAGGAGGAGTCTCATGGTCTCACCTGAATTGCTACGTCGCTATCCTTTCTTCAGCGGTCTGGATGAGGAACGTTTGGTTTTTCTAGCTAAAGCGGCACAGGAAGATTCAGTAGCGGCAGGCGAGTATTTCTTTCGTGATGGGGATACGCTTAATAATCTGTATATACTGATGGATGGTGAGGTGGCCATCACAGCTACCCTGCCCACCAAAGGGCGGGAAATCGTGCTCAGCACCATCAGTCCGGGCGAGGTATTTGCATGGTCCGCTTTGGTGCCACCTTATCAAGCCACTTCTGCTGCCAAGGCGATGTCTCTATGTCGTGTGATCGCACTCGACTGTACACCGTTGCGCGCACGTTTTGATGAGGATTGCGCACTAGGCTACGTGATGATGGCACGACTGGCGCAAGTGATGCGTGATCGCATCCGGGCGATGCGTATGGAAACAATCGCCTGCCTGGCAGATTGAGCGAATAGCCCGCTCTGTGACACAATCACTTTGCGCGTAATCCGAGCTGGGCTACCGCGCGGTGGGTATCTCTGCCGCGAGGGATCTCTTGGCCTGCTCTAGCGCGCGACGCAGCCACTGACCGGTGTAGCTTTCCGGTACGTTGGCCACTTCTTCAGGTGTTCCAGTGGCCACGACATAACCACCCCGGTCACCACCTTCTGGTCCCAGATCGATAATCCAGTCGGCACATTTGATCACGTCCAGATTGTGCTCAATGACGATCACGGTGTTTCCGTTGCTCACCAAGCGCATTAACACAGATAGCAACTTTTCGATGTCGGCGAAATGCAACCCGGTGGTGGGCTCGTCGAGGATATAGAGTGTACGACCTGTGGATCGACGGCTCAGCTCGCGACTTAGTTTGACACGTTGCGCTTCACCGCCGGAAAGGGTGGTCGCCGGCTGGCCCAGGCGGATGTAGCCTAGACCGACGTCGTACAACGTCTGCAATTTGTTGCGAATAACTGGGATGTTGGCGAAGAACTCGAGCGCCTCTTCGACCGTCATATCAAGCACTTCGGCGATGTTCTTGCCCTTATAGCGAATTTGCAGTGTTTCGCGGTTGTAGCGCAGCCCGTGGCATACTTCGCAGGGGACATACACGTCGGGCAAGAACTGCATCTCAATGCGAATGATCCCATCTCCCTGGCACGCTTCACAGCGCCCACCGCGCACGTTGAAGCTGAAACGTCCTGGGCCGTAGCCGCGCATTTTAGCCTCAGGCAATGAGGCGAAGAGATCGCGGATTGGCGTGAAAACATTGGTGTAAGTGGCTGGATTACTGCGTGGCGTGCGCCCAATAGGAGATTGGTCGATATCGATCACCTTGTCAATCGCGTCCAGCCCTTCGATGTTGTCGTGAGCGCCTGGTCGCTCCTTGGCCTGGTAGAAGTGTTGTGCCAGGCGCTTGTAAAGCACCTCAATCACCAACGTGCTCTTGCCGCTGCCGCTGACACCGGTCACGCAGATAAACTTGCCGAGCGGAAAAGCGACATCGATGCTCTTCAGGTTGTTCTCGCGTGCGCCGCGGACGATGAGATACTGGCCGTTGCCTGGCTGGCGCTTGGTCGGAATTGGGATGTGCCGCTCACCGCGCAAATATTGCGCAGTAAGTGACTCGCGACATTGGAGGAACTCTGGCAACGGTGCCGAGCACACCACGTAGCCACCATGTTCGCCGGCACCCGGTCCCATGTCGAGCACCCAGTCCGCATTGCGAATAGTCTCTTCGTCGTGTTCGACCACCAGCACAGTGTTGCCCAGGTCACGCAGCTGCTTCAGCGTCGCCAGCAGGCGTGCGTTATCGCGCTGATGAAGACCAATGGATGGTTCGTCCAGCACGTATAGACAGCCCATCAGCTGGGAGCCGATTTGCGTGGCCAGGCGGATGCGCTGCGCTTCGCCCCCGGAAAGCGTGCCAGTAGCGCGATCCAGCGTCAGGTAATCGAGCCCTACGCTCACCATAAAATTGAGGCGATTGTAGATCTCTTTGAGCACTTGGTGAGCAATAGCCTGCTGGCGCTCCGTGAGCGGTGAGGGACGTCCCTCGCCACGCAGCCAACGCACCCATTCCAGCGCTTCGGCGACCGACATGGCTGTCACACGGTCGATCGAGAGGCCGGTGATGGTCACCGCCAGCGCTTCTGGGCGTAGTCGTTTGCCCTTACACGCAGGGCATGGGCGCGCTGACATGTAACTCTCAATCTCGCTGCGCACATACTCACTGGTGCTTTCCTTGTAACGACGCTGCAGGTTAGGAATAACCCCTTCAAAGCTCGTCTCATAAATGCGCTCCATCCCATTCTGATTGTACCAGCGTAACCGAATGCGTTCGCCGGGTTTGCCGCCGTACAGAATGATATCGCGCTGTCGAGGCGAAAGATCCTTCACTGGTACGTCTGTGGGAATACCGTAGTGCTTGGCAACTGCGCGCAGCAACTGCTGATAATAGCCATCATACACTGCGCCGTGTTCACGACGTGCCCATGGCAGCACAGCGCCTTGGTCAAGCGATAGCTGAGGGTTGGCAAAGACGAGGTCGGGGTCAATTTCCAACTTGACCCCCAGGCCACTGCATGCCGGACATGCACCGTGGGGGCTGTTGAAGCTAAAAGTGCGGGGTTCAATCTCCGGCAAATTGATGCCGCAGTAGACGCATGCGAATCGCTCGCTGAAGAGCTGATCAATGGGATGCTCTGGGTCTGTCACATCCGTGGCGATGAGCACACCGTTGCCCAGTTTGAGCGCAGTTTCCACCGAGTCGGTCAGGCGTGCCACGTCAGTGGGTTCACCCTCATTCCCTTCGTGGCGGATGACCAGGCGGTCCACAATTGCTTCAATGGTGTGCGCTTTGTAACGTTCCAGCTCGATTTCCTCGTCCACGTCGCGCACCTGACCGTCCACGCGCACGCGTACATAGCCGCGTTTGCGGATGTCCTCAAAGATGGCCTTGTGTTCGCCTTTGCGATCCTTGATCAGGGGGGCAAGGATCATCAAACGCGTGCCGGACGGCTTGGCCAGCAGAGCGTCCACAATTTGCTGAGCGGATTGCTGGTTGACCTCACGGCCGCACTGGGGACAATGTGGCTGACCAATGCGTGCATAGAGCAAGCGCAGGTAATCATACACCTCGGTGGTAGTACCCACGGTGGACCGTGGGTTCTGGCTGGCACCGCGCTGGTCAATCGAGATGGCTGGACTGAGTCCCTCGATCTGATCCACATCGGGTTTGTCCATTTGGCCGAGGAATTGACGTGCATACGAGGAGAGCGACTCCACATAACGGCGTTGCCCCTCGGCATAGATGGTGTCAAAAGCCAGACTCGACTTGCCGCTGCCCGACAGGCCGGTGATAACAATCAGCCGGTCGCGTGGCAATTCGACAGTGATGTTTTTCAGGTTATGGGCGCGTGCCCCACGTACGATCAGCTTCTTCTCTTCCATGGCCGCCTATCTGCCACTCTCACACCACGTAACCCACCCAGACACTATGCGACCTTCTATCCGAATTCACCCCAGCTGATGCTCCAATTGCCCTGCTAGAGTTTGACCTTTTATATTAGCACGAATAAGCGTACGTAGGCAAAAAGTTTTTTCGATTATGAGGACGCTTCTCGCACGTGGCGAGAGCTTCGAGCGGAGAACAGGGTTGCAGCGCGAGGGCACACAAGGTACAATGCGTGGTACGAAGGCAATCGCTAAATCGGGAGAAATGCCTCACCATGGTGTGCATTGATGCCCATGTGCACTATATGCCCCCATTGACGTCGGGAGAGCTGGATGCATTATGCCACCAGGAACCCTACTGGGGATTGTTACTTCGACCCCCTTCAGGCGTCCGCTCCCTACAGGGTTGGGTGTCCGCTGAGCGTATGCTGCGAGACATGGACGCTGCTGACATCGATTATGTGGTGGTTCAAAGTCAGTACCGACGTACTCACGAGGCATGTGTGGAACACAACAACCAGTTACTAACGCTGGTGCGTCGCTGGCCGCAGCGGGTGATCGGTTTTGCTGTCTTGCAGCCAATGGCAGGTGCTCAAGCTCTCGATGAGTTGCGACGGTGCCTGGATAACGGCATCCGCGGTGTAGGCGAGCTGAACCCGTATGCTCAGGGATTTCCGATCAACCATCCTGACTTCCTGCGCTTGGTCGAAACATGTATCGCGTACAATGTACCCCTGAGCTTGCATGTGAGCGAGGAGGTAGGCCGCTACTATCTGGGTAAGAGCACGACGCCATTGCGCCATTATTACTGGCTGGCGTGCCGCTATCCTGAGCTGAAACTAATCCTGGCACATTGGGGCGGCGGTCTCTTCTTCTATGAGCTGATGCCCGGTGTGCGCAAGGCATTGCGCAATGTCTGGTACGATACCGCCGCCTCGCCGTTGTTATACCCCACTGCTGAGATCTTTGAGGTAGCATTGCGTTGTGTTGACTATCATAAGCTGTTGTTTGGCTCCGACTACCCACTGATCCTTTTCCCACGCCAGCAAATGGAGCCTGATCTGCGCTCGTTTCGTGAGCAAGTGAAGCAGCTGCCATTGTCTGCTGAAATTCACGCAGCTGTATTAGGAGGCAATGCTGCACGCCTGCTAAGACTGGATGTGGTCTCTGAGAGCACCATGCCTGCATCTGGAGAGAGCAACGCGAGAGCAGAACAACCGACTATGCAACCCACAACAGTTGAAGCGCCGGTGCATGGCTTTATGGCGGTGGCGATGGTGGCAGAGCATTGGCCACAGACACGCGCGGTGTTCGAGCGATATGGTATCCCTTGGCGGGATAGCCCGGTGCCTTTCTGGGAACCAATTGTGCAGGCAGCGGCAGCGCGTGGTTATGGTCCAACCGAGCAACAGCGATTGTTGGACGAGCTGAACGCCGCAATCACATGAACACCCTTTGTTCGAAAGGTTTCACGTTTTGGAAGAAGTGAGGGGGCGCGATCCATAGATGGAACAATTGGCAATATTGGGCGGGAAGCCAGTGCGTACGGCATCGTGGCCACGCTGGCCCGTTTTCGATGAACGCGAGGAGCGTGCTGTGTTAGAAGTGTTGCGCTCCGGTCATTGGTGGCGCCATTCCTATGGTCAAGGGGTGGAGCTGGCCGAGAGCGACGAGCAGTCCCAGAGTATGGTAGCGCGGTTCCAACGTGCCTTTGCCCGTGCACACGATTGCCATTACGGTATCTGTGCTGCCAACGGTACCGTCACATTGGAAATCGCATTGCGCGCCGCGGGAGTCAAACCAGGAGATGAGGTGATCGTACCCGCATATACTTATGTCGCCACGGCAACAGCGCCGTTAATGGTGGGCGCCATACCTATATTTGTTGATATGGACCCAGACACATACACAATGGATGTAAGGCGCGTTGCCGAGGCGATCACGGAACACACGCGCGCGATCATACCGGTGCATTTTGGTGGGCAACCGTGTGATATGGATGCCATCAATGCATTAGCAACTCAACATAACTTAATAGTAATTGAAGATGCTGCGCATGCCCACGGCGCTTCTTACCGTGGTCGCAAGTGTGGCTCACTGGGAGCGTTGGGCTCGTTCAGCTTTCAGGCATCTAAGAACCTCACCGCGGGCGAGGGCGGTATTATCACGACTAATCATCCCGATTACGCTGAGATGTGTGAATCACTGGTCTGGGCAGGGCGGAGACGTGGAGAGCCCTGGTATCGCCATTATGTGCTCGCCTCCAATGCGCGTATGACCGAGTTTCAGGGTGCCATCTTGTTAGTCCAGCTTGAACGCCTCGAAGAACAGATGCAGAAGCGCGCTGCAAATGCTCTGTTGCTCAATCGTTTACTGAGCGAGATCGAGGGCATTGAGCCACTTGCGATCTCGCCTTCCACTACAGCGCATTCCTTCCATCTCTATATCTTCCGTTATCGACCAGAGGCATTTGCCGGCCTTGATAAACAGCGCTTCGTCCAGGCGTTGCAGGCGGAAGGGATCTCTGGCGCGTTCGCAGGCTATGCCACCCCGTTATATGCCAACCCGATGTTTCTCAACAAGTGGTTTATGGGTGGTCCATGGCCGGTAGACGCCTTCCCGCATGGGGAGCGCATCTGCTATGGTGACTTTGTTGAGCGCTGTCCTGTTTCCGAGCGCGCGTGTGCGACAGAGGCGGTTTGGTTGCCACAGAGCATGTTACTCGCTGACGCACAGGCGATGCACGACATCGCTGCAGCCATTCGAAAGGTGCAAGCTCACGCACACCAGCTTCTGTAGACTGTAAAAGAAAAGTGTTTGACCATCCTCTTGCTCTGCGGTATAGTGGCAAACATGGGGTAGGAAAGGTTTAGATAGTATGCAACTGCGCGTACGATCCAGTTTGTCCCTGCGGGGAACTGCTACTGCACCAGGTGATAAATCCATCTCGCATCGTGCTCTGCTGTTGGGTGCCATTGCGCAGGACACGAGCGAGGTGTACGGATGGCTGCCGGCAGCAGATTGCCAAGCTACCCTACGCGCCGTGCGTGCCATGGGTGTTCCGGTCGAACATCGTGCACCTGACAGCCTGATCATCTATGGGCGTGGACTGCGCGGATTGCGTCCGCCAGGTTCTCAAACTGTGTTGGATTGTCAGGGCTCTGGTACCACGATGCGCCTGCTGGCAGGCATTTTGGCGGGCTATCCAGCGACGAGTGTTCTGGATGGCCATGCCGGTTTGCGGCGTCGGCCGATGGAACGTGTTGCAATACCGCTGCGGTTGATGGGAGCCCAGGTAGAGACCACGAATGGTTGTCCTCCCATCACCATTCGTGGGGGGACGCTACGCGCTATTGAGTACACGATGCCGGTTGCCAGCGCGCAAGTCAAAAGTGCCATTTTGCTGGCTGGCCTGTACGCTGAGGGCGAGACGGTTGTACATCAGCCGGGGCCGGCGCGTGACCACACCGAACGTATGTTGCGAGCTCAAGGTGTGAGTGTCCTGCAGTCTAATAACACGGTTCGCTTGAGCCCGAGTGAGCGGCCACTCGCGCCATTGCGATTAACCGTGCCAGCCGATTTTTCCTCTGCCGCCTTTATGTTGGTCGCTGCCCTTCTGGTGCCTGATTCGGAGGTCCTCTTACACCATACCAATGTCAATCCGACGCGTACCGGGCTTTTGGATGCATTGCAGGCAATGGGTGCACATATCCAGGTTGGTGAGATGAAGGAGCAGGGCGGCGAACCGGTTGCCGAGCTACTTGTGCGTTCGACGCCATTGCAGGCAGGCCAAGTGGCGGGTGAGCTGGTGGTACGCATGATCGACGAATTTCCCATCTTTGCAGTAGCGGCCACGCAGGCGTCTGGCAGCACGATTGTGCGCGATGCCCAGGAATTGCGCGTCAAAGAAAGCGATCGCATCGCCGCGGTAGCGACAGAATTGCGCAAGATGGGCGCACATATAGAGGAATGGCCTGACGGCTTTATCGTGGAGGGGCCGGTAACCCTGCAGGGAGCCCACGTGGATAGCCATGGAGACCATCGTTTGGCGATGGCTCTGGTAGTAGCGGGCTTGATCGCACGCGGGGAGACAGTGGTGCATGGTTGTGAGGTGATTGGCGACAGTTTTCCGGGTTTTGTGCCCATAATGCGCCAGCTGGGTGCGAATATCGAAGAAGTTTGAGGAAAATTGCCGTAAGAGTGCACTGGAGCTGGAATGGTCGAGCTCGGAATAAAGTGAGAGGTGGCAGCGAGATGAACCAGGCACAGATCAACGTGTCGGGTTTGCGCATCACCGGATGCACCAGATTGGTCGGTGTTTTGGGCTTGCCGGTGGAGCATAGTCTGAGCCCTATTATGCATAACGCTGCGTTCGCTGCGCTGGGTTTGGATTGGGTGTATGTTCCGTTGCCGGTCTATCCGGATCACCTGGGCGAGGCGGTTCGTGGACTGCGCGCGATGGGTTTTGCTGGGGCGAATGTCACAGTGCCCCATAAGCAGGCTGTGTTGCGTTATTTGGATGATGTATCTGAGGATGCCTTGGTGATCGGCGCTGTCAATACCATCGTGGTGCGTGATAATGATCTTTATGGGGATAATACCGATGCCAGCGGCTTCATCGCGGCTTTGGTAGAGGCGGGTTTCGATCCGAGAGGCATCTATGCCGCCGTGCTAGGGGCAGGGGGGGCGGCGCGTGCCGTAGTGCACGCCCTGGCCAACGCGGGTGCGCGCCAAGTGTGCGTCTACAATCGGCACGTGCAACGCGCCCACGAACTGTGCCGTGACATGGCGCGCTTCCATCTCGACGCACGTTTCGAAGCTCTTCCATTGGATGCGGTACATGAGATCGACGAAGATTTTAGCTTGTTGGTGAATGCCACCTCGTTAGGCATGTGGCCGGAGACCGAGACCTCTCCATGGCCAATCGATTTGCCAATCCCTGCCCACTTAACGGTGTGCGACCTGGTCTACCGCCCTCTGGAGACCATGTTCCTCACGCAAGCTCGGGCTGCGGGCGCTGAGATCGTCAGTGGTTTGGGAATGCTTGTCTATCAGGGTGCAGCGGCATTTGAGATGTGGACAGGTCACCCGGCACCCGTACATGTGATGCGGCAAGCTTGTCAAGAGTTCCTGGTGATGGAGAGTCGGGCAGAAACCGGCGTAGCGGAGCAGCAGGTGGCCGGCTAAAGCCATAAATCATTCTCCACTTGTGAAGGGGATCAGAATCAAACGTGTTGCGCTTTCTGACCGCGGGTGAGTCACACGGGCCGGAATTGACCGCTATCCTCGACGGGATGCCGGCCGGTTTGCCCCTCACGCCGGAGCACATTCAGGGTGATTTGCGTCGTCGCCAGAAGGGGTATGGCTCCGGTGGCCGCATGGGGATCGAGAAGGACACGGTGCGCATTAGTGCTGGCGTGTTGGGTGGAAAGACAACCGGTGCGCCTATTGCCCTACACATTGCCAACCTGGACCACGTGCATTGGTGTGAGCGCGAGATTGCTCCCATGACCATTCCACGGCCCGGCCACGCTGATCTGACTGGCGCGGTCAAGTACGGATTGCGCGACTTGCGGTTGGCGCTGGAGCGTGCCAGCGCGCGGGAGACAGCTGCGCGCGTGGCAGTAGGAGCGGTGTGCCGCCATCTGCTGAGCCAGTTTGATATCGTGATCGGCAGCTATGTGGTCAGCATTGGTGATGTGGTGGCCGCATTGCCAATACCGGAGTATGATGTTGCTTATGCCACCTACCTGGCACGTTTTCAGGCGGCGGAAGCAAGTGAGGTGCGCTGTCCTGATCCGGTGGCAGCAGAGCATATGCGCCAGGCGGTCTGGAACGCTATGCAGGCCAAAGACACTCTGGGGGGAGTGTTTGAGGTGGTGGCATTGGGTGTGCCTCCTGGACTGGGCTCCTATGCCCAATGGGATCGTCGACTCGGTGCGCGTCTGATGGCGGCGGTGGGCAGCATCCAGGCGGTGAAAGGAGTGGAAATCGGGCCGGCTTTTGAGAACACACGCCTGCCTGGTACTCAGGTGCACGACGAGATCTTCCTGCAGTCGAGCGATGAATCCGTTGTGTCGGATGAGTTGATCCGGCGCACGAATCGTGCCGGCGGATTGGAGGGGGGTATCTCGACCGGTTTACCCATCGTCGTGCGTGGCGCGATGAAACCGATCTCCACAACGCTTAGGCCGCTGCGTTCGGTAGACCTGGCAACCGGTCAGCCGACGACTACGCGCTACGAGCGTTCTGATTTCTGTGCGGTGCCGCGTGCAGCGGTCGTGGCCGAAGCAATGGTCGCGTTTGTCCTGGCGGATGCATTGATGGAAAAGATTGGTGGTGATAGTTTGGACGAAATGCGTGCGCGCTTCACCACTCTGCGTCGTGCCCGCCTAACTGATCTTCCCATGGACAATGTCCCCTGGCAGATGTTTTGAGAAACAAACGAAGAGCCTCGTATGCGCTTAACTAATCGTCGCAACCTTGTCCTCACCGGCTTCATGGGCTGTGGTAAGTCTGTCATCGGCCGTGAGGTCGCGCGCCGTATGGGCCGTGACTTCGTGGATACCGATCACCTTATCGAAATGCGCACCGGCCGCTCCATCCCCGATATCTTCGCGCGGGACGGTGAAGCGGCTTTCCGCGCAATTGAGGCCGAGGTCTGCCGCGAGCTGGGTGCGGAACGTGGTCTGGTGGTTGCTACGGGTGGCTGGACGCTGGGGGCACCGGAAAATCGCGCAGCAGTTGCGGCAGGTGGTCTGGTGATCTGCCTGCACGCCGACGCCGCAACCTTGATCGAACGGCTGGGAAGTGCTCAGGGTCGCCCTATGTTGGAGGATCAGGATTGGCAGGCACGCCTGAGAGGATTGTTGGCGAGACGGCTGCCTGTCTATTTGAGCTTCCCGTTGCAGGTTAACACAGGGAATAT
The DNA here is from genome assembly GCA_049969215.1 of Anaerolineae bacterium. Taxonomy (GTDB): domain Bacteria; phylum Chloroflexota; class Anaerolineae; order 4572-78; family NAK82; genus NAK82. The sequence goes on along the minus strand of JBMFPH010000020.1, from coordinate 1,676 downwards.
GAGTGTCGAAGAGGCTGCGGATCGCGTCCTGGCGCTGTGGGAAGCTTTCGGTCAGGAAACAGCAGACCAACTACCGGTCAGCTTGCCGGTGACATGCGGCGAAGAAGGCTATAGCGTGTTGATCCGCGATGGTTTGTTAGAGCAGGCAGGTGTTCTACTCGCCGCAGCGGGTCGCTGGAGCAGCGTTGCGGTGATCAGCGACCAGGTAGTGGAACCGCTTTATGTTCCCCAGCTGACCGCTGCTCTGCAGCAGGCTGCCCGACCTCCATGTTCTGCCCAAGCGATGGCGCGCCCTATATGCGCGGCTATGCCGGCTGGAGAGGCCCACAAAACCTTAGAGACGGTGACCCAGTTATACGCAAAGCTGCTTGCGGGAGGGCTGGATCGTAACGGATTGGTTTTGGCGCTGGGCGGCGGTGTTGTGGGAGATGTCGCCGGTTTCACCGCGGCTACTTACATGCGCGGTGTGGCATTGGCGCAGCTGCCCACGACTCTGCTCGCTATGGTCGATTCGAGCGTGGGGGGCAAGACAGGCGTTGACTTACCCTACGGGAAGAATCTGGTTGGTGCTTTCAAGCAGCCTGTGATGGTGCTGATCGACCCACTTGTGTTGAAGACCTTGCCAGAAGCGGAGCTGCGTGCCGGCATGGCCGAAGTGGTTAAGGCGGGCATCATCGGCGATGTGGAGCTGTTCGAGTGTTTGGAGCGTGGGACGATTGATGATATGGCCTGGGTCATCCGCCGGGCAGTGGCAGTGAAGGTCGCGATTGTTGAGGCAGACCCTTGCGAGCGTGGCCGTCGTGCTGTGCTCAATCTGGGTCATACCTTTGGTCATGCATTCGAGCTCCTGTCTCAATACCGTATGCGTCATGGGGAAGCGGTAGCCATCGGCATAGCAGTTGCTGCTCAACTGGCTGAGCGACTGGGACTTTGTCGCACGGAGACAACCCAGCGCATCATCACGACGCTACAGCAGCTGGGATTACCCACCACTGTTCCGGCTCATGCCGCTGAGATAGTTTGGGAAGCGATGACCCGAGACAAGAAAAAACGAGGTGGTCGGTTGCGTTTTGTGCTCCCACACGACATCGGTCGAGTCGAAATACACGATGATATACCGCGCGAACAGGTGTTGGAGGTTCTGGAGAGAAAGTAACAGAGCGCTCTCAGCTGCCTGGGTGAATGTGTAGAAGGCTCGAATATACTTCGACGTAAGGATAAACTTGTGCTGAAACGCTGGCGCATCTGGTTGGGCATTTGTATCAGCCTTCTTTTCCTTTATCTGGCATTGCGCAATCTCCATTTAGCAGATGTCTGGGAGGTGGCACGTACTGCGCGGTATGGCTGGATTATCCCCGGCGTGGCTGTATATTTTGTGGGTGTCTGGGCACGCACCTGGCGTTGGGACTATCTGCTGCGTCCCCTGAAGCGTATTCCATTGCGCCAGTTGTTTCCCATCGTGGTTATCGGCTACATGGGCAACAACGTTTATCCAGCACGGGCGGGTGAGTTGATCCGCGCCTATGTGCTGCGCCGACGTGAAGGGGTCAGCATCAGTGCTTCTCTTGCTACCGTGATCATCGAACGTGTCTTCGATGGGCTGGTGATGCTGATGTTCGTCTTCATTGGATTGCCCTTCACCCCTATGCCAACTTGGTTACAATGGATGGTGATCG
>JBMFPH010000019.1:0-24058 GCA_049969215.1 Anaerolineae bacterium | reverse complement strand
GCCCCATCTCGCGCAGATGGCGTGCCACAACCATCTGGCAGCTGAATTCCTCACCTGTCGGAGGGTGATTGATGGAAGGAATGCGTACCAGTTCCTGAGTGGCCTCGATCAGATAGTCGCGCAATGATTCCACCTTGTTCATCACAGCGCGTCGCAAGTCTGACATTGGAGTCTGTCTCCTTCAAGCAATGCAGTTCCGAAGCCTGTTGGATAGCATCGGCGAAAATAGCCTATCCCTTTGTAGCGCCCAACGTAATTCCTGCTATCACCCGTTCGGACATAATGATGAACAGGATAAAAGTGGGCACCATAACAATCACCACACCAGCGAACAACCCTACCCAATCAGAGGTGTATTGCATCGAACCTTGCAGCCCGTATAGAGCCAGCGACAACGTGCGCTTGTTCTGGTCATTGATCATAACCAATGCAAGCATGTACTCGTTCCATAACCCGATGAAGTTGAAAATAGCGGCGGTGATAATCCCTGGAGATGCCAGCGGCAGCATAACCCGGTAGAACACCTGATATTCGTTGGCACCGTCAATTGCAGCGGCATCTTCCAGCTCAGATGGTAATGAGCGGAAGAACCCTGTCAATAGGAATATTGTGAAAGGCAACGACAGCGCAATGTACACCACCATCAGGCCGGGCAATGTGTCCACCAAGTAGAGATTGGTCAGCAAGACAAAGAGAGGTACCAACAACACTTGATAAGGGACCCCCATGCCCGCAATGATGCCATTGGTAATCAACTCCCGTCCGCGGAATGGGATGCGGCTCAACACGTAAGCTGCCGGGGCAGAGACCCCCACGATCACCGCGGTGGAGATGCTGACTACAATGATGCTGTTCAGAAAATAGTTTCCCATCCGCGCCAGTCGCCATGCCTTCTCATAGTTTTCGAAGTGCAAAGCTGAGGGAAGTGCCCACGCACTGGCAAACAGCTCCCGGTTGTCCTTGAACGACGACACCACAATCCAGATGAAGGCAAATATCGTAAACCCTGTCCAAAATAGCAGGAACGCAGTTGCCGGCACGCGTGGAAGTGCGCGGCGCACGCGGTCCCAGGTGGTCTGACCAGAGGTCGCAGTACGTGCAGGTAACATCACTCGCGCTTGACTCATGTCAGATCCTCTCCTATAGCTAGTACTCAATCGCTTCACGACGCATCAAACGTCGCGCGATTAGCACAAAGATAATGACCAGAATGAGCAACGTGACTGCCACAGCGGTGCCGTAACCCATTCGAAAGACAGCATCGCGCTTGCCAAAGGCGAGAACGTACATGTAAACAGCTGTGGTCCAAATGTCACGTGGAGGCCTGATGCCTGCAAAGGCGTACATAAACTCAAACTGCTTGATTGCACCAATACCCCACAATACCACAGCCACTGTGAGGACATCCCACAACAAAGGTATCGTGATGCTCACGAACATTTGGAGCTGGTTGGCGCCTTCCACCTTTGCCGCATCAAACAACTCGGGCGAGATCTTGTCCACTCCGGCCAGGAGTAACACCACGTAGAAACCCACATAGATCCATACCATTGCCACTAATACAGCCCAGGTGATCAGACCTGGCCCGGTCCACGTGATACTCCCCAATTGTTTCAGGCCAATCATTTTGAAAAAGCCGTTTAACAGGCCGAAATTGTAATTGTAGATAAACGCCCACAGCGTTGCCAGCGCTACGGTGGCCACTACGTTGGGGAAGAATAATACGGCACGAAAGAACTTTTTGCCCCGTATTCCAGAACTAAGGATCGCGGTGAACACAAAGGCGATGCCGAACACCAATATGCCACCCACGACGAGGATCATCATTGTAAAGCCCAACGTGCCCCAATACACCCGGTCGTGCAATAATTCCCGGAAATTGTCCAGACCAACGAACGTGCGAGTTGGGGTGAACCCTGACCAGTCATAGAGACTGACGACTAGCGCCTCCAGAGCCGGGTAAACAAAGAAGATCAAATATAGTAGCCCAGCAGGTAACAAGAAAGGAATGATGATATGCTTTCTTTCCTTGCGCATTTCGGCTTTCTCCCAGGCTATGCGTGGGGAAGGGGCACGGCAACGCCGTGCCCCTTCCCCAGTAATTCCCTACGCTCCGCCTAACGCAGTGCCGCAGGTGTCGGCGTGGGTTTCGCCCAATACTCAATCGTACGTGCTTTGATGGTCGCGATGAAATCTTCGGGTGTAATCTGGAGTTTGATCAGCTGATCGTCCAGCGGGAGGAAGATGGTAGCCCACCAGCCCGGATGATCTGCCTGGACACCGTCATACGGCTTGTGTAAAGCGGTGGCCGTATCGAACCACGCCTTCATATCAGGCAGCACATCGGGCAGTGGTACATCCTTGCGTGCGACCATGTTCTGGCCGACTTCCACGACTTTCTGCTGCCATTCCTGCTGCATAGCGAACTTAATAAAAGCCTTAGCTGCAGCTGGGTTCTTGGCAGAAGAAGGTATTAACCACCCTAATAAATAGGATTCCACTTCCGTAGCTTTCCCCTTGCCACCTGTGACCTCGGGAAATACAAAGCCGCGATATTTGAAATCGGGCTTGGCGGTCTTGCCAGTCTCGTTGGGAATCCAGCTACCGCACAGCAAAATCGCTGCCTCACCCTGTGACCAAGCTACCTGGGCAGCAGGCCAGACACTACCATCCCAGCCGCTCATAAAGTAACCCTTTTGAGCTGGCTCCTGAACCTTTTTAGCTACCTCTAACCAACCCGGATCATCCCAGGCAGCGCCTGTGGGATCACTGACCGCCGCGTACCAGGCGCCCGGGCCCATGATGCGGGCCGACAGCCAATACCAGTAATAGGCATTGTATATATCTGCTGTGCCGTCTTGGGCAATGCAGGCCTTACCCTGGGCCTTAAGCGTCTCACACATTTGCATCATCTCGTCCCAGGTCTTTGGCACTGTGAGATTATATTCCTTGAAGAAGTTTTCATCGTACCAGTAAGCTGAGGTGATGATCTCATAAGGGATGAACACCACCTGTCCCTTCCACTTGTAGGGCTCCAGGACTCCAGGCACGAAGATATCCTTGAAGGCCACTTCCTCGCCTAGCGCGTTCTCCGCCAGCAGATCGTCCAATGGCATTGCCAAGTCGTTCTTGATAAAGGCTGCGTTCAACTCGTCGGCAGCCTGGTCCACCAGGTCGAGCTGCGCTCCAGCCATCAAAGCAGAACGCGCCTTGGTCAGAACTTCGCGCCCGGCCCAGGTGACCTGGACATTGACATTGGGGTACTTCTCCTGAAACGCTGAGATCATCTCGGCGAACACTTGCTGTTGAGGTTCGCCCTCGTTCCACAAAGCCCAATACACAAAGTCGCCAGAAATCTCCTCTTCCGGAGAGGGGCGTGCAGCCATTGCAGAGGTACCAGCGAGAGCTGCAAGCAACGACACCAGTGCCGCGATAATCATCACCAGCGACCTTATGTTCTTCATCTTTTTCTCCTTTCCTTCAACATTGGGATAAGATTGGCAAGTGAACGCTCAGAGATCGTTTGTATCCTTGTATGACCGTGATCACCCCCTTTCACCCCCCTTATACTCAGGGCATCACATAGCTTACAGATACAAGACATACATGAGATTGCTTATGGTGCGAGGAATAGAGGCACAACACCTACACTACCCTTACATTCACCTCCCGCCACAATTCTATAGTAGACTGTTAGGATTTCCAAGAAAAAGACCGATCAATCAAACGACGCCACAGTCCGACCCTCACCGAATGGGTCTATGCCTCTCCTGCCAGCACATGCAACCGCTGGCGCAATTTAACCGCTTGCTCCTGCAGCGCGGTCATCTTGGCGCGTTCTTTCTCCACCACTTCCGGCGGCGCCTTGTTGACGAAATTGGGATTGCTCAGCGTTCGTTCGCTGCGGGCCAGCTGTTCCGTAACTCTCTCCAGTTCTTTGCTCAGGCGTGCACGTTCCGCCTCTACGTCGATCATTCCAGCCAATGGCAAATACACTTCTACCCCACCCACAACCAGCGCCAATGCCTGCTGTGGTCTCGCTTCCAGATCGGCCACAATGTCCAACCGCTCTGTGTCGAGGTGCGCCAGCTGAATCAGAACGTCCGCCTGCGACCGAAACACGGCCGCTTTCTCCCCAGCTACGATGATGGCAGGGATATGCCGGCCCACTTCCACGTTGTACTCGGTGCGCACATTGCGGATGGCCCGGATGACCTCCATCACCAGCTGCATCGTCGCTTCTGCCTCCTCATCGCGCACACCGGGAGTCGGCCAGCGCGCAATGATCAGCGCCTCACCTATGTGGGGTAGATGCTGCCACGCTGCTTCGGTCACAAAGGGCATATAAGGATGCAACAGGCGCAGACAGCGCTCCAACACATACACCAGCACACGCAGTGTCGTGTCCCGCGCCTGCTCATCCCGGCCGGACAGGGGCATTTTGGCCATCTCAATGTACCAGTCGGCCAGCTCACCCCACATAAACTCGTAGAGCTGTCGCCCTGCCTCACCGAACTGGTATGCCTCTATCAAGCGCGTCACTGTGGCAATGATGGCATTGTGCCGGCTGAGAATCCATCGATCGGCCAGGGCGAGTGGCAGCTGTGTCACATCTTCGGGAAACTCGACAGGATGCTGGCGCAGATGACCGACCACAAAGCGCACCATATTCCAGATCTTATTGGCGAAATTGCGCCCGGCCATAATGCGCTCTTCAGACAGATTGATATCGTTGCCGGGGGTGCTTCCCGTCAGCAGGCTGAAACGCAATGCATCCGTGCCGTAGCGCTCAATCATCTCCAGCGGGTCGATCACGTTACCGGCCGTCTTGCTCATCTTGCGCCCTTGGGCATCACGCACCAGACCATGCAAGTAGACAACGCGGAAGGGCACCTGGCCGGTCATCTCCAGCCCTTGCATGATCATCCGCGCCACCCAGAAAAAGAGAATGTCATAGCCGGTCTCCATCACGTCGGTGGGGTAGAAGCGGCGCAGGTCGGGCGTGTCATCCGGCCAGCCCAACGTGGAGAAGGGCCACAGCCCCGAGCTGAACCAGGTATCCAACACGTCGGGATCCTGCTCCAGGCGCGTGCTCCCGCACTGCGTGCACGTTGTGGGGTCGACACGTGCCGCAATCATTTGGCCGCATTCCTGGCAATACCATACCGGGATGCGGTGACCCCACCACAGCTGGCGGCTGATGCACCAGTCACGGATGTTCTCCAGCCAGTTATAATAGACCTTGGTGAAACGCTCCGGGATGATCACAATGCGCCCGTCGCGCACAGCAGCCAGACCAGCCTCCGCCAGCGGCTTCATGCGCACAAACCACTGCGTGCTGAGCATCGGCTCCACTACCTCGCCACCCCGCTGTGAATGGGGGATTTGGGTGACGTACTTCTCCGTCTTGATGGTCAGCCCAGCCGCTTCCATATCCGCCCACAGGCGCCGACGGCACTCGTAACGATCCAACCCGGCATATGGCCCGGCATTCTCGTTCATTGTCACATCCGTGTTGAACACGTTGATAATGGGCAGACCATGCCGTTGGCCGATCTCAAAGTCATTGGGGTCATGGCCCGGTGTGATCTTCAGCGCGCCTGTACCGAAATCCATCGAGACATAGGTGTCATGGATCACCGGGATAGGCCGATTGAGGATGGGCACCAAGCAGGTCTTGCCGATAAGGTGGCGATAGCGCTCGTCATCCGGATGCACGGCCACGGCGGTATCACCCAAGATGGTCTCCGGGCGTACGGTGGCAACCGGGATATAGCCCACGCCAGGTCCATCTTCCAATCGCGCGCCGGCGATGGGGTACTTGAAGTAATAGAGCGTCGCCTCTTCCTCGCGATACTCCACCTCGAGATCGCTCACCGCAGTCTGCAGGCCGGGTGACCAGTTGACCAGATACTCTCCACGATAGATGAGACCTTTCTCATAGAGGCGCACGAAGCACTCGCGCACCGCGCGTGAAAGCCCCTCATCCAACGTAAAACGTTCGCGATCCCAGTCACAACTGGCACCCATGCGCCGCAGCTGCAGCTGGATGCGCCCGCCATACTTTTCTTTCCACTCCCAGGTGCGCCGTAAGAACTCCTCGCGTCCGATCTGCTGGCGGCTAAGCCCTTCGCGCGCCAACATACGTTCCACCTGCAGCTGGGTAGCGATGCCGGCATGGTCGGTGCCCGGCACCCACAGCGCAGCGCGCCCTTGCATGCGGTGATAACGGATCATCAAATCCTCAATAAAGGTGGTGATCGCATGCCCCATGTGCAGCTCGCCGGTCACATTGGGTGGGGGCATCGAAATGACAAACGGACGCGCATCGGGGGGCGCGATTTCCGGTTTAAAGTACCCCTGTTTCTCCCACCACTCATACAGCTGCGTCTCCACAGCGTGGGGGTCGTACGCTTTGGGCATCTGACTGGTATCAATCGGACAGGGTTGCTTCATAGTTGTTCGGTTATGACCCCAAGAAGAACTCACCGGTAAAACCCAGCGCGATGAAGCGGATGGTTTTGCCTGCCCAGGCGGCAAGCAAGAAGCGGTAGAAGGGCATGCGCAGCGCGCCTGCCACCATGCCACCAATGTCGAAGAATGGGTTGGGAATTGCTCCCAGGGCCAGGATCACCAGCCAGCCGGCGCGACGCATCCAATATTCCAGCTGGACATAGATGGCGCGATTCTCGACCATACCACGTCCGCCGACGCCGGCCAGATAGCCGGTCGTCTCGCCCAGGGCTGCGCCCAGGCCTGCAACAATGCCCACCAGGATCGGGTTCATCACCCCACCCACGGCAAACACGATCGCATAAGTGGGTGCCGGCAACAATAACGTGGCGTTGCCGATCAAGCTCACCAGGAAGATACCAGGGTAACCGTAAACGGCAAAGCCGCGGATGTGCTGCCGCAGCAAAATGATCCCCGCAGTCACCGCAATGGAAAACACCACTGCGGCAATGCGCCCCACCAGCTGCCCTTTACGCGAACGACGCAAGCTATCCAGCTTCCCAAACGAAAGACACAATGGAGGAATCTTGAGGATAGCGGGTGCCTGGGGCTCTTGCATAGATGGTCTCCCTGTAATCTCGTTGCACCACATACATAAGGAGCAACCATTCTACTCTAAACGACGAGGAAAGGCAAACCGTCGGCCGCATACGTCGCCCTGGAAGTATTGAACCCCTCCACCGTCCTTGTGGCATCCCCATCGCGAACGGGGCTAACCCTAAGTACGCCCATTTGCGCAGGCCTGATGGGTGGGCTAGAATGCGCACGCCCGATCAGGACGCTACCGATCAATGGAGGAACCGAGGCATGAGCCGTCGTGTGATGGGGATCATAGTCAGGAGCGCGCTTCTCTGTCTTCTCTTGAGCAGCACAGCGGCTGCCGCCGAGACCTCCGAGACATCGCCCCACAACGATCTGTCGCCGCTGACACTGCTCAGCTTCCTGTTGCCCGCCGGCCTCATACTGCTCAGTGCCGCTGCCCTCCCGGAGGATCATGCAGCGGAGGCAGCTGCCGGCGGCGTGGTCAGCTGGGGAGTGGCTTGCCTGGCTTACTTCGCGGTCGGCTTTGCCTTTCAGTTTGGTGGCATCGCCATCGTGCATCAATCCCCTGATCTTGCCGGGCTGTACTGGGAATACTCGCCGCTCGATGTCGCATGGGGCAGCGGTTGGGGGATGATGGGGCTGCAGGGATTCCTGATGGCGGGCCCAGCTGCCACCCCGGGTGCCCTGACCCTCTTTCTCGCGCAACTCCCATTGGTGGGTGTGGCCGCGCTGATCGTCCACTTCGCTGCGTGGCAGACCACCCATCGCTGGCTGGCGCTGCCGCTTGGGCTGCTGATGGGCAGCGTCGCATATCCCTGGGTGGGCAACTGGATTTGGGGAGGCGGCTGGCTGGCAAACCTTGGCCTGACGATGGCCTACGGACATGGGCTGGTGGACGCTGCCGGCAGCGGACAGGTGGCCCTGTGCGGCGCTGTGGGTGCGTTTGCCGCAGCGTCCGTCTTCCGCGGACGGCCTATTGCGCTGCCGGATGGCCGACTCGATGTCCCGCTACCACGCGCCCACCTGCCTCTGCTCGGTTGGAGCGGCGCCTTGTTGATGACCATCGGATGGATAGCCACCTCTTCGATGGCCCATTTTCCCCCGGCCACCAACGTCGTGCTGCCCGTGATGGCGGTTAATATGGCCTTGGCAGCTTTCGGCGCTGCATTTGCCGCCGGCCTGTATACCTGGTTCGTTTCCGCGCGGTTGGACGTTCTCATGATAGGCCGTGCCATGGCCGCCGGTTTGGTGGCGACGGCGGCAGGGGCTCCGTTCTTGCCCGCTTGGGGCGCCTTGACCGCCGGCTTGGTGAGCGGATTGCTGTTGCCGTGGCTTTTGTTCTGGATCGAAAATCGCTTAAACCTGGGGAACGCCGCTGCCGCGCTTGCCGTTTTTGGCATACCAGCAGTCTTGGGATTGTTGCTGCCAGGGGTGTTAGCAGATGGGCGTTACGGCGTCGGATGGAATCGCATCGGGGTCGATGCCTACCTGGGAACGCCCGGGCAGGGTGTGTCAGGCCTCTGGGTGGCAGAGGGATTGACGCCGGACTGGCCTGGTCAGATGCTCGCGCAGCTCATCGGATTGGCGGCCATCCCGGTCTGGTGCTTTGCGGTTTTCTGGACACCTCTGAGCATCTCACGCGCGGCGGTGCTCGCCTGGAGACGCAGTGGCATCGAATTCGGCACCCCTCCTCCGTCTGTACCGTTCGAGGAAGACCTTCCCTCAACCCCCACGGAAGCGTGGCACGGACACGCAGAACGACGAGGCGAGCCAGCGTTGATGGTGCATCTGCTGCCCAAGATACCCCTCTTCTGGTGCTTTCACCGTTTTGGATGGCCCGTTCTGCTTCCGTTTAGCCTGGTGGTGAGCGTCAGCTTCCGCTGCAATTCGCGCTGCCAGACGTGCGGGGTGTGGCGCAAGCCCTCGGACGATATGAGCGCCACCGAGTGGGAGCAGATCTTCGCCCGAATCGGACGTGCACCGGTGTATATCACTTTCACCGGAGGAGAGCCGTTCCTGCGCCGCGATCTGGGCGAAATCGTTTTGAGCGCCTATCGGCATTGCCGGCCCTCGATGATCACCATCCCTACCAACGGATTGCTCACCGAACGCATTATCGAACAGGTTCACCACATCTGCGCGGGAGCTTCCCAAGCGGAAGCTTCCCAAACTCAGATCGGCATCAACCTCTCACTGGACGAAGTGGGAGAGCGGCACGATGTGATCCGGGGTGTGCCGGGCAATTGGCAGCGCGCTATGAAGACGTGGCAGGCGCTCAAGGAGATGCAGCCCCGCTATCCCAACCTGCTCCTGAGCGTACATACGGTCATCAGCAAGTTCAATGTGGAGCGTTTCTACGAGCTCTATGCTGCTCTGCAGGCGCTGCAACCGGACAGTTACATCACGGAGATCGCCGAGGAGCGCGTGGAACTGGACACCGTGGGGTGGCAGATTACCCCCTCGACGGCGGAATATGCGCCTCTGGCAGACTTCCTGACCCAGCAGGCAAGTCAGGCAACCCAGCGCAGCAGGGCACGCGTGACCCAGGCGTTTCGGGCGGAGTATTACCAGCTCGCCAAGCGCATTTTGTTCGAGCAACGCCAGGTGATCCCCTGCTATGCCGGCTGGGCGAGTGGTCATATCGCTCCCAACGGCGATGTCTGGAGCTGTTGTATCCGTGCCGAGTCGGTGGGCAACTTGCGCGAGCACGACTACGACCTGCGCACCATCTGGCGAGGTGAGCGGATGGGGAAATTGCGCCGCAGCATCTACCAGCGAGAGTGTGCATGTCCGATGGCAAATGCCAGTTACGCGAATATGCTCCTTCATTGGCCCACATTACAACGTGTGATGCGACGCCTGTGGCCCTGGCATATGTCCAAGGAGTGAGCGTCCGATCTCCATCGCAGGTGGCAGGCAGCTTTGCGCAGCGCGGGCAGCAGCTATAGTATCCGCTATCGCACTGACGACTGGAAGTGACCGAGGAGTGACGAACGATGAGCGAGCTACAAAAAGATGATCTGCGAACCTGGTTGCCCCTCCCATTTGAACAATCTGTCGAGCGCACCAAAGAAGCTCTGAAGGTTGAGGGGTTTGGTGTTCTGACCGAGATAGATGTACAGGCAACGTTGAAAAAGAAGCTGGATGCCGATTTCCGCAAGTACGTGATCCTGGGGGCGTGTAATCCCCCTCTCGCCCACCGGGCTTTTCAGGCGGAGCTGGAAATCGGGCTCCTGATGCCGTGCAATGTCATCGTATATGAAGAGGGCACAGGCAGTGTCGTCTCCATTATGGACCCTGCGCTGATGAGCAAGTGGTTGGATAACCCCGCGATGATCTCTTTAGCGGATGAGGCACGCGCTAAGTTAGAGCGCGTGATCCATTCCCTTCGCGCTGATGTTCAGGGAGCTGCTGAATGACAACCGCGCCTCAGCCTCCGAGCGAAAGTGCTTCGCAAAGCGCTCCAAAAGCATCCGATATCAACCGCATCGATCACGTTGTGGCCGTGCTGAGCGGCAAAGGCGGTGTGGGCAAGTCCATCGTGAGCAGCTTGCTGGCGGTATCCCTGCGTCGCAAGGGCCATCGGGTGGGCATTCTGGATGCTGATATCACCGGACCCAGCATCCCCAAGATGTTCCTGTCCCAAGCGATCCAGCTAGGCAGTGACCCATTGGGTATCCCTCCGGCAGTGAGCCGTACCGGCATTAAGCTGATGTCCATCAATCTGTTGCTCCGCAATGAGAGCGACGCGGTCATCTGGCGGGGTCCGCTCATCGGGCGCGCCATCCAGCAATTCTGGGCAGATGTGGTGTGGGGCGAGCTGGACTACCTGATCGTGGACCTTCCACCAGGCACCTCGGATGCTTCGCTGACCGTGATGCAGTTTCTGCCCTTGAGCGGCGCCCTGTTGGTGACAGCACCCCAAGGATTGGCCGGTATGGTGGTGCACAAAGCCGCTCAAATGGCCGAGATGCTACATGTGCCCTTGCTAGGGCTGGTGGAGAACATGAGCTATTTCGTCTGCCCAGATAATGGCAAGGCGTATGAGGTGTTTGGCCCCAGCCACGCCGAAGAGCTGGCCCACACTTTGGGCATCCCATTCCTGGGACGTCTGCCGATCAAACCGGAGCTGACCCTGCTGAGCGATACGGGACGCATCGAGGAATATCCAGCTGAGGAGTTTGCACCCATCGTGGCGCACATTGAAGCGGCTGCGCAAGCACCACGTCTGCCTCCCTTCTCAATCGACCTGGGAGGGCTTTGAGCACGTTCAGCAGATACGCGGCAGCTGCTCTCCGCTGAGCATATCCACGACGCGCAGGCCACCGATGCGACTGCGCATGAAAACTCTGCCGGGGTGCTCGCCCACCACTTCGCCGATGCGCGTTGCCTGGGCACCCTGGGGATGGGCACGCATGGCTTCCAGCACACGGTCGGCGACCTCAGGCGCGACAATAGCAATGCATTTGCCCTCGTTGGCCACGTAGAGCGGGTCGAGGCCGAGGATTTCACATGCACCGCGCACGGCATCCCCGACCGGAATGCGCTCCTCATCCAGGCGCATGCCCACATGGGCTTTGGCCGCGATTTCGTTCAGCGCGCTGGCAACACCTCCGCGGGTGGGATCGCGCAGCACGTGCACGTGGTCAGTTCCCACCTCCAGCACCCGCATCACGAGATCGACCAGGGGGGCAGAGTCGCTGACCAGCTCGGTCTCGAAAGCGAGCCCTTCACGTCGTGACATGACAGCAATGCCGTGTTCCGCGATCGCGCCGTTAATGAGGATGACGTCGCCCGGCGTCGCGCGCTGGGGCGCAATGTGCACGCCCGGAGGGACGATCCCCAGGCCAGTGGTATTGATAAACAGGCCATCCCCCTTGCCACGCTCGACCACCTTAGTGTCGCCGGTGACGATCGGCACCCCCACCTCGGCAGCGGCACGTTGCATCGAGAGGATGATGCACCACAGATCTTCCATGGGAAGCCCTTCCTCGACGATGAAGCCGGCCGAGAGAGCCAGAGGGCGCGCGCCACACATCGCCAGATCGTTCACCGTGCCGTGCACCGCCAATGAGCCGATATCACCGCCTGGGAAGAAAAGCGGGCTAACCGTAAAGGAGTCGGTTGAGAAAGCGACGCGTGTTCCATTCAGCTCCAGGATAGCCCCGTCATGCAACACCTCGAGGGCAGCGTTGGAAAAGGCAGGCACGAACATGCGCTCAATCAGCATCTGGCTCAGCCGGCCACCTCCGCCGTGCGCTAGTGTCACCACTGGATAGTCGCTAATCGGAATCGGACATTGTAGGTCCATCAGTGAAACGTCCCTCGGTTACGCGTGCTGGCCATACTGATAATATGCTGCGCAGGCACCTTCGGAAGATACCATCGGTGCTCCTAGTGGGTGCTCCGGCGTGCACTGAGTACCGAAGGCGGGACATTGCGGCGGTTTCTTCAAGCCCTGCAAGATCTGGCCCGCGATGCAGATAGGGGACTCCTGCGCGGTCACCCTGGATAGGTCAAAGCGCCGTTCGGCGTCGAATTCTGCCCACGACGAGCGCAGGCAATACCCGCTGGCTGGGATCAAGCCGATACCACGCCATTGCCGGTCACATACCTCAAAGACCTGATGCATCAGCTGTTGTGCGGCTACATTTCCGTCGCGCGTCACCGAGCGGGAGTACTGAATCTCCACCCCCCAACGCCTTTCCTCAAGTGCCTGCAGCGCCATATAGAGACCATGGAGCAAGTCCAGAGGTTCGAACCCTGTGACCACAATCGGGATGCAATACTGCTCGGCGATGGGTTCGTATTCGCGCGTTCCCATCACCGTGCAGACATGTCCCGCCGCCAGAAACGCTTGAATGCGATTGTCGGACGAAGCTAGAATGGCTTGCATTGCAGGTGGCACTAACACGTGCGCGCACAGGATCGAGAAGTTGCGCAAGCCAAGCTGTCTGGCCTGCCAGACCGCCATAGCGTTGCCAGGTGCCGTTGTCTCAAACCCGACCGCAAAGAAGACCACCTCGCGGTCAGGGTATTTCTGAGCCAACGCCAGGGCATCCAAGGGCGAATATACCATCCGCACGTCCGCCCCATGTGCCCGAGCGCTCAACAGATCGGAATGAGAGCCTGGCACGCGCAGCATATCCCCGAACGAGGTAAAGATCACCCGCGGTTGCTGCGCGATACAGATCGCCTTGTCGATCAATTCCAGCGGTGTGACGCACACGGGACAGCCCGGGCCGTGCACTAACGTGATAGAGGGGGGCAACAACCGATCAATGCCGAACTTGATCAGGTTGTGGGTCTGTCCTCCGCAGATTTCCATGATCGTCCATGGGCGGGTGACCAGCCGTTCGATGGCCCGGACCAGCTTTTGTGCGTCCGCTTCACGGCGAAATTCATCCACAAAGCGCATGGCTATGTGTCGTCTCCTGGATCCGCTTCGGCCAGTGCGCTGATTTGTTCCAGCATTTCGAAGACTTCTTTCGCTTCCTCTTCGTTCAGGATGCTCAGCGCAAAGCCGGCGTGCACGATCACGTAGTCACCCACCTGGACATCGGGCACATAAGCCAGACAAACTTCACGCACGACACCGCCAAAGCTCACCTTGCCCATCGCGATGCCGGCAGGGTTTTGTTCAATGCTTAACACCTCTCCCGGAATCCCCAGACACATCGTACACCTCGCTATACTTTATCTCGCTCCAGCTGTGCCGCTGCAACCATCACCTGTCCCAAGCTGACACAGCCGTCATTGGGTGGTACCTGATAGTGCAATAGCACCTCAAAGCCGGCCTGACGCAACATAGCAGCGGACCGCTCGGTCAGCCAGCGGTTCTGAAAACACCCACCGGATAACACCACGCGTGCATGGCCCACCTGTCGCGCCACGGCCACGATGCCTTCCACCAGCGCGTTGTGGAAGCGTGCTGCTATGATACCCACAGGCACCTTGCGCTGCAAGTCCTCCAGCAAAGCGGCCAACAATGGCTGCCAGTCCAAAACCCATTTGGCGAGTGTGGCACCTTCCGCGTGATCTTGACGTTCTTCCAGCGGAAAGGGGTATGCCTCGCGGACGGAAGGATCCGCTGCAAACTCCAGCGCCATAGCCGCTTGTCCTTCAAAGCTCACCCGCTGATGCAGGCCAACCAGGGCAGCGATGCCATCGAACAGACGCCCAACGCTTGTCGTGATAGGAGCATTGACACCGCGCCGCAGCATCTGCGCCAACAGGTGCTTTTGGGACGTCGAAAATTGCCGCAATGGTGCCAGGTCATCACGCTCCCAGGCAGTCTCCCCACCCATTTCCCACAGCAGTGCCAACGCCACACGGCACGGCTCCAGCACCGCTGCCTCACCGCCCGGCAGCCGGAACGGTCTCAGATGCGCAATGCGCACGAAATCCGCGGCATTTCCCAGCAAGAACTCCCCACCCCATACAGTATTATCTGTCCCGTACCCTGTTCCATCCCACGTCACACCCAGGGCGGTGCCCGAGGCCTTATTCTCGGCAAGACATGCTGCTAGATGGGCATGGTGATGTTGCACCGCAATCAACTTGAGCGCCTCTGCCGCGATCGGCACGTGGGCGATATGCCCGGTTCGGAGCGCCTCCTGTGCCCAGCGGGTCGAGACATAATCTGGATGTAAGTCATGGGCAATTGCCACTGGTCTTGCCTCATACAGGCGCAGAAAATCCGCGATCACGCGTTCGAAAGCGAGGGTGGCTTCCAGGGTTTCCAGATCGCCGATGTGCTGGCTGATGAACACTTGCGAACCGACACTGAGCGCCACGGTGTTCTTGAGATGCGCACCTACTCCCAGTATCGTGGGCAGTGGCTGTGCCACCGTCACCGGCAAGGGTGCGTAACCACGCGCCCGACGCAGCAATTGCGCCTGTCCATCCACGATCCACATAACGCTATCATCGGCGTGACGGGTGATGGGTCGGTTATGCACGAGAAACAGATCGGCCACCTCGCCCAGACGGCGCAATGCCTCACGCTCGTCGATGCAAATGGGCTCATCGGTGAGATTGCCGCTGGTAGCCACCACTGGAAAATCCACCATGCGCAGCAACAGGTGATGCAGCGGTGTATAGGGTAACATAATGCCCAGATTGGGATTATCCGGTGCCACATTATCTGCCACCGGTGCGTCCGACAAACGCGGCAACAGCAAGATGGGCGCTTCGGGCAGCATGAGCAGCTGGGCTGCCTCGTCTGAGACATGGCACAAGGCGCGTGCCTGATCCAGATCGCGCGCCATAAGGGCCAGCGGACGATGGGGGCGCCGTTTGCGCTGACGCAGCCGCGCCACCGCAGCGGCGTTGCGCGCATCCACCATCAGATGGAAGCCGCCCAGTCCCTTCACCGCTACAACCAATCCCTGGCGCAATCCCGTAGCAGCCTCTTGCAACACTTGTGCGTCGTCCTCTTCGATCAGGGTCTCTCCGTGGGCAGACCAAAGAGCGAGATGAGGCCCACAGACCGGGCAGGCATTGGGTTGAGCGTGAAAGCGACGATTGACGGGCTGATCGTACTCCGCCTGACAGTCCGGGCACATTGTGAAGTGTCGCATCGTCGTGTTGGGGCGATCGTAGGGCAACGCCTCGATGATGGTAAAGCGCGGTCCGCAATTGGTGCAGTTAGTAAAGGGATAGCGGTAGCGGCGATCACCGGGATCAAACACTTCCTTCAGACAATCGCTGCAGGTGGCAATGTCAGGGAGCACCAACACCGTTTTGGTTCCACCAGCATCGCTGTGTCGGATCTCAAATCGCTCATATCCGATTGGATGGAGCCGGCGAAAATTCACATCTTGGATGAGGGCACGCGGTGGCGCCTCCCGCACCAGGCGTTCCTGAAAAAGGCGCAAACTGGGTTCTGAACCTTCCACCTCGATGAAGACGCCGCGCGTGTCGTTGATCACCCAACCCGTGAGGCCCAGCTCGGTTGCCAGACGATAGACAAAGGGGCGAAACCCCACGCCTTGCACTGCGCCGTGCACTTCAACTCGCAGGCGATGCTGAGGCAAGTGAGATGCGGTATGTTGCATCACAAGATTTGGTTCCATCAAGCGGATGCAGCGGTCGAGTCCACATTGTAGTTCAGGCGACGCAGCAACCAAGCCAGCCAATCGTCGACTCCCTGACCGGTACGACACGAGAGCACGAAAATGGGTGCGGCCGGGTTAACCATGCGCAGGCCGCGTTCGAAGTAGGCCATGTCGAAATCAAGCACATCCAGCAAATCTGCTTTGTTCAATATTACGGCATCAGCACGGGTGAACATGCCGGGATACTTGTAGGGCTTGTCATGCCCTTCCGGCGTGCTGGCCACCACGACGGCCAAGTGAGCGCCCAGTTCGAACTCAGCCGGGCACACCAGGTTGCCGACATTCTCAATGAACAATAAATGGACATTTTCCAAGGGCAACTGATCCAGCGCCGCTCGGATCATCGGGGCATCCAGATGGCAGGTTCCGCCCGTGTTGATCTGCGTCACTGGGATGCCCCGTGTTGCTATGAGGTCGGCATCGATGCGCGACGCCAAGTCCCCTTCAATCACTGCCATTTGTATTTCATGGGGTAGTCGATCGGCAGTGGCCAAGATGAGGCTGGTCTTCCCTGCCCCAGGCGAAGCCATAACGTTGACGGCCAACACCTGGGCCGCATCCAGGCGCACTCGATTTTGCGCCGCGACTGCGTCATTCGCACTGAGGATTTGTTTCTCTACTTTCAGCTTCATCACCATCACTCACTTCAATGCTATCTATAGTCAGCCCTTGCCCGCCTTTCACTTCCAGGTGATAATCGCCGCAGTTGGGACAGATCGGGACGAGCGGCGGGTTGACCTGAAACCGGTGCCCACAGGCGCGACACGTGGCTATCGCGTGCTCACGCCGAAAGTGGAGCACAGCGCCTTCGGCGATCGTGCCCTGGCTGAGCAGATCAAAGTAGAACTGCACCGACTCGTCCACAAAGCTGGACAAATCGCCGATCACCAGATGGATGGCCGTGATGCGACGGGCATTCGCCTTCTGCGCCGCCTCCAAGGCGAGAGCCAGGATGTTTTCTGTAATGGCGAGCTCGTGCACAGATCATTCACCGACTGAGGGATCGCGGATCGGGTTGTCCACCATTCCGGCAGTCAGCACGGCATCTCCCTCAGACAATGTGTCCTCGTACTGCGCCCCTGATTCAAGGGTAAACAACACCAGCTGCTGAAGCGATTCCACCGGGGTAGTCTCCCGGTCCGCTGCCACTTGCTCCACTTCTGATTGGATGTGCTGCACGAATGCAGCCATCTCCTGTAAGGCAGCTGAGAGATACTTCTTGGGCTCACTCCCGATACGTTCGCGAGACACTTTCTCACTGGCCAAAGCCTTCGTGTAGTGCTCCACTGCCTTTCCCATCACGATGGTGAACAGATCAACCTCATTGACCGGCATCCCCGAATTGAGAGTACGTCGCGCCCAGAGCACTGAGTCGCGCAAGGTCTTTTCTCGTGGAGAGGAAAAATCATCCGGCGGAGCACACCGAGGAGCTTTGCGACACACTAACACACAGTCATATCGAATGTTGCCCTCGCTACTATGGAAACCACTTTTGCCTTCCGAACGGACAATTGGTGTAGCCGAAACATAGAATCCGGAATCGAGGAGTAGCTGCGCTATGCCTTCCCAAGCCCACACTTTGTTGTGATGGAAGGTGAAGATAAGCAGTCCGTCATCTTTCAGGACACGGTGACATTCACAGAACACGCGACGCAACCCCTCCACAAAGGAACTCGTGGTCTTTCCCAGCTCCTCATTTTTCACGATCTCGCTCGAACGTCTGGACAACTCTGGTTCGAACCATGGGTAGGAGTCGCGTAAAGCCAAGCGCAGCCAGACATAGAAAAAGTCCGCCAGCTCAGAATATTGTACGTTGTCAAAATAGGGTGGGTCGGTGATAACGCAATCAACGGACTTGTCTGGTATGAATGATAGATTCTCGGAGGTCTGACAGCGCAGCAAAACAGAATGATCACGACGCATAAGATCTTGGAAATTATCCACCCACTGGCCTTCGATGCGTTCTTTACCGGTGTAATAGGTACGACGTTTTCCGTTGCTGTCGACAACCCGTTCATAAGGACGCTGACAATAAAGCTTGGCACGTCGCACCTTTTGGAAGCATTTAACAAATGTCCCTCGGCCGAAGGCTGTTCCCCATACGTTGTTCTCAGCAGGACGCTCGATTGGGTGATAGGCGTGCAACCCGAACATCAGCGATATCTTATGCCACTCTATTTCATACTTGCAAAACATATTGTTGGCATCCAGGCAGTCTGAGAATGCGATCAACATCAACTCGCGCACATTCTGATCTGGAATGGCCATAATGTGTTCGAGCAGGATTGAAAGGCACAACAACTGACGCTCGTTAAACAGTTGCCAGAAGTGGGTATAGCCGTGATTGATGGGGCGTGGATCGCTGCGTCCTTCGACAGGGATCGCTTGTCGAGGGATCAACAATGCTTCCCGACGTTTTTCATACTCTTCCTTCACCTGTTGCCACAGCAAAAGGTCATTCTGGTTGACGCGTTTAAAAAAGCGGCCACACGTAGAGCAGTATCCCTCCAAAGCATGCAATTCCACGTCAAGGTGGGTACCCTTGACTGCAACCGCATCTAAGACCCGATGGGTTGCACCACAGACGGAGCAATGATAAACACCTCTGCTTGCTACCCCTTTGCGAGGATTAAACACATAACCACATTCACGACAGGTCACGGTTGATGAGCTGGCGGCCATCTCGTTTACCTGCAAACACCTAGGACACACACACGTTGAGATGATTTCCGCGAGAAAGTTCATAATTAGGAAAAAGCCTCACTAGAGCACCACACCTTGTACAGGGCACGACCTTCACCCAAAAATAGTACATCGCGGTAGCCGGATGACCGGCTGGACAAGTTGTACGATAATACTGGAGGATCGTCCCACCCGCTGTGCGTTCGAGCCAGCTAAATGCAGCATCAAGAGCTTTGATGTCAACCGGCTCGATTTCCTTCTTGGTCACGAACCACGCAACCGGATTGATGTCCACACCGATCACTCTGCAGCCCAGCCGAAGTGTCTCGACTACGGTAGTACCACCTCCCATAAAGGGATCCAACACGATAGCCCCCCTTAGGTCCGCACCTCTCAAGAATTTCTGCCAGATCGCTGTCTCCGTATCATCTTCACGACTAAAGGCTGCCAGAGTGATCATACGGAACACGCTGCCCAAGCGGCGTGCCCACCATTTGTGCATCCGATATACAGGTTTCTTGGCGTTACCTTCGGCCAAGGCGATCGGATTAAGCCTATCTACCGGAAAGGTCTTTTCTATCAATCTCATTCCACTCACGAGTTGTGCTGAAGCAGGTTGTGCCACATTTCATCACCACTGCTTCCGTACAAGCTTCTGAACTGCTCCAAAAGATCTTGTATCTTGTCCTCTAATATCTCGGAGAGTGTGTGACCCTTTGCATCCCTGAATTCTTCACCAACTTCTCCTACAATTTTGTATATCTCATCGATGCAATCTCGGTCACCCGAAATGAACTCCCAAAATTCACGTCCCGCGAGCCACTCAACGCCTCCTTCTTGTTCGACATATTTGCGCACGCGGCATACAACTTGTGCTCCAAGACGATGCCCTAGATGTCGGAAAGAACGGACCTCAAACAGTATGATACATTACAGTGATATTGCTGGTCAACTTCGTGATGAAGAGAGCAATGGTCTATCAAGGATATAGCGGGTATTTTCAATCACGCACCGGTAACCCCAACGCATCGCGCAGCGCGTCTCCCAGCAGATTCACCGCCAGCACGGTCAGAGTGATCGCACAGCCGGGTGCTGCCGTAATCCACGGTGCCACGCTCAGGTAGGCACGGCCTTCGGTCAGCATCAGCCCCCACTCGGGCGCGGGCGATTGGGCACCCAAACCGAGAAAGCTCAGAGCTCCGATATTGAGCAGGGCATACCCCAGTTCCAACGAGGCCAACACGACCACCGTGTCTGCCACAAAGGGGGCTATGTGCCGTAGCAAGATGCGATACGGAGGACAACCAACCGTGCGGGCCGCTTCAATGAAAGGTGCATACCGCACCCCCAGAGTAGCAGCACGCACCACCCGGGCGAAACGGGGAATGCCGGCGCATCCCACGGCCAGGGCAGCACTCGTCAACCCGGTGCCCAAGGCGCTCACAATGGTGAGAGCGAGCAACAAGGTGGGGAAGGCCAGCGCCATATCTACGATGCGCATGAGCAGAGAGTCGACCTTTCCGCCCACATAACCGGCGAGCAACCCCAGCAAACTTCCGAGAAGCACAGCCAACGCAGTGGCGATGGCTCCAGCTGTCAGGGAAAGCCTTCCTCCCCAAACCAGTCGACTCCACACATCACGCCCTAACAGATCGGTGCCGGCAGGATGATCAACAGAGGGTGGCAGCAATTGTCTCGCCGGTGCAGTGGTCAATGGATCATACGGTGCTATAAGCGGCGCAGTCGCCGCCATAGAGACGATCAGGCACACAATACAACCGCCTGCCCAGAAACGTGGGTCGGTACGCAAGTAACACCAGACGCGAGGCCAGCACCGAAGAGGCTCCATCCGCTAGCTCTCACGCTGGCGCGGGTCGAGCACCATCGCGATCAGGTCAACGCCCAGGTTGATAACAACATACGTGCTCGCAATCAATAATACAGTGCCTTGCACAACAGGGAGGTCTTTCCACAAGATCGCGTCTACGACAACTCGTCCCAAACCAGGCCGTGCGAACACAGTCTCAGTGATCACAGCACCTCCCAACAGAAAGCCAGCCTGCAAACCAATTAGGTTTAGTCCGGGCAAGAGAGCATTGCGCAGTGCATGGCGCAACAGGACGAGCGTTTCAGGCAACCCCTTGCCGCGCGCGACGGTGATATAATCGGCCTGCAGGGTCGTGAGCAGGTTGCTCCGCACCAGCCGGACGAGCGGTGCGGCCCCGACGAATCCCAACAATAGTGCCGGCATGACCAGGTGGCGCCAGGAATCGGCTCCACTTGCCGGCAGCCAATGCAGCACCAAGCTGAACAGCCAAATGAGCAGCAAACCAGACCAGAACAGCGGAGTGGAAACTCCCAACACCGCAAACCCAACGGTGATCCGATCGAGCCAGCTGCCTGCATACCAGGCAGCTAAGATGCCCAGGCCCAGACCAAGCACGATTGCGATCGTGAGCGCAGCTGCCGCCAATTCAAACGTGGCCGGCAGCTGCTCCGCGATGGTCAGCAGCACAGGCCGATTGCTGAACAGAGAGCGCCCCAGATCGCCACGCGCCAGGTTCCACAGGTAACGGGCATATTGGATCGGCAGCGCTTCGTCCAAGCCCATTTGCTGGCGCGCCTGGGCAATCGCAGTTTCGGAAGCGCCCGAAGCGGCCAGAACAGTGCGTGTCGGATCGCCCGGCAGCACGCGCAACAAAACAAACACAATTGTCGCGATGCCCCACAGCGCAAGGCTGGCGACCACCAAACGGCGTGCGATCAGGATGAGCATACGCCCAGAAAAACCTTGAACAACTTACTGCAATTGGACGTCGTGCAGGATGGGGAACCAGCCCTGGGCATCGAAGCGCAATCCCTGTACCCGCGCGCTCACCCCATTCAGGTTCACCGGATCCCGGATGGGGATGAGCAACACGAGCTCCATAATGCGTTCCTGCGCCTGAGCATACAGCTCCGCGCGGGTAGCAGGGTCATCGGTCTGGCGCGCGCGCTCCAACAGGTCGTCCAAGGTGGCATCTGAAACACGGCTCCAGTTAAAGGTGCTGGTAGAATGATAATAAGCATAGAGCAGATCGGGATCGCTGCCGGCATAGTTCTGGGGGATAAGATGATAATCCCCCGCCCGTGCGGCCTCCAACGCGGCCGGATAGGTCAAGGTGCGCAATTGCAGCTGGACGCCCACCGCCTTCCACTGCGATTGGAGCAGCTGGGCGACCTCAGGCAAAGAACCCCACGTCATCAGCACGGCATCCAGAAGCAACGGCTGACCGTCGCGCTCGCGCACACCATCGCCATTGGTGTCGATATATCCAGATTCTTCCAGGAGCTGCGCTGCCTCGGTTGGATCAAAGCGGACAAGGGTTGTGGGCATTTCGGCATATCCGAATGTGGCCGAGGTGAGCGGGCCAGTTGCGGCCGGCGAAAAACCCCCAAAGATGGCCTGCACGATTTCCTCACGATTGGTCGCAAACAACAACGCACGCCGCACGCGAACGTCATCCAAGGGCGGACGTTGGGTGTTGAGGATCAGACCCAACGATTGACCGGGAATGGGCACCGGAATGATGGTGAATCGTTCGTCTCGTTGCAGGCGCTTCGCATCCATTGGTGGAATCTCGCCCATCACATGGACATCACCCGCCTCCAAGGCGATGGCACGTCCTGCCGGATCGGTGAAAAACCGGAAAACAACCCTCTCCAAATAAGCAGATCCTTGATGAACGTGAATGCGAGGCCCCCAGGCATACGCATCATTGCGCACGATGGTCAGATGATCGTTGGGCACATATTCCTCGAAGCGGAAGGGGCCGGTACCCACCTGATGGAACTGATAGTCAACACCCCAACGCGCGAGCGCCTGCGGTGAGGCCATCCCCAGATAGACCTGGGACAAGCCGTCCAACAACGGCGCATACGGCGCAGAGAGATGAATAGCTACGGTATACGCGTCGATCACCTCGACGGAACGGAATGGGCCCAGCAGAAACACCGCCTTTTGCGACTTGGTAGCCGGATCGGCGATGCGCTCCAGATTCGTCTTCACAGCAGCAGCATCAAAGGGGGTGCCATCGTGAAACTTGACATCGCGGCGCAGATGAAAGGTGTAGGTCAGGCCATCTCGGCTGACCTCCCACGATTCCGCCAGGCCAGGCACGAACTGTTGAGCGGCATCCTCTGCCGAGCTGCTTACCCGGTATACCAGGGTGTCGTATACGCTGCGCAGCGGGATGCCCAGCTCAGAGGAAGCATTCACATGGGGATCGATCCCGGAAGGGGAGAGGGTCAAGCCGTAAAACAAAGTAGACCCTTGTTGCAGCAGCGATGCGTAGGCATGAGTCGTATGATTGCCGCTGGCATGGCCGGCGATACCGATAGCCAAAGCAAGTGAAGCGAGCAAGATGATCTTCCAGGTGATCCGTCGAGATATCACTGCAGGATTCCTCCATGGAGCAGATACGGTCAACATTGTATGCAAAACCTTGCTCGATACCAAATATATAGCGAAAACGCGCGAAATTCTCACCTAGCCCGTAGAAAAACCACGAGGGCCAGGGGACCCGCCACCCCCTGGCCCTCTTACAAAAGGAGGAGAAAAAGAGGTTTCACTTTAGTGTACTATATCACAATGACCTAGATTTTGCAAGATGCTCAGACAACGTTCACCCTGCGCAAAGCCTACGACTTAACGTCAGCGGCGCGAGATGACGGGCAGAAAGATTGACCAGCCCTTAATGTAGGTATAGGCATTCGCCAACGTCGCACTCTGCCCACCAGGATTTATGACGGTAACATCAACCACACCCTCGGGGTGAGCTGGTGTGGTACATCGCGCCGTAGAAGGTTCTATTACCTCGATGTCCGTGCACGGCACGCCGCCAAAGGTGATGCGCATACCGGAAACCCGTTCGGCGCCCAGGTTAGCCGTCGGCTCTGGATAGACATAGCGACGCACCCGAATGTTGTCGAAGCGTGCGTCGAAGCTGCTGATAGCATCGGCAGCGTACATAAAAAATCCCCGATCAGGATTATTCAGATTGGAACGCGTGGCCAATACATTGCCAAAGTCACCGTTTTCCATCCAACGCACAGTACGGTTAGTGTCTGATCCACTGAAGGCAATGCTGAATTTGTGGCGGGAAAAGGTTGCCCGATCAACTGTGCTCTTGCCAATAGTCACCCAGCTGCTTCCAGTGTAA
>JBMFPH010000018.1:0-24288 GCA_049969215.1 Anaerolineae bacterium | reverse complement strand
GGAATAGACCAGTGCCAGGCGGTTGCGGCGGGTTGTCTCGTCCTCGGCCATCACCAGCACCTTCTCGAAGAAAAGGTTGATGGCATCGGTCAGCTGGGCAAGCGCACTCAGCACGGTATCCACATCCCGGTGACCAGTGGCAAGTGGCGCAGTCACCTCGCGCACCTTCTGCCAGAGCGTCAGACTATCTGGATCGAGCGCCGAGGGGTCGAGACAATAGGTCCGCACTTCCTCCCAGAGGGGGCGCACGATGCGCTTACAACGGGCATAGGCTACCAAAATGCGCTCCCAGTCCGGGCGCTCCACCCAACGCTGGAGTGCTTGCGCCGCGGCCAAGCAGCGCACTGGATTATCCCCTTGCTCGGCCAACGCCGCTTGGACCACGTCGTAACGTAACCCTTTTTCGCGCAGGACGATTTCCAAGCGTCGTCGGACGAACTCCGCACATGCTGCCAGAGCTGCCTGTCGGTCGCCGACTTGTGCAGAGATGGCGCGCTCACCACCAGCGATGGTGGATTCTGCATAGACATCCGGAAGGAATTGGGCAGCGGTTTGTAGTCCCTGTGCCACTGAGAAGTCAACGCCGTGTTCCAGCAACACGCTCACCAGTCCCAGCGCGTCGCGGCGCAAGCCGTAGGGGTCGGCGGAACCGCTGGGCGCGAGACCGACAAGAAACAGGCCGGCTAAGCTATCCAGGCGATTGGCTATCCCCAAGACTATGCCAGGCCGCGTGCGCGGCAAGCTGTCACCGGCGAAGCGCGGCAGATAATGTTCGAAAATCGCCGTGGCGACCGCTTCACTCTCACCGGAGCGAAGCGCGTACTCGCGTCCCATCACCCCTTGCAAGCTGGTGAGCTCGATTACCATCTGGGTGGCCAAATCCGCCTTGCAGAGGTGAGCCGCTCGGCGTAGTGTCTCCATCTCCTCATGGGACAAACCCAGCTGCTCCCCGATGATAGGTGCCAGCTGCTCGATGCGCTTGGTCTTGTCCAACATCGAACCCAGCTGCTCTTGAAACAGCAGGGTGTCCAGGCGTGACAGGAAGCTTTCCAATGGCTGCGCACTGTCCGCTTTGAAGAAGAACTCAGCATCATCATAGCGGGCACGCAGGACATTCTCATAACCCCGCCGCACAGTGTCCAGGTGTCGAGTATCGCCATTGCGCACAGCGACAAAGTAGGGCATCAGATGTCCCGCCTGATTCATCACTGGGAAGTAGCGCTGATGCTTCTTCATCACGGTGATCAATACCGGCTCAGGTAGTGTCAAGTACCGCGTATCGAACGTGCCGCGCAGTGCGGTAGGCTGTTCCACCAAGTTGGCCACTTCATCTAGCAAGGCAGGATCATCCGGTACATAACCACCCACCTCAGCCGCCAGCCGGGCAACCTGGTCCCGAATAGCGGCACGCCGTTCTGTTTCGTCTACTTGGATGCCGTGCGCCGTTATCGTCGTGAGGTAGTCGGTTGCGCTCTGAATTTCGATAGGGGGACTGCCTGCAGGGCGTGGCCCACGACTGACACGTCCACTGACCACGCCGGCATAGCGGAACGGGAGCACTTCCTCGCCCAGCAAGGAGACCAGCCAGCGGATAGGTCGGCTGAAGCTGACACTGGGGCCCTCACCCCCGGCGCGAGGCGAGGGCAACCAGCGCATGCTTTTCTCGAACCTGAGGTCGGCAATGAGCTCGGGCAATGCCGTGCTCAGCACTTCCGCGACGGGGCGGCCTGGGATGCGCCGCGCGACAAAGACATAGCGGCCCCCTTCTGCTTCGCGCACTTGCAGGTCGGCGATTGAGGCCTGCTGATTGCGGGCGAACCCCTCAGCAGCGCGTGTAGGCTTCCCCTCCGCATCGTAGGCGGCATGCGCGGGTGGCCCCTTGACCAATTGTTCCTCATCCTGCTGACGTGGCGCGAGGCTATCAACCAGTACCACTAACCGACGTGGCGTGCCCATCACGCGCACCGTTCCGTGCTCCAGCCGCAACCGGTTCAACAAAGTGGGTATTCCTTCGCGCAGCTGGGCGAGCGCGGCGCTCAGATCTTGGGGTGGCAGCTCCTCGGTGCCGATCTCAAGCAGGAAGGCAACCGGCTGGTTGGGTTGCGGGATCGAAGGCACGCTAACAGCTTGGACGGGGCGCACAGACGGTTTCAGGAAAGGATGGCCAGCCTGCTCACGTTGCTGGATGAAAGCAGCGGCAACCTGTCTCGATAACTCACGCATTCGGGCAAAGTAACGGGCGCGTTCGGTAACCCCTATGGCGCCACGTGCATCCAGGATATTGAACGTGTGGGAGCAACGCAACACGTAATCATGGGCCGGGACAACTAGTCCGCGCGCCAGGCATTCCTTGGCCTCTTGCTCAAACATATTGTAGCTCTGCAACATACGCGTGACATCGGCCACCTCGAAGTTATACGTGCAATATTCGACCTCTTGGCGGCGCAAGATGTCGCCATAGGTGTGTTCACCATCCCAGTCGATTTCCCAGACTGAGCTAACCCCCTGCAAATAGAGCGCAATGCGTTCTAGGCCGTAGGTCAATTCCACGGCGACCGGATCGTTGTCAAATCCACCGAACTGCTGGAAATAGGTGTATTGGGTGATTTCCAAGCCATCCAGCCAGACCTCCCAGCCCAATCCCCAGGCACCCAGTGCCGGGCTTTCCCAGTTGTCCTCCACGAAGCGGATGTCGTGCTCCTCGGGTTTGATCCCCAATGCATACAAGCTTTGCAGATAGAGCTCCTGAGGATTGCCGGGATCCGGCTTGAGGATGACCTGGAACTGGGTATGCATCTGCATCCGGTTGGGATTCTCTGCGTAACGCCCGTCGTCGGGGCGGAAGGACGGTTCGACGTACGCCACATTCCAAGGCTCTGGACCGAGCGCACGCAGTGTGGTCGCCGTGTTCGCTGTACCGGCGCCCACCTTCTCGCTGTAGGGAAACCATATGAGGCAGCCATAGTCTGCCCAATACTGCTGTAATCTCATGATAATTTGCTGGAAGTTAAGCGGTTTTTTCATATGAACACGCCCTTTTGTGTGAGGATATATTCCATCCTTGCCTTACTTGGCTGTTTCTAGCGCTTCACTTCTCCACGATTTTCAGGTTCAGGGATGATGCCCGAGCGTATTCCTGTGCAGCTCGCGGCGCAGGCGGTGGATGAACTCCACCGACTTCAGCTGACGTTCCAACACGTGCACGATGAAGTCTCGCAGGTGCGATTCCAGCTCCATATGGATCTCTGAGTTTAACCGCAAGGTGGCGACTTGCTCCCACGATTCCGTCTGCATATAGCGCAACACTTTGAACGTGGGCAACGTTAGTGGCGTCATGTGCTCCGCTTGCCCCTTGTGGCGCGGACAAAGCACCCCACCCAAAGGTGGGCTGAAGTAATTGAGCACAGGTTCAAGGTGCCTTTGACAGGCGACACAGAAATATAGCTGGGGTCGATAACCTGTCAGTTCCAGGGTGTGCAGCTCAAAAAAGCGCAGTGCGAGGAGTGGGTCGCGCGCTGTGCACAGTCGGTCGAACGTATTCAGGGTCAGGTGGAACAAGGGGGCGTTCTCATCCTGTTCCTCGGTAAAGCGGATAACCAGCTCACCGACATAGTAGGCCATACTGGCGCGCTCGAGGTCTTCATGGAGCTGCCGAAACGGCTCCAACACTTCCGCTTGAGACACAATATCAAACGTCGACCCACGCGCCACCAACAGATTGACGTGTGTGAACAACTCAACATGACCAGCTTTGCGGCTGCTTAACTTGCGCACCCCCTTGGCCAGCAAGCGTAGCCGACCCAAGCGTGGGGTGAGGACATGGAGCAGCCGGTCTGCTTCCCCGAAATCAGTGCGGTGCAGGATGAGAGCTTCAGTGCGATACAGGCGCTCGCGTTCCATTCCGTCCCACTTCTTAATCCACCCTGGTTTCAATGCACCAAATCGACATATTCGACCTTGACCAGATTCTGTGTCTCAACCTCCATCAAGTCCAACAACTCTCCGATCAGTCGCGCCTTGTGCTCGGCATCGTGCGCAGACCACGTGCGGATCTTGATCTCCAGGAAGTGCGAATGGCCCGCTGATGTCGTGAGTTCATCCAAGTTCACGGTGAAATCAGTATCTCGATACATAATGTGGAAGCGGTAGCGGTGCTTTACCACTTGCCGTTCTTCATTCGGCTTGAAATATTCTCGGTAAAAACGTAACGGTGTACACCTCATGAGGCGCGATTCAAGGCATGATGAGCGGATGCCCATACCACCGCTCGATAAAGGTGCGTGCATACTCTAAGCTCTCCTCATAGCTGGTCGCATCCGGCGATGGAAACTTGAGAACAGTCTCAGCACGTATCGCGCGCATGCCGGCCTCTATGGCAGCATAGGCAACCCCTTCTTCGTAGTAGTACATGTCGCAGAAGGTGCTGACGCCAGAGCGGATCATCTCGGCACACGCTAGCAATGTGCCCACGCGGCAGAAATCTGCACCCACAAACTCGCACTCTACGGGCATCATATAAAACCATACAGCCACACATCCAGCCGCAAGTCATCGGCCAGCCCGCGCAGCAACGTCATAGGGGCATGGGTATGTGCATTGATCAATCCATCGTTTGCGCCGTCGCAACGTGTTGCTCCAAGTCTGCGGTTGTGCCGACCGCCGCAATGCGATCGCCGCGTATGGCCACCGCCCCATCCGGGATGACCCGGTTTGAGGCATCCATGGTGACTACGACGCCATGGGTCAATAACCAATCAGCTGTATGCACACTCATTCGTCTTGTTCCAAGGATTATGCCACGCGTTGGTTACAAAACAAGCCAGCAAGGTGGAAACCGCGCTGGCTTGTGATCGAAAGCTCCCCTGCTATCCGTCTGGGACTGGACAAACCCAGACTTCGCAAACGCCTTGGCAGATCAGTCCCAGTCTTCCTCCTCGTCCTCGTCGAACAGCTCCTCTTCTTCCTCGTCCTCCCACTCCAGAGGTTCCTCGTCGAGAATTTCCTCTTCCTCTTCTCCCCACTCTTCATCGTCTTCCAGCATCGCGTCTTCGATGCCTTCGTAGGTGAGACATCCACCTTCGGGGTCGTAGGTGATCTGCTCGGAAGAGCAAGCACCATCGTCCCAGTGGATACAATCGCTTGCACGGCAGATAATCTTGGTCATAGCCTTTTTCCTCCGACTAATGTGATATCCGGCGGTATTTCACGCCGACCAGTAGGATACCTATGGGTTGACCGATTTGATCTCCCAAATACTCAAAACGAATAAAGCGGTCATGAGCAACGCTGAAGCGACACACCACGTGCACACAGCCATGATGACGAACAATTCCAGATAAGTCAGATAGGCAGAGAATAGCACCCCCAGGAGCGAGGTGCCAAACACAGCGAGCGTGACATATGCTTCGAGATTCTCACCTATGCATCGGCGTGCAATGAGCAATGCCAGCAGGGCAATGTAAGCGAGCAGCCCAAATACGGCGACCGGGATACCAAACATCTTGGCATAGATGCTCTGTGCAACCAAATCACACCCTTGTGAATCCCCGCATATCACCGGCAGCTCGAATAAATGTGTATAACTAAGATAACCCGCTACGCCGATGCCGGCCCAAGTCAACAAGACCATCAGCCACCAGCGCCAGGCAACCACTGGTGATGCGGGCGGGATAACCTTCGACTTGGCAGAAACCTCCATACGTATCCTTACTATCCTTCATTTCGGAAGCAGGCTATCAAGCAAGTTGCGCAGATCTCCCTCCGACATAGCGCCCACATGCTTTTGGCCATTCAAGAACCATGTAGGTGTGCCCTCCACGCCCGCTTGTCGGCCTGCGTCGAGATCCGCTTGCACCTGGGCAGCTTTGGCACGCGAGTCGAGACAACGGTTGAAAGTGTCTATATTGAGTCCCAGCTCTTGGGCATATGCTTTCAATCGGACAGTGCTATAAGCAGCCATGCCGCCTCCGCGGCTGGCATAGAGGAGATCGTGGTATTGCCAAAAGTATGCTGGACTCTGATCAAGCGCGCATAACGACGCCTGTGCCGCTTGTACCGACTCCGGCGTCAGGAAAGCGAAATTGCGGAAGATAACCTGAAGCTTGCCTGTCTCAATATAATCCGCGCTGATCGCCTCCAGCACATTCGCGAAGTCGGCGCAATGTCCGCACAAAAAGTCGGAATATAACTCCATCTTGAGAGGAGCGCTAGGCGAGCCCTTGTAGGGAATGCCCTCCTGGGTCACGCCTGCCGGATAGGATAGCGCGACCCCAGCGGCCCTACGCAATCGCGAACTGTTCAAGACGATCAGCAATGCAACAGCTATCACCACCGCACCTATCACAAGGATGATTTGGGCTGTGGTGATACCTTGCTTCCGTGTGACTGGCTGTCGCCGCGCCTGGGAAGGGGACTTGCTCTTACTCCTCATTTTCCCTCGTCCGACTGAGAAAATCAGGGAATTTCAATGCATCCTCGGGTTCATAAACGGATTTCTCGTTTGGAACTCATTGATCATGCCCACTAATCGGCCTAATCGGTTTGTTGCCCACGCGCACTTTGGCAGCATCTGTATGGGAGTGGTCCACAACCCAGCTGCCACGGCGCGCGGATTTTACTCCTGTCACCTTCCATGCGCAAAATTGGGGAAAAGCGCTATGGTTGTTTCGTCGCCGGCAGGAATGTGTCGAAAGGAATACGCGCTTCAACAGGTGCCTCGAACTCTAAGGGCACAATGTGCACTTCGTAATGGGCTGGGGGTATCTGGAAGAGATCGAAATCGGGACGGTCAGGCTGTGCCTTGAGCTCCAGTTCAAAACGACCTTCCTCTTGCACCTTGCCACGTTGTGTCTCTGGGATAGCCCACTTCACAATCTGTCCCTCGCACCAGAGCTCTGCCTGGATGGGTTGTCCCGGCGGCAAAGGCAACGCACCTTCAATGCGGATCAGACCGGGCTTGATGGTCATCCTCAGATCACGCACCGGTATCGGGATACGAGTGGGTGTGGGTTCTAACTCAGTCGGGCTGGTGCTCGGAGCTTCTTGGAAGCCTTGCTCAACTGCTGTTGGCGTGATAGGTATGGCCTCTTCGGTGGCCAAGATTGGCGCTTCTTCGGCCGGAGGTGATGCGGGTGCTTCGGTGGGCATGACTGGCGTCTCGGTTGCTGGCGGCATGGTCATCGCTTCGGTGGCAGATAACGGTTCAGTGGATACCACAACCTCTTCGCTTGGAAGTGACACCACAGGCGTTTCGGTGGGCATGGCCAGCGTCTCGGTTGCCGGTGGCATAGCCATCACCTCCGCTGCAGATGTCGGCTCAGCGGATACCACAGCCTCTTCGCTTGGAGGTAATACCGCAGGTGTCTCGGTGGGCATAGTCACTGCTTTGGCAGTGGGTGAAGGCTCAGGTGATAACGCAACTTTTTCGGCAGGCGGCGTGGGCGCTGCAGACATCTCGGTCGCTGGCGACGTGGCTGTCGCCCCGATAGCGGGTGGCGGCATAGGTAATACCGCAGCCCCTTCGGTTGGGGGCCACGCTGTGGGCGTCTCAGTTGCTGGTGGCACAGCTACTGCCTCGATGGTGGTCTCAATGGTAGGTAAAGTAGTGAGTGATGGCTTGGGCGCGGCAGTACCCTCATAACGCTGTGCGCTTATTTCCTCCTCAACAGTGATGTTGCTAGGTACCTCGGTCCACTCCGGCGATGGCTGAGTCCCCGCGAGACTCTCCTGTCCTGGTTGCATCATCGGCGGCGAAGGCACCGCATACTCTCCCCGTGGAGCTTCTGGCGACGGGGTGGGAGAAGCTGGGAGAAGTACGACTGGCTGACCCGGGGTGGGCAAGGCTTGCATTGGCGTAAGCATAGGAGTTTTGTCGGGCAAACCGAGCTCCTCGTGAGCCGCTGCAGGTGCAGAACCCGGAGTAACCGGTGTGGCTGTGCTCACAACACCTGGGATGGACGCCATAGTGGGGGTGGTAGGCAAGCTGTAGGTAACCGGTGCCCGTGCAATTGGTATCACGGATCTGTGCGGGACGAAACGATTGTATAATAGGGCTCCAGCCAGTGCGATAACGCACATCAGGGTTACCAACCCGGTTGCCAGTCCTGGTATGCCGAAAAGCCAACGCCATACCAGTGGTCTCGCCGGAACGACCCGCTCTGGTCGCAAAGTAAACGGATATGGTGGTGTGACGGCGGGCAGCTGGCGCAGCAAACGCACTGTCTGGCGCAAAGATTCCATATCGTTTCGGCATGTTGGACAGGTAGACAGGTGTTGCTCCACCAAATCGCGCTCTCGAGCATCCACCTGACCGTCCAAATAGGCCGAAAGCAGTTGGGCAACTTGTTGATGCAACAAATGATCCGGGTTAGGTTGTTTCCTTTTCATCACGCATAAGCTGACGATATTCGTCAGGCAGAAGTTCCGAGGGTGCAGCTAGCAGATAGTCGCGTAGCTTGGCACGCGCACGGCTCAGTCTCGATTTAACCGTCCCTAGCGGGATACCGATGATTTCAGCAATTTCCTGATAGGTGAAACCTTGTACATCGGAGAGCACGATTATCACGCGTTGATCAGCGGGCAAGCTGGCGATACCGCCTTGAATGAAATCGGCAAGCTCACGGCTCATAATCAGTTCCTCCGGACCGGCGCCCCCGTGAGTCAACCAGGAGAAATGTTCAGGATTTTCCCCTGCACCCTCATTTGTGGTCAATTCCTCCAGAGAGTGTGCCGGCCGACGACGCTGATACCGCAAATGGTCGTAACACATGTTGGTCACAATGCGCAGCAACCAGCTCTTGAAGGAGCTGCTGCGCAGCGCACGAATATGCTTGAACGCAGACAAGAACGCTTCTTGGCATACATCAGCGGCTGCGTCCGCATCACCCATAATGCGATAGGCCACGTTGTAAGCGAGATTCTGATATGCGAGAACCAAGCGATTGAAAGCGCTCAGATCGCCGCGTTGAGCTCGCGCGATCGTCTCCATTTCATCCATAGAATGGTGCCCGTGCCCCGTCCAAGCGACAACCAGCCAGATTTGACGAACGTCCCTGACTCACCTATACTCATCATAGTTTATGCCGGAGTGGCGGAACTGGCAGACGCGCACGACTCAAAATCGTGTGGGCTTAGCCCTTGTGGGTTCGATTCCCACCTCCGGCATTGTCCGTCAACGGAGACAAACCGAGTATACTGGGGTGCGGTAGCACTCAGTAAGATAGTCGCGTCACTGCGACTGCGCGCGATGTTATGGCGGGGCCTTGGGAACAGCTCAGCTTGCATCGCGTGAAACGCAATCGATTATAGTTGTGACCAGCGGAGATGCGCAAACTACATCGCAAACTTCTTATCCTGGTGGCCATTGTTCCGGTTGGCTGCCTGGCGGGGCTTCTCTTCGGCCTGTTTATTGGATGGCAATTACTCCCCGTCGAATATGTGAATACTGAGATCAGCGATCTCGGCCCAGCCGAGAAAGAGGACTATGTCCTTATGGTGGCAGCCGAGTATGGCGTGGACGGCGATGCCAACAAGGCGTTGGCACGCCTGGAGGAACTGGATGTCGCCAATCCGGATCAATTTGTGGCGTATCTGGCAGAGAAATACGTCCAGGAAGGACGTGGTCACGATGATCCGGACACGGTGAACTTGGTGCGGCTGGCCGATGTGTTGGGCGTCAGCAGTCAGATGATGTTAGAGTACGTGGCGACACCGACCCCGACCGCGACAGTCACCCCAACATCGACCCCTACTTCGACACCAACCGCAACGGCGACCTATACGCCTGTGCCCACGTCGACACCGAAGGTTACCCCAACTGAGACGCCCAAACCCACTCGGCCACCCCGGCCAACTCCCACCCCAGGCCCGCCTACCGATACGCCAACTCCGACGCCACCACCGGTCGACTTCGTGGTAAAGGAAGCGCGCATGTTGTCTATCTCCGAAAACGGTGGGTGTCGTGGTCGCCATGAGGTCTCCATCTCCGTGCTCGACGTCAATGGACAACCCTTGGTGGGAGCGGTGGTGACTGACCTGCCGGAGTTCGGCAACTTTCGAGTAGTGACTGGCCAGAAGAACGAACCCTTCTTCGACTGGGGCATCAAGCTGGCTGAAGTCGACTTGTACAAGTCCAGTACACGTCTGTTGGTGGCAGAGTATCCAGAAGGAAGACCGGTGACCAGTGAAGTGTCCCCCACGCTGAGCACCAACGACTGGGAAATAGGTATCCCTCTGCTAATTGAAAAGGGTTACTGCAGTAGCGAGGCGCAATGCCAACGCGACTGGAACAGCGGGGTTCCCGGCGTAGGCGCCAATGCACTATGTTGGGGGCATTATTCCTGGTGGCTTGTCTTCCAGGCGACGCATCCGTTCTAGGATGCCGAAACGACTGGTGTGAAGAGCGGCGAGCGGATCTGGTGGATTGGCGGATTTCTGGTTGGGCTGGTGATCGGCATGAGCATGAGCCTGTTTTACACGTGGGTGCTTGATCCGCCTGCCTTGACTTTGGCATCGCCTTCCTCGCTCAATCCGCACGACAAAGAAATCTATATGGTGCTGGTCGCGGCTGCCTATACAGCAGACGGTGATCTGGAGCGTGCCGAGCGTCGGCTGGCTGCATTGCGGGATGCCCATATAGGCGATACCCTGGTGGCACTGGCCGAGCGGTACATTGCCGAAGATCACGACGTGCGCGAAGTGCGTACCCTGGCGCGGCTGGCAGATGCCCTTGGCCACACCTCGGCAGTGGTGCGCGCTTTCATTGCCACGCCGACTCCCACCCGCACGCCAACCCTGACCGCAACGCCTTTGCCAACCCACACGCCCACCGCATCCCTGACACCAACACAGACGGTGCCCGCAACACGCACTGCTACTCCCACCCGGCAGCTGCGACCCACCTCGACACCGACCGAGATGCCTGCCCCTACGCAGGCGGAGTCGTTCACTCCTACTGCAACTCCTACCTCTGAACGCGATCGGTTCCGGGTGGTGCAATCGACACCCCTGTGCGATGCACAATCCGACGGGATATTGCGTATTTACGTACGAGGGTCGAATGGAGAGGGAATTCCGGGCGTCCAGATCGTTGTGAGCTGGCCTGAAGGTGAGGACCGTTTCTATACTGGTTTCAAGCCAGCTATAGACCCGGGCTATGCCGATTTTGAGATGCAGCCGGGTAAGGTGTACGAGGTGCATCTGGTAGACAAAAACGGCGACGTGGCCGATAATGTTGGAAACGTTACAGAACAAACCTGCCCAGACCTTCCGGCGGATAAACGTCCTTCGTGGCAGGTGGTCTTTCAGAGATGATGGGGAACGTGAGCTTGGATGTGAACTTGTTGCGGAATGTACCTTTGTTCTCCGGTCTGAATGAGCCGGAACAACGCGCGTGGGCGCAGTGTGGGCGCCTTATGAGCTACCGTGCCGGTGAGCGGTTGTTCGCCAGGGGTGATACCAGCGGTGCCTTTTACCTTGTTCAGGAGGGATGGGTGCGTCTGTCGCCCGATCCGGATAGCGTGCCGTTGGCGACGTTGGGGCCGGGCAGTCTTTTGGGTGAAACGGAATTCTTCCAGGGTACCAACCATTCCCTCTATGCGATTGCCAATACGCCTGTGCAGGCATGGGCTTTCGAACAGGATGCCGTGCAAGCCGTAATCGACCAGAACGAGACTATAGGTGTCAAACTGGGACTGGCTCTGGGTATTGGAATTGTGCAATATCGCCAACATTTGCTGGAGCGATTGGGTCATTTGCCCTTCTTGCGCATGCTAGAGAGTGAAGAGCAGCGACGGGCCGTGGTGGAGAGATTGGTGCCTTATTCCTATCAACCCAATGAGGTGCTCTATCGCAGTGGTGACGCACCGAGCGGCATCTACATTATTGAGAGTGGTACGTTGCGGCTTGTCGATGATGATGGCAACAGCACAGAGGTTCGTCAGGGCGAGGCATTGGGCGTGCTCTCTGTCCTGGCCGGCAAATCTCATCCTGAAACGGCCCAAGCGATCACACCGACGGTTGTATGGCGGCTTGGCCCGATGGAGTTCGCGCGACTGGCCGATAACTACCCTCGATTGCGTTCTCTGTTAGGACGTAACCTGCGTGCGACGCTCAGTGCGGCCGATCGGGTGCGTGCTGTCGAGATGTTAAAGCGCATGCCCCTCTTCGCCGATATGGAACGTGTCCATCTGGATACGGTGGCTACGTGCCTGGTGCTGCGCTATGTGCCGGCTGGGGATACACTTTTTGTACCGGGCGATCCTGGCGATGCCATGTATTTCATCGAAACGGGTCAGATAGAAATCGTCTCAGTAGATACTGATGGTGCGCAGCACGTCTTGGCACGCCTGATTCCGGGTGACTACTTCGGAGAAATGGCGCTTCTGACCGGCAGGTCTCGCACCGTAGCGGCGCGGGCGGCAAGACATACAAGCTTGTGGGCATTGTACCGTTCCGACTTTGATGCCCTGCTGGTCAAATTGCCCGCGCTGATGACGGCGCTGAGCCATGCCCTGCGCGAACGCCTCTCACAAGCTGCCGAGACTGCATTGCCCGCTCACCTGCACACGTTGGCATTCGCTGGTGACCTCTCGCGCGTCGAGCTGGCAGCATTGAGTGAAAGACTGCAGCCGGAGACCTTCCGGCGTGGCGAGGTTGTCTGCACAGAGGGTCACGTTGGCGATGTGATGTATTTTATCGCCTCCGGTCAGGTCGAGCTGACAGTCAGTACTCCGCGTGGAAGGAAGGTGTTGCAAGTCCTCGGCGAGGGGGACTTCTTTGGTGAGACAGCGCTTCTGACCGGGCAGCCCTATGGAGCGACGGCGCGCATGATCGCTGATGGCACACTGTGGGTACTGCGCAAGCCGGACTTTGACACCCTTCTTTTCAAGTATCCTAACCTAGCTGTGGCGCTCAGCCGGGTGCTCGGTGAGCGACAGATTGACGTTGTGCGCAAGCCAGACGACACTCTGAAGAGCTCTGGCGCCTTCCCTGAGAGGGCAGTGCCGCCTGCATCATCATCGCGTCCGCCGGCGCCTCCCGCGTCGTCTCCATCACGTCGTGCGCCGGCCAGCTCACCGCGTAGAACGACAATGCAGCCTCCTCCGCGTTCTGGGTCAGTCAGCCCGCCGCGCAAGGCGACAGCGCAGCCACCCGTGGCAAAATCCGTCGTGCGTCCCTCTCAGCCACCACCGCCCCCGCCAGGTAGGCGCTCACAAGAGCGCCCCGGACAGCCAGTGCAAGGGCCGCCAGCTGCTTCTGACAAGTTGCGAGCGGTTTCACCTCTGCTGCGCGAGAATGCCAGGGAGATAGGACCGAGCCCTCGGGAATCCGGGGAGAGCGAATCGCCTGTAGTACCTTCGCCCCGTATCTCGCCTCCTGACGTGGAGGCAGCGGCATCAACAGCCTCCGAGACAGATCGAACGCCAACAGGAAAGCCCATCGCACCGGTTACCCGTTCGGTCGAGCTGGCGGCACCTCCGGGAGTGAAGAATCAACCCGCAATTGCGACAGCTGGTGGAACCGTACCATCACGCCAAATGGCGGTGTCCGCACCACAGAGAACTGGAGCTGTCGAACCATCCGTTGTTGCGGCGAGTTCCCTTCGGCGCGCTGAGGCAGAGAAGCGCAGCCACCGCGATAGGATCAAAACCTCTCGTTTAGGTAAGTTCATCGGAGCGTCGGCGGTCTGGTTTACCACGCGCAGTCGCCGTGTGAAGGTTGGGCTGCTGATCCTGTTGTTGCTGTTTGTATGGTTGTGTATGGTGACTCTCCCCTCCATGTTGATCCATGAGCTCTCTGCCAACCTGAACGGTGGCAATGGCAACATGGGCTATGCGTATGCCCGAAATGGTGGTGAAGAGGGCGGAATGTCCACGACTCTATTGCAAAACGTACCAGCGCAGAGCATGGCTGCAGTGTTCCCCTTCCTTGAGACCGTTACACCCACACCTACCCATACGCCCATGCCAACGGATACCCCGACCATCACACCCACATCCACCGGCACGCTCCTGCCGACCTGGACGCCGACGCCGACCATCACACCGACGCCCACGCGTACCCCCTCTCCCACGCCACCGGCCACACCGACGTCACGACCCAGGGCCCGTGCTACACGTGCTCCCACGGACACTCCGACGCCGCCGCCAACACCGACGCCGGATGTCGACTACATCATCGCCAGTGTGCGCCAGCTGACACCCTGCGAAAACGAGGGCAAGCATCACATTTTCGTACGTGTGATCGACCAGTTCGGCAATGGCGTAGACGGGGTACCGCTCAAGATCTGTTGGGGGCCAGGCGACAATGACTGCGCACGCCCAATAACGGAGACCAAATCTCGTGGCAAGGGATGGGTGGAATTTGCTATGTTCAAGGGCACTTATAACGTGCGCGTGGATGGCGCCAAGAGCATGGTCGCGAGTGGCATTACCCCCGATTACCAGCTGGACGAGATATGCCCCGAGACCGGCAATCCGGTTGCCAACTCGCGTTATCACGCTTCGTTCGAAGTGATCATCCAGAAAGTGCGTTGAGTGCTGCGCGGTCACTCTATAAAATCAACATAGCGTCTCCAAAGGAATAGAATCGGTATCCTTCAGCGACGGCGACCTGATAAGCGTGGCGTGTTAGCTCATACCCGGCGAAAGCACTCACCAGCATAAGCAAGCTGGAGCGTGAGAGATGGAAATTGGTGATCAGGGCATCCACGGCCCGGAACCGGAAACCGGGATAGATGAACAAGTCCGTGGATCCCTCGAATGCTGTGATCGGATGCCAGCTGGCACCTGGACGCGCATCAGAAAGCCCCTCATCCTGGGCACTGACGTCTTGCAGCGGAGCGGTGATCCCGGAGGCACGCAGCGCAGCGGTCTCTAACGTGCGCACAGCCGTGGTGCCCACCGCGATGACACGCCCCCCTTCGAGACGTGCCTGGTTGATCAGCTGAGCGGTCTCTGGGGATATACTTGCCCACTCAGAATGAAGAGCGTGCTCGGCTACATATTCGGCAGTCACCGGTTTGAAGGTGTCTATTCCAATGTGCAGGGTGACACGTGCTAGGAGCACTCCCTGGGCACGGAGCTTGGCGAGCAATTCGGGTGTGAAGTGTAGGCCAGCGGTAGGTGCTGCCGCAGATCCCTCGACGCGAGCGTACACCGTTTGATAGCGCTCGGGATCTTGGAGTGGCCGCCGGATATAAGGTGGCAATGGCGTGTGGCCTATATCTTGGAGCAGTGGCCCAATGGGCGTGTCGAACTCCAAAACGCGTCGCGGACCGCTTAGCTCTTCCACTACCCGCGCCTCCAGGCGAACATCACCTCGTTGGATCAGCAGACGCCCACCTTTTCGGATACGCTTGCCACCCACAAGTGCTTCCCAACGCATCCCGTCCAGCTGGCGTAGCAGCAGAATTTCCACCTGTCCACCGCTCGGCTTATGCGCGAAGATGCGTGCCGGAATCACACGACTGTCGTTGACCACCAACACATCCCCTGGCCTCAAATAGTGCGGCAGGTCGCGAAAGATGCGATGCTCGAGGTGACCACTCTTACGGTGCACGACCATGAGCCGGGCGGCATCGCGCGGCTCAACCGGGGTTTGCGCGATGCGCTCAGGTGGCAGATCGTAATCGAAATCGCTGGTCCTCCACACCTTTCTGTCCATCTCGCACGGACCTCTAAACCACCTCATAAAAATATTTACCATAAAATGGTTTACGATACCAATTCGATTGACCTACCACTAAATATACCCTTCAGGAGAGTGTCAAAATACAACTAAGAGGTATTTACAAAGTTACCATAGAATGATATGATGAATTTATGAAAGGTGTGCCGATGAACAACTCACGAAGAGGCACATTAGCCCAGGTGCCTCGCCCGGGGCTGAGCCAATTGGGTCTCCAATTTGGACTCGGTACCCGCGTGTTGAGCCCGGCTGGTTATCTCGTGGCTCGCTACTTCCGTTCGTTCATTGCTCTCTTTATTGTGCTCATCCTGTGGTTCTCTCTTGCTCCATATTGGCCTCATGCGCTCGTCTTGACGCCGATCGGCCTGTATGTGATGTATTTTATCCTGCGCCAGGTGGTGTTCTCACGCCGGGAGAAGCGTTTTTACCATCCTTGGGTCCAGTTCGCGCGTGCACAGCTTAGTATCTTGGGCATATTGGTGTTGTCATTAATCTTAGCGCGCCAAGGCATCCGTAATGAGTTATGGCTGCTCTACATCCCGAGCCTGTTGATCATCAGCCGCCACAATCCCACCTGGACTTATGTGGCCAGTGTGCTGGAATGCTGTGCTTTCTTGTTGGTTCTGGAGGGACAGTGGAATGCAGTGGGCGTAGAGGCGGGTGCTCTGCAGCTCACAGGTGTGCCTCCCTGGCTGATAGCGCGTTCCTTGGGTCTTGTGCTTGTCGCTTTTATCTTGCATTACTTGATGCGCTTGTTCGACACCCGTGAGTCCCTGGTGCAAATGGCGCAGGCAGCCGAGCGTTTAATGGGCAGCTGCGATGTGAGGGGGCAGCATCTGGATGTAGATTGCCAGGCAGCATTTCAAGAGTTTATGAGCATATTGCGGGCGTTGCGCTGCGGGATCATCGCCTATGATAGCAGTGCCCAACGTTTGATCACCCTAGGTGAGTTTCAGAATGCTCAGTATGCGCTGGATCCAGAAGATAAAACTCTGCGGAAGGAAACATATTCGATCGAACACCCCATGGGCGAGGTGGTGCGTTCGCGTCGTCCTCAGGTTTTGCAGTCCAATCACTATCCGTTTGCCAGGCACTGGGGATTTGCAGAACGCTTCAGGCAGGAGCCTGTGGTCCCATGTCCTCTGCCCCGTGATACCTTTCAGCGCTTGGCCG
Organism: Anaerolineae bacterium; assembly: GCA_049969215.1. Taxonomy (GTDB): domain Bacteria; phylum Chloroflexota; class Anaerolineae; order 4572-78; family NAK82; genus NAK82. The sequence goes on along the minus strand of JBMFPH010000018.1, from coordinate 7,428 downwards.
TGCCGGTCCTGGACCCCGGTGTGCAGGAAGCGAAGGTACTCGGCATTCTCTATTTCGATTTCGCCCAGCGCGCTGCTCCACCCGCCTATCAGCTGCATAGCTACTTCGAAGGTATCCAGGCCATTGCCGACCGACTCGTGCCTGTTTTGCGTCAACATCGCGCCCAATGTGATCTGGAGAGGCAATTGAGCATCAGCAACCAGATGACCATCAATCCCGCTCTGGATGTCGTTTTGGACTTCGCCCTGGACGCGGTCGTGGACAAACTGGGTTTCGAGTTCGCCTTGGTCTCTCTGGTGGACTTGGACCGTCGCGTCATCCGCGGGGCCAGGGGACGTAATATCCCCCTGGGATGGATTGAGATGGTGGTGCACTCGCTGGACAGTCACGACATCCAGGCTGACATCGTGCGTTCCGGGAAACAGGAGGTGTTGCGCGGCTGGGATCCGCGCTTTCACCCGGAGATCTGGGAGCGATACGAGCATAGTCGCATGATCCGCGTGTTCACGCCGATTGTCGGGCAGGGACCTGCCGGGGAACGGCTGGTTGTCGGCACGATTGAGGCGGGCTATCGCGATGCCAGTCGACGCACCATCGAGCCCGAGCAATGTCATATGCTGAGCATATTGGCACAACGTATGTTTGCCCCCATTTACCATGCTCAGCTGCTCGAACGTGCTCAGCACCGGGAAGAGAGCTTGCGCACATTGCAGGAATGGGGCACCGCATTGGCGCTGGTGCGCCGACACCAGAAAGAGGCGATCGACGCAGTGGGCAATGCACTGCTGGATAGGCTCGGCGCCGACCTGGTAATCCTATATCGCTACACTCGCCGCACGCACAAGCTCTATTTTCAGGGGATCTATGGGGAGATCAAAGGCAATCGGGATGCGCTTAACCCACCTTCACCGGATCATGGTATCATTGCACACATTATGTCCACAAAACAATCTTACTATCAATCTGATGTAGCGTCGGATCCGCTATTGGTCAGCAGTATCCGGCCCGCTGCAGGTGCACACGCTGGAAGTTACCACACGTTCAGCGAACGTCAGGGGATTGTCTCATTCGCCGGCTTACCCATGTGTACAGAAGGGGATGGGAACATTGTGGGCGTTCTGTGCGCCAATTACCGCCAGCTTAAGATATTCACCGAGGAGGACAAGCTGGCTTTGGAACTTGCGGCGCGCTTCGGTGCGGTGGCATTGCACAATGCCGGCTTGATCGAGCTGGCCGAAGAAGAGATCCGCGACCGGGAACGGCGCGATCTTGCTCTGCGCCTACACGACACGTTGAGCTCCACTTTGCCCGCCATCCGCAACTTCTCCGAAGCAGCGCGTGACCATCTGGCCCAAGGTAATCACGGCAAGGTCATCGAATTGTTGCGACGGTTGGAACGGGAAGTCCTGCAGGCGCAACGAGAGATAGACTTGGTGGTCTTTTCCTACCGTGCCGGCCCCCACTCCGGAGGTGACCTGCGTGAAGGGATGCGCCAGATTACTGAGGAAGCGCAAGGACGCTTTGGCTTGCGCATTTCTCTCGAGGTCCAGCTATTGACCGGTCAGTCAGTCTCGGTATCTATCACCGAGACATTGTTGCGCGTCTATCGGGAGGCGGTCGCGAACATTGTCGAGCATGCGAACACCCGCGATGTGGAGGTGCACGTAGTGGGAGCCACTGACCATATCACGATGCGCATCAAGGACAATGGGTGTGGTTTCGATCCACATGAAGCGCATTCCAGGTACAGTGGGTTGAATATGATCCGTGAACAGGTGGAACAGCGAGGTGGTTGTTTCCGTGTTGACAGTCACCCTGGCCAGGGGACCACTTTGGCGGTTGAGATCCCACTTTCCTCTTAGTTCGACCGTGCCCATCTGCTGAGTGATAACAAACAAATTTCTTTGAGAGGAGATGTAGGTAGTGGAGAGGACCGAGTGGCAAAGCACATGGGAAGAGGACGAACGCATTTCGGTGCTCTTGGTGGACGACCATCAGACCTTCTTGGACGGGATGGTGGCGCGCCTGGAAGCACAAAGGGGTGAGTTCCGCGTGGTCGGAGCGGTAAAATCTGTCAGGGAGGCGTTACAGATTGTAACCGAATCCCCTCCCGATGTCGTGTTGCTGGATCTGAAAGTGCTCTCAGGACAAAGGTCCGTTGAGGAGCCAAGAATCGAGGCAGGGTTGGAAGCGATTCGGGCTATGCGCCAGCTGAGTCCATCCACGAAGATCGTGGTGCTCAGTGCCTATCACCGACCCGAGCATGTGGCACAAGCAATGGAGTCGGGTGCAATAGGATATGTGTTGAAGAGCCGCTCTAGCGGCGAGGTACTGGAAAGTGTCCGGCAAGCCCATGCCGGTCAGGTTTCACTCCATCCGGAGATTGCTCAGGAGCTGCTCAAGTATTTGCAGAGACAGGAGGAGACTGAAGATAAGGTAGACCCCCTCACCCCACGCGAACGCGAAGTGCTGCAGCTCATTGCGGATGGCAAGACCAATCAGGAAATCGCCAATGAACTGCAAATCTCCCTGGGCACCGTGAAGAAACACATCACCAACATATTTGATAAGCTGCATCTGCGCAGTCGTGTCGAGGCAGCCCTCTATTGGCGTTCCCACAAGCATATGGAGCTTCCTGAGTAAGCTCCACCTCGGTAGTAGTTTTCCCTTGGTACAAATACATCTTTGGGTTGAAACATCTCTCTATCCTTTTACGCTGCCGAAATACAACTCGGGTGTGTTACTCCGGCCCGAGAACTCTGTTATCATAATTAAGGAAACTATCACAGGAGGATAAGATGCCCGAATTCGCTCTGCTCAGTCACGTTAGTTGGATGGATTATTGTCGGATGAAAATCAGGGTGGGCAAGAAGAAACAGGAGGCCTGTCATGACCCCCAATGCAACATTTGGGTCAAGTGCCGAATGGCAATGTATCATATTTCTGGTCGGGATCATCATAGGCATTCTGATTGGTGCCAGCATTTTGCGTCCCCCCATGTTCTTCCGCTAAAGCTCAGAAGGTGACATCAGAGGTGCTATGATGAACCCATCTTGGAGTGGCGATTCTACTCCAAAACAGCACACCGTGCAGAGCATTGGTAGGATAGCGTTAGTCTGCAGCTGTCCTGTAGATCAGCTGCGCGGTTGCTACTCCCAGCCCCATCGTAATCCAGAACAGGGCGACCAGATGGATAAAATTGATGTTGAAAAAGAAATGATCAAAAATTCCGCTGACCAACGCTCCGGCCAGCGCTGCGATACAGGCCAGCATGTATCCTTCGCTTTCCCCGCCGCGCGGCGCACGCCGTAGCGCCCGCAATGTCACAACAAAATAAACAAACACGACGATCAGAAAGAGGAACAAGCCCACCAAACCTAACTGCTCGGCAATGAGCAGGTACAGGCTGGATACCCCCAGATAAAGGTCTATATCGGGCGTACCGGTAAAGCCCACCCCCATTAGTGGGTAGCGGCTGATCAAGATGAGTGCGTCCTTGTACTCACCAAAGCGCATCTGGGTAGCCAGATCTTCTCCTCGCAATCCCTCCCATAGGCGGATGACGTACGCCTGAGTGAGTGGCAGGATAAGAAATAAGATGGCTAGCACAGCCAATAAAACCAAGAGCTTGCGGTAGCGCAGGATGCCCACCATGGTGAGCGCCAGCACCAGCCCCACCATGGAACCACGAGAGAAGGTCAACAGGAGACAAAGCGCGCTCAGCCCGGCGCACGGCATCAGCCACAGGCGAGGCAATACAGGCCTGACAGCGAAGAGCTGCACCACCGCTATGGCAGTCACGATGACGAGCAGTCCACCCAGCGCGTTGGGGTCGATTGAGGTGCCAATCGCACGCATAGGCTGGCTGGGGTCGTCTTCCACATAGCGCAGGATGCCTGGGCCGGATGGATAGTTGAATATGGCCAGTTTAGAGAGGATATTCACCGTCCATGCTTCCGGTAACACATAGAATAACACACCCAGTGCACCGCCAAAGCCACCCGCAATGACGAGTACCATCATAATGCGACGCAGCGCCTCTATGTCACGCACTTGATACAGCACGACAAAGAAGAGCAGAATGGCCAGCAGAACCTCGATGAAACGGCGCAACACGGTCACACTGAGTGGTGAATGTGCCAGGCCGGCCACGAAGGTGACCAGAGTCCATAGAAGAAAGGCTAAGATGGGGATGCTTAACCTGGAAGTCTCAAAAGTATGGCGCTGGCGGGTCGCCGCGCGCAGCACGGAAGTGACAAACACGGCCAACAATGCTAGGTCAATGAAGGTCGGACGGAAGCCCAGGTCCAGCGGCACCGCGGCATAGGGCAGGAGGCAGATAAGTATCAGTAGTAGTGGCAATCCCCATTGATCCGAGCGCATGAGCAGTGCCGCGATACCCAACGCGCCCAGCAGCCCCAGCGCTGGCACAGCCCCCAATCCGCCTATCAACGCACCTACTGCAGCACCGATCAGCAACGCGACGCCCAATGCGCTGCCAACAGCAAGGCGTGGATCACTGGAAGCAAGCCAGGTGCGCAGCCGGTCTGCAGTGATATCGTGAATCATCTCCTCTCTTTTACTCCGATACCATGCTACGCGCAAGAGCAGAGATTGAGGGCGTTGAAAAACTCTTTAGTTACCTGCTTTATTGGCCCATTTTCCTACAAAAATCTGAGCACTCAAGGGGCTTTTTCAACACCCTCGAGATTCTTCCTTCACAGCAGATCGGCACTATCGTGAATCCCCTGGACTTGGGGAGAAGTGACCATTTGACCATCGTAATACTACTTCGACGTAGTCTTTTTCTTGACCCACTATGTGCAATCGCCTTCCCGTGGATAAGTCGTATAGGCCGATGCGCAGTCGATAGCGTCCGTTGTGCACAGGTGACAATGGACCAAGCGAATAGGCGACAAGCACGATTTCGCCTGGGCTCCACCAAGAAGTCGGATAGCGGCCCTGCTGGGGCATGTTATCTTGTTGTGCCACCAGACTGCCTCGTTCATCCAGAAGGTGTGTAAAGACGGTATAATCGTGTGGGATGATATCGACCGCCTGCCAGTGCAGTACCACCCCAACCATATCTGCGTTTTTGCCGTACACGTCCAAGCCGCGTAACAAGATATTGTCCTCGAATCGGATGTTCAGCGCAAATGCTGGCGCGGGCGGAGGCCGCTTGCGCACCACTAGCTTGCCTAGCGTAATGCTGTCACTCCGTATGGCATTGCCATCAGCTGTCTGTACCATAAGGCGCTGTCCTGAGGCACGATGGTACAGCCCGACCTCGAACTGATAGACGCCCTCAGGGGCATCCTGTGGCAGCTGGAAGGCGTGGATCTCCTGAACGGTGAGGCCAGGTGACCAGAAATGGCTGTGGAGCAAGATGGAGCTCCCTAAGGACTGATTAACCTGAGCGATACGTTGCCCTGTCTGCAAGTTGAAGAGATGGATGAACAGATCATAGTCGCCATCAATCGAGCGCATACTTTTCCACTGCAACCGGAGGGAAAAGGACTGCCCCGGCTCGGCTTGCTCTGGTCGCGCAAGAGCTCCTACTAAGAGCAAGTCATCAGCGAAATTGACCCTGATCGGCTGGACTGTCTCCGTCCTGTCGGGCAGGATCGGTGTGTTGGGATCGAGAGGATACACATCCGCTATAACTTCTCCGCAGTTGTCGTTGAGGGAGAGCAGGGGCATGTTGGTGCGCACCGCCTTAGCTAGAGCGATGGCTTGTGTCTGGTCCAGCTGAGGGAGGAGATGGGCGATGCCGGTGCCATCAACAAGCGGTTCAAGCAGCGTCCAAGCGGATGGAGTACTCCCATCGTGTGGCATAATGCCCACCGCTCTTGTTCTGTCAGCGGCGTGAAAATGGTCGTGAGCGATCAAGGCAGTCGCCGCTTCGTAGGAAATGCTGTCCAACGCCGGGTAACGTGCTTGGAGCAAAAAGCGGGTGGGCGCATCTGTGTAGAAACGGTTGGGGAGCAGGACAAGCTGCCCGGGGCGTTTGGTCAAGTAATCGGCTAAGACACGCGCGTGATGACATGATGGGGCAAAGCTGTTCGCCCAGACGAAAAAGTAATCATGCACACCTGTTGCGCCGCCTATGCAGAGGATAGCCAATGTCGGGAGCATCACGCTCCACAGATGACGCGACTGCGTGTACCACCGGCGACACCTGCTGAAGTGCTGGATACAAAAGCTGGTTATCACTGCTAACCCAATCGCTGCGATGAGGCACAATGCTGGCCAGGCGACAATGCCCCGTAAGGGTGTGGTCACCGCTTCCCAATCCTGCCGTGAAAGCAACGTGGGGAGAAATCCCACCACCCACCAGCTCAGAAGCCACCAGCCTGTCGAGCTACGAAAATGGCGCACACAGGCCAGTATGCCGACGAAGAGCCCCAGCCCGCTCAAGACATTCAAGCTCGGCCAGTAGCCCACCCAACTACCCCCGCCAAACTGGATCATCAGCAAGCGGATGGCGTTCATTCCCATTGCAAGTGGGAAGGCGCTGTCCATAGGCAGGCTGATAGCTGCTGCGCGACTGCTGAAGGCATGGGGGTTGCGCACGAAGTAGAGCAGCAATGGGCCGCTGACAAAAGCTGCCATACCCAGAAAAACCGCCAGCCCACGTCCGATCCATCCGCGTTTGTTCGACCCCTGTGTCAGCCACATCCAAGCCAACAGGATAAACAGGGGAAGCAAGAGACGCGCCGCTGTGTAGGTGTAAAATGTTACCCCAAGCAAAAAACCTGCAGCGCTCCACCAGGGTAAGCTCGCACTGAAAGGGAGCATCACGAGGCGGCGCGCGCGCCATAGGCACCATACACAGGCGAGCAGTACCGGTGGCAGCACAATGGCACGCAGCGCCAGACGGCTGAAGTAGATGTGCCAGTAGCATACTGCCATACCGGTTGCAGCTAATAATCCGACGCGCGCTGGCAGAAGTGCATCTCCTTGTGACATCTCTTTAGGCGCCAGCTGGCGGCCAACGGCATACAAAAGGGGAATGGTCAACGTGCCCATCACCATCGAGCAGAAGCGCAAGGCAAAAACGGAAATGCCGAGAAGATGTAAGGTGATACCTTGAATGTATAGGAACAATGTCTCCCGACCGAAGTTGTTCTGCAGGAACGGGGTCAGCCAGCCCTCACGCACTAACCGCAGCGCATCCAGTCCATCGATACTCTCATCCAGGCTGAGTTCCAGCGGCAGATCACCCAGTCGGATGACTCGCAGCGCAAAGGTCACCCATACCAGAAACACCATGAACCAGAATGGCAACCTACGGAGACCCATCTCGTCAAACCAGCTCCGCATCTGACTTTATCATTCTTCTTCCACCACGTGAGACGATTTGGCCGGGAGGTGCAGCGTGGTCAAACGAACCGCATCCTGCAGTGGTCCCGATGTGGCTGCGCCTAC
>JBMFPH010000017.1:0-25737 GCA_049969215.1 Anaerolineae bacterium | reverse complement strand
CATGCTCTGGTAGGTGAGAACGGTGCCGGGAAAAGCACCCTGATCAAGATCTTTGGGGGATTGTTACAACCCACCTCCGGCACTATCTTGCTAAATGGTCAACCAGTCCACTTTGATAACCCACTGCAATCACAGGAAGCTGGTATCAGCGTCATCACTCAGGAATTCAACTTGGTGCCTCAGCTCACTGTTGCCGAGAACATCTTTTTGGGACGTGAGCCGCGACGTGCTGGGCTGCTCGACCGGCGCACTATCGTGGAACGTTGCAACCAAGTTCTCCAGGAGCTTGGGTCGAGCGTCCCATTGCATCAACGAGTGGAATACCTGAGTGTGGGCGACAGGCAGCTGGTTGAAATTGCCAAGGCGCTGTCACGCGAATTCCGCATTATCATCATGGACGAACCTACCGCTGCTCTCAATGCCGGTGAGGTCGAGCGCTTGTTTACCATTATAGCGAATCTGCGCCAGCGCGGCATTGCAGTGCTGTACGTCTCACACCGCTTGAACGAGATCTTCCGCATTGCAGACCGGGTGACAGTGTTGCGCGACGGTCGAAAAGTTGGGACCCGTTTGATCCGGGAGACGAACGATGATGAAGTGATCACGATGATGCTGGGTCACGCCTTGGAGCAATATGCCATCAGCCACACACCTCCGACGTCTCAGCAGCGCACACCTATTCTGTCGGTGCGCAATCTGCGGGTGCCAGCTGCGCTATATGGCGTGTCATTTGACCTTTATCCTGGCGAAGTGTTGAGCATTGCTGGTCTGGTAGGATCAGGACGTTCCGAGTTGATGCGTGTCCTGGGTGGCATCACGTCCCCCACAGGCGGCGAGATATCAGTGAATGGCAATCGGGTTGTTCTAAAGAACCCAACTGATGCCCAACGGTACGGCATCTTCTTCCTACCCGAAGATCGCAAGGTCGAAGGGTTATTTCCCCATTTGACTGTGCTCGAGAATCTGGTTATCAACGCACGAAGCGAACAACGGGATGGACCGGGATTGTTCCTTAAGCTGAGAGAAGAAGAAAACCACTATCAACGAGTGCAACAAGCACTGGCAATCAGAGCACGTTCTCACACCCAGCTGATCTCATCGCTCAGTGGGGGTAACCAGCAAAAAGTGCTATTAGGACGTGCGCTGGTCAGCGGTTCACGCATCTTGTTGCTTAATGAACCAACACGTGGTGTTGATGTTGGCACTAAGGTCGAAATCCATGAGATTATTCGCCAATTAGCCAAAGAGGGCCGTGCAGTATTGGTCAGTTCCTCAGACGTACCGGAGATCGTCCACGTGAGTGATCGGTGTTTGGTGCTTAGCGCTGGACAGGTAGCAGCTGTGTTGGAGGGTGATCAGATCAGCGAAGAGAAGATTCTCGCTGCTGCTGTTGGACACACCGCAAAGGAGGGTGGTCACTGATGCAAAGCACGGTGAGTGCACAAGCGCCTGCTGTCAGGTCATTCGAACTGCCCTTTGTGGTGCGTTTCTTCCAGATCTTTGAGAGCTTAGGGGTGCTGATGATGCTGGGACTTGTAATACTGGTCGCTTCGGTCATCGCGCCCGGCTTCTTTACCGCCACCAACCTGACTAACCTGGTGATCACAGCTTCGATCACAGCGGTAACCGGTTTCGGGATGACAATAGCGATTGCAATGGGGGGCTTCGACCTGTCGGTCGGTTCCGTGCAAGCTTTGACCGCCATCATTGCCGCTTTCTTGCTCCCGCTGGCGGGTATCCCAGGTGCGATCATAGGAACCCTCGTCGCAGGCCTGATGGTCGGCATCATCAACGGCATGTTAATCAGCAAGCTCCGTGTTCCAGCATTTGTGGCGACACTGGGGATGATGAGCGTCGCGCGCGGCATAGCACTCCTCATTACCGACGGTCAGTCCCTGCTGATTGTGGGGTACACGGATTATGCATGGCTCAACAACGGACGCATCCTGGGTATTCCAGTGCCCTTACTCATTGCACTGTTAACCCTGGTAGCGTGCTACGTACTGCTGCAGCAAACACCTTTTGGTCGTCACGTCTGTGCTGTGGGAGGCAATGTGCAAGCAGCCATCGCCTCCGGTATCAATGTCGATCGTGTTACCATACTGACATTTGGTGTGGTAGGCGTCACCGCAGCGTTGTCCGGGGTGATGCTGAGCGCGAAATTGTTGATGGTCAATGGCACTCTGGGTGTGGGTTTTGAGCTGCAGGCCATTGCCATTAGTGTGCTGGGCGGCACCAGCTTGACAGGAGGCAGCGGTAACTTACCTGGAACGTTCGTCGCGGCCTTGTTGCTAGCTGCAATCAGCAGCGCACTTAACATCTTGAAGGTGCCCCCCATCTATCAGTATATGGCATTGGGGTCACTACTGATCTTCGCCTTGGTGCTTGACACGTTACGCCGGCAAATTGTCACCAGTGTGGCAATGCGTGGTCGCTGATCGTATCACAACACACAGAGAAGAAAGTCACAGGTCAGGTTATGGAAGCAGCTGCCACTCTTGAAAGACGTCCTGGTGGAATCATCCTAAACATTCTGGGTAAGTACACCATCCAGTGGATACTTTTACTGGCCTTAATCGTGCTGGGGGCGCTTAACCCAGCTTTCCGCCAGCCAGCCAATCTGCAAAACATTCTGCTGCAATCGACTTTCACCGGTATTTCGGCAGCTGGAATGACCTTACTCATTATGAGCGGGGCTTTCGATCTGTCAGTGGCCGGTTTGATTGGATTGTGCGGTGTGGCGCTTGCTCAGCTTATGCCCAAGCTGGGTGTGGCGCCTGCTATACTGGTCACAGTGATCCTAGGGGCCGTGCTGGGGTTGGCGAATGGCTTAATTGTGACCAAAGCACGTATCCCGGCTTTTATCGCTACCCTGGGTATGATGAATATCTTTTTGACCTTGGGCTTTATGTGGACGAATGCTCGAGTCATCCCGGCCACCGACAAAGCTTTCCGCTCTATCTCCAGCACCACTGTGTTTGGCATCCTGCCGGTTCCATTCCTGGTAATGATTGGTGTCTACCTTATTAGTTACGGCATTCTGCGCTACACCACCTATGGCCGCTACATTCGCGCTGTGGGAAGCAATCCAATAGCGAGTAAGGTAACTGGCCTGCCCGTGGATAACGTGCGCATTTTCGCCTTCACGCTCATAGGGTTGTTTACAGGGCTGGCTGGTGTGTTGCTGACCTCTATGCTTTCCTCGGCTAACGTGATTATGGCTACCGGGTTCGAGCTGCGCGTGATCGCCGTAGTGGTCGTGGGTGGCACCAGCTTGCAGGGTGGCCAGGGTACTTTGCTTGGCTCTATCACGGGCGCGTTATTCTTCAGCGTTATCAGTAACGCGCTAAACATGTTTGGCGTGGCTGCCTATTGGCAATATGTGGCTGTCGGGTTGATCTTGGTGACCGCGCTAGGCATTGAGGCGTTGCGCAGCCGTTTCATGGAAGTCGCGCGCGTTTGATGTTGCGCCTCGGGAATACATCTGCCATTCTCCTGACCGATACCATGGCTCTCAGGCATCTCCCAGAGGCCTACGTCAGAGGACTCAATGTGTCACACCACGTTGGACGGCTCCGTCTCCCTCATGGCACCTCCATGCGGCACAGCTCCGGAATGTGCAAGCTCGCGTGTCAGCTGGAGTGGACTCACCTTTAGGAGCGTCGTGCAGATCAGATAGCTGAGCAAACCGCTGACGCCGACACTCGCCACAACCATTATGGTGGTGCCTGTTTTCTCGATCAGCCTCTGCACTGCCAGCATTGTCACCACCATCAGGATTGTGGCAAGTGCCAACCGTGCCAATGCGTCCAGTATTAGATGGCCGTGGACACAGCCAATCTGTCGCCGCAGAATCAGGAACAACACCACTACCTCGCCCGACACCGCCAGTGAGTTTGCCAGCGCCAGCCCACCGTGCCCCAACGGCGTCATCAACAGGATGCCCAGTAAGATGTTGAACGCCGCCGACCCAGTTGCGAGGAACAGAGGGGTGATGGTGTCCTGACGCGCAAAGAATGCGCGTGCCACCAACTCCAGGCAGACGTGAGCAACCAGCCCCAACGCGTAGAAACGCAAGGCGATGTATACCACCTCAGTGGCAGCAGCATCGAACGCACCGCGCTGGTAAAGCAATTGTAGCAGCGGCTGACCCAGCACGATCAGAGCACACGCAGCCGGTAGGGCAAGCGCGAGCACCAAGCGCAAGGCGCCGGCCAACGTGTTGCGCAAACCCCGCAAGTCACCGCGCGCTGCCATATCGGCCAGGGTGGGAAGCGCCACCAAGCCAAACGCTGTACCGATCATCGTCTCAGGAATTTGCATTGCGTCCCAGCCCCACTCAAGCGCGCTGACGCTGCCAGCGCCGAGACGCGAGGCAAGATTCGTGGTTGCCAACACCGTCAGATGGAAAACCCCCAGATCCAGCACGCGTGGCCCAAAGAGTATCGCCACCCGTCGCACCGCCGTTGCATTCACGTCCAGCACAGGCCACCAACGGAAGTGGTAATGCAGGAGTGCCGGAATCTTCACCATCAGGTGCATGCATGCACCGATGACCGCGCCAACGGCCAGGCCACGGATGCCCCACAAGGGCACGAGCCAGACGGCACCCAGTATTGTGCCCAGCGGATAGACCACCGGCGCCAACGCGGGCAGCCAGAAGTGTTTGAAGCCATGCAACGCACCGGTCTGCACCGAACTAACACCGAAGATCACAGTGGAAAGCAAAATCAGTCGCATCAGCGCAGCTGTCTCATCCTGCAATTCCGCTGTGAAGCCAGGTGCAATGACAGCGCGCACCAACCAAGGGGCGAGGAGTGCCATCGGGATTGCCAGGGCAGCGATTGCTAAGAAGACCAGATTGGTAAAGGCACTGGCAAGCCGCCAAGCACTCATAACGCCTTCTGTGGTCAGCAGCTGGACAAAGACGGGGATGAAAGCGGTTGTCAACGCTCCGCCTGCCACGACGGTGAACAAGAGATCGGGCAGTTTGAACGCAGCATAATAAGCGTCCAACTCAGCGCCCAAGCCGAACTGACGCGCAATCAACATATTGCGTAGCAGTCCCGTTCCGGCTGCCAGGGCAAACGAAACACCAACCCACAGTGCATTACGCACCAGATGGTTCTGACTCGCGGTCGTCTCCGTTGGCGCGCTCATTACAGCTATTCCGGGATGGCGAGAACGTCCATCGAGTGGAGCTACCTATGGAGAGGGAGATGCGTCATTGGCGGCAGCAAGGGCGACAGCTGCCGCATCATAGTTGGGATTCAGTTCAAGCGCGCGCTGCCAATTGCGGCGTGCTTCTTCTCGGTGTCCCAGCGCTGCCAGGCCCATGCCTTTATAGTAGTACACCTCCTCGATCTCTCCGGCGGTAGCGATTGTCGCGTCGGCCAGGGCCAGCAGCTCGTCATAACGGCCCGTCTCGTAGTACGCGCGGAAAGGCGCAAATTGATACCACAACATGCGCCATGGTAACCCGATGACACGCGCCCGATCGAAAGCGGCCGCCGCCTGCTCGTACTCACCCAGGGCGACCAGGTCACTACCCAGGTTGAAATGCGCAAAGGGGTCGTCCGGACGACTTGTCACCTCAGCCTGAGCGCGCGCCAGAGCGCATTCCCACATCACACGGTCGTCCATTTGTTCAGCCAAAATGCTCGCTACAGTCGGCGCTGCCTCTTCGGTGAAAAGAAGCAGATACGTGCGATTGAAAACTGTCCATAAGGTGTCCATTTCGGCATACGAGAGATGAATCCCTTGATATGGCGCGTTCGCCTTGACCCCAGTGCTCATATAGGAGTCGTACGCTATCCAAATCTGTCGCGCATCATCATAGCCGGTCAGCAGCCGATAATGTCCCATACCGTTATTCGGCTCTAGCTCAAGCCATGTCTCAACCATCACCGGCAACCCATTGCTTAGCAGAAGGCGCAGGTGTTCTGCATCGCCGTTGACACGCACCAGCGCGTGGAGTCCTTGCTGCATAGCGAAAGCAGCCATCTCATGGGAGCTGACATTCTTGTCATCCCAGTTCGGTTTGAGCGCTACAGCGACCTCCGCCTGTGAGAGAGCGATGCCGAAATAGCTCAAGTACATAGCTAAGGTTGCCGGCCCGCAGTTGTTCCATTTCTGCCACATATGGGTGATACCACCCAGTTGCACGGATGACGCAGCAGGTAGGTGGCGATATGGCTGATCGGTAGCTACGAAGGACATCTCGTGTGTCGGTTGAGTCGCAGTTGGAAGCGAGGTCGCCGTCATGCCGGTCCCATGCCCAGAGCTCGGTTGCGCTGACAGCAAGTTGATCATCCAAGCGTCCATTATCAGTGGCACAGTAGGTGTATGCAAGACAGGGACAGCGGAAGGCGTTGTGGTCGCCTCCGGTGCACTCCAAGCAGCTGGACGCACTGGCCACACGGCTGTCGGAGATGGTCGCGCTGCCACAGCAATGGGAGTGATTGGTAATGGTGTGGGGACAAGAGGTGCTGGAGGACGGCGTAGCTTGGACACCAGCTCCAAGCGCAGGCGCAGCAGGAGCTCACACGATCCCCCGTACCGTATGCTGCCCAATACCAAAAGGGTTGCACATAACCCCAAAACCAACGACGCGAGCACTATGCCCATCCACATTCTACATCCCTTCATAATCGATCTTCCCTATTGCGCTCGCGCATAAAACAAAAAAGCGGCAACTCCACCTCCGGGAAGTTGCCGCAGCGGGAGCGACGGGATTCGAACCCGCGATCTTCGGCTTGACAGGCCGACATGTTAACCGCTACACTACGCCCCCTCAACAGCAAACTACCTACATTCTAAATGCAATTCTAGTCTAAAGAGGCTCCCTTGTCAAGTCTCGAACGCCCGAAAAAGGGGATACCTATCCGATGCCTTTGGCCTGTGCTTTAACGTAGGCTACAATGACCCTATGATGGACTTCGGAGCTGCGGAATGTCTCGACGCGTGCCGTCTTTTCGCACAGATCATTGTGCGGGCATTGTCAGGCATGCCCAAGGATGAAGCCGTGCTGGCAGATATTGAAAGCTTCACGGGCGGTTCGAGAATTGTGGCAATTGCACGAGAGGACTACCGACGCAAGACGGAATCGGAGATCAGGGGTTCCGGCTACATGGTGGAAAGCCTTGAGGCCACATTGTGGTGTTTCGTACAGACTGACACCTTCTCGGATGCTGTTCTGCGAGCCGCTAACCTTGGGGATGATGCTGACACCACAAGTGCTGTCTGTGGTCAGGTGGCAGGAGCATACTACGAGGTACAGCAAATCCCTTTAACGTGGCTGGAGCGCCTGACCATGCGCGCCACAATCACCGAGCTGGCCGACCGCCTTTACCAGGCGGGTTGTACACGGGCACGCTGATGAGGGCCTTCATTGAGACAGCTTCACACTATCCTGCTATATTTTCCTTGTTGCTCCCCATTCTGACAACATAGGCCTAGCGTGCTATAATCCACGCCGCTGATCCACCACGGCTCATCGTGAGGAATAATTCTATGCGGGTATTGATCACGGGTGCCACCGGATTCATCGGTGCTAACCTGGCACGGACACTGGTAGAGCGTGGCGAGCATGTGCGTATCCTGTGTCGCTCCACGTCGCGCCTGGACGCTTTAGAGGGCCTGCCGGTACAGCGCGTCGTCGGCGACATCCTCGACCCCGATTCCTTGTGCGCGGCCATGCAGGGTTGTGCACTGGTGTTCCACGTGGCTGCAGTGGCGCAATACTGGCGCAACCATGCTGATTGGGTGTATCGTGTCAACGTTGAGGGAACGCGCAATGTGGTACGAGCTGCCTTGCGATGCGGCGCGGAACGCCTGGTGTACACCAGCTCCTCCGCTGCTATCGGCCCAGCTCCGCACCCCAACGCACCGGTGGATGAAACGCAGCGCTTTCCTGAGGCGCTCCACTGGTTCGTCTATGGCCACAGCAAGCATTTGGCTGAGCAAGAGGTGCAGCGCGGAGTGGAACAAGGTCTCTCCGCTGTGATCGTCAACCCAACCATTGTGCTAGGCCCAGGTGACCTGAACTTCGTCTCGGGCAGCACCATCCGCGCGGCGGTGCGCGGGCAGCTGCGCATCCTGCCACCTGGTGGTAGCAACTTGGTGCACGTGCAGGATGTGGTAGCGGGGCACGTTGCTGCCGCCGAGCGTGGTCGCACCGGCGAGCGTTACATTCTGGGCGGTGAAAACCTCACCCATCGCCGTGCGGCGCAGATCATCGCCGAGGTTACTGGCGCGCCGCCGCCGCTGCTCACCCTGCCGGCATGGTGTCTACCGGTTGTGGCACGACTCATCGACGCCTTCAACACTCTGACGCGCACTCGTGATCCCCTGGTCACCGGTGATCAGGTGCGCTTGGGCGACAAATACTTCTACTACAATTGTGCCAAGGCAATCCGTGAGCTAGGAGTACCTCAGACCCCTTTCCGCCAGGCGGTGGCAGACGCCTGGCACTGGTATCGCGCTCACAAGTTGCTGTAGGACGCGCGCCTACCCTGACACGCACGAGAAAATAGGCCTTTATCATACTAGCGGACGTAGCATGGACTAGAGCGGGTGTTGTCCCACAACCCATGAGAACTCGAGCTGCACAACATGCGAAAAGCGCGAGATCTTTCTCGCCTTTCGTAATCCAGGTCCTTTCCCATCAGTACGGGCGACCAGCTGGTCGCCCGTACCATCTCCTCAATCTGAAAAGTGCTCCACGCAGATGCACAGAGATTGCAAAGTGTTTCACCTTGCTCCGCCTCTCTCCGCATCTCTAGCGGGGAAGCCGATCCCTCCCAACCCACATCACCACTGATCGGAGCTATGTGTCACGGAACAGCAACTTTACTTAGCGCTCACCCCCAATTTGCCAGCGCAAACTCCCAGTTCAGCAGCTTCTCGATAACAGCGTTGACGTAATCGACACGCCGATTCTGGTAGTCTAGATAGTAGGCGTGTTCCCACACATCGATGGTGAGCAACGGCTTCATCCCCGATACCAATGGCGTCTCTGCATTGGCCGTCTTGACGATCTTCAGCGTGTCGCCATCACGTACCAGCCACGCCCAGCCGCTGCCAAACTGTGTCACCGCTGCATTGGCGAACTCTTGCTTGAACTTTTCCATATCCCCAAAGGCAGCCAGGATAACCTGTTTCAGAGCTGCCGGTGGCTCGCCGCCGCCATTGGGTCGCAAGCTATTCCAGTAAAAGGTATGGTTCCAGGTCTGCGCGGCATTGTTGAAGATAGCCACCTTGTCCGGCTTGCCTGCCACTGCACGGACGAGCTCCTCCAAGCCTAGCTCAGCGAGCTCGCTGCCAGCAATCAGCTTATTCATGTTGTCCAGATAAGCACGATGGTGCTTGCCGTAGTGAAAACTGATGGTGGTAGCAGAGATGACCGGCTCCAGGGCATTCTCGGCATACGGTAAGGGGGGTAACACATGGACATTGCTCTGGTTACTCATCGATTCCTCCTTATTCTGATACTCCTAATAGTCATTGCACAATAAGGGCAGAATGTCCTTAGAGGCACTTAAACTGCTCTCATAGCTTATGGAACAACTCGACCAGCTTCGTCATCATTACCCTAGTATACTCTGCTGGTGCTGAAATCGTCAAAATCGCAGGGTGGAATGGCAGTGCTGCCGGACTGAGAATAGGATAGCTCAGTAGCGCTTATTTCTGCCCCCGGGTGTCGGTACGGCGCCGTTCGCTGAGGATCATTACAACCTCCATGCCATAAGCGTTCAGAGATTACGCAGACTGGACAGACACTTTACGTGAGTGATCACGAAAAGTTGACGGGATCGACCTCCGCGATTATCATATTAACTTTGGATTTCCTTTATAGGAGCAAGTTGGCAATGGAACAGATTGAGTTGAATGCAGATCTACGCACGCACTTTGGCAAACAGGTGCGGCAGCTCAGGGCACGAGGTTGGGTGCCGGCCGTCGTATATGGCAGTCATTATCCCACTACCCTTATTCAGGTTGAAGCGAAAGCGCTGCAAAAGACACTCGCTCGTGCGGGTGGTAGCAAGCTGATCAGGTTGCAGATTGCCGACCGTGAACCCGTCTCAGTGCTGACGCGCGAGGTGCAACGCGATCTGCTACGGCATCACGTCATCCACGTTGACTTCCAACAGGTGGTCATGACCGAGAAGATCACCGCAGAAGTGCCATTGCACTTGATCGGTGAAGCACCGGCAGTGAAAGATTTCGGGGGCATCCTAGTGTACGGTATTGACCACGTCGAGGTGCACTGCTTCCCGGCCGATCTGCCCGCCGCAATTGAGGTGGATCTGAGTGAATTGAAGCGCATCCATGATGCGCTTACAGTCGGTGACTTGAAGCTGCCAGACACAGTCACCGTGTTGACAGAGCCGGAGACAATGATCGCACGCATCGAAGCACCGCGGATCGCCGAGGCAGTAGAGGAAGCGGCCGAGGAGGCACCAGCCGAGGAGCCTGAGCTCGTCAGACGACGGGCAGAGCGTGAGGCAGAAGAAGAGGAAGAAGGGTCATGAGGTTCCCCCAGAGTGGGCAAGGCAAAGTCACTCTAGCACAGCAAGAAGTGCCAGCTCATCTCCCTTTACATCAATCCGCACCGCAGCGCCCGGCGAAGGATCCTCGCGGAGAATCCAGTCTGCCAAGGGCTCCCGGACATAACGCTCAATAAGGCGACGCAGTGGCCGGGCACCCCATTGTAGTTGATTGTTTTGCCGCAACAACCATGAGCGCGCCGTCTCGGTGACTTCCAGTGTGATGGCGCGCTCAGCTGCCAATGCGATTTCCTTCCTGAGCAACAGGTCCAGAATCGTGCGCAGACTCGTCTCGTCCAGACGGTTGAAGCAGACAATTTCGTTGAAGCGATTGAGAAACTCCGGACGAAAGTGGCGTTTCAACTCTTCCTGAGCTGCTTCGCGCGCGACCGCAACAGGAAGCTGGGGATCAGACAGGTATTGACTGCCAATGTTGCTGGTCAGGATAATTACCGTGTCGGCAAAGCTGACGGTGCGCCCTTTGCCATCGGTCAGCCGTCCTTCTTCCATCACCTGTAACAACACGTCTAAGACACGTGGATGTGCTTTCTCCGCCTCATCGAATAGCACCACTGCATAGGGCGTCCTCGCTACCTTTTCAGTCAGCTGGCCACCTTCCTCGTAGCCCACATAGCCAGGTGGTGCGCCGATCAGGCGACTCACCGCATTCTCATCCTGGAACTCGGTCATATCGAGCACGATCAGGGCATCCTCACTGCCAAACAGGAACTCTGCCAACGCTTTGGCCAGCTCGGTTTTGCCCACCCCGGTAGGCCCCAAAAAGAAGAAAGAGCCAATCGGGCGGTGCGGGTCTTTCAGGCCGGCACGTGCCATCTTCACCGCACGACTTACCGCCAACACTGCCTCATCCTGCCCGATGATGCGTTCGCGCAAGTGCTCTACCATATTAGCGTAGCGGGCACGCTCATCAGCGCCGAGTCGCTTGACCGGTATGCCAGTCAGCTGGCTGACCATGAGCATCACATCTTCGGCGTCCACCGTTTCATCCGTGACAGATCTGGGCTGCCCGCTCATGCCGGAACGCAGTCCCATATGTACCATCGCACAAGCACGATGCAAGAGATGCACTGCGCTGGCCGGCAGCGGAGTATCGGTCAAATAGCGCCCGGCCAGCTTGGCGGCCTCCTTCAGACTCTCATCGGCGATGTGCACTCCGTAGTCTGCAGCAATGCGTGGTCGGATGACATCCAAAATAGCGATCGTCTCTTCCAACGTGGTGGGTTCGACGCGCAGCACGTGCACATGTTCACTAAGCATTGCGTTGGTTTGCAAACGTTCTGCGTATTCCACTTCTGTGGCGCTGCCTATGACGGCCATTTCGTTGTCGAGAAGAGCTTTTTGGAGCTCCTTGCCTGCCGCTTCCGGAAAGTCGCTACGCAATCCACCGAAGAAACGTGCAATGTGCGGCACGAACAAGATGCCTCCTTTTGCTCGACGCAATCCGCTCTGCACAGCAGTTACAGCATTGTCGAGTAACGCTTGCTCGTTCATCACCACCAAGCTTTTCAATCCGGATGGCCCTTTGCCTTCCGCCATCAGAAGTGCCAAGCTGTACACGAGCGAGCGTTTACCCACCCCTGCCGCACCGACCAGCACCACATGGCGATCGGTCTTGAGGGTGAGCAAGCTAATTAGGTCGCGCAGCAAACGCTCGCGGAAGTACACCGGTGTGATCTCACCTTGCTTGGCCAATGCGACGTAGTCTGTGGTGGTCGTATCGCGCGCTATGCTAAAAGTGGCAAGCATCTCTTGAGCAGCATGGGGTGTGATGCCATAGCTGTCGAGCAAGCGAGCCACTGCGACGCGCCGATCGGTCATGCCCACCAATATGTGCTCCGTTCCGATGTGTACTTCCTCGCGGGCGCGTGCCAGGGTAAGCGCTTCGTCCAGCACAATCAAAAGTTCATCCGACAGAGGCACACGTCGGTTGTCATTGGTAACCCAATCGAATTCCACATCCGGCGCCACACGCCCACGTGCCAGCGAGGCGATCTCCTCGACAAAACGTTCCCAGCGATGACCACGCCCCGCGATCAGTTGCTCCAACATTCTGCGAGCGTTCGCTTGGGAGCTTTCGACCAGGCTGAGGAGCAGGATCTCCGGGGTTAAGACCCTATGACCGAGCGCGCTCAATCGTGCTGCAGCGGCGCTGAGTATGCACGCCAGTTCCTTGCTCACCAGCCTGGGGTTGAGCGTACCACGCGAGCGTGTCCTATCTGTCATCTAGGTGTACACACCTCCTGCATCTCGTTCGACGATATATCCCCCAAGAGAAACTGTGCTCCGGCCAGCGGCTACGCGCTCAGAAAAAGAGGTGTTGCATCTTGACGCTCGAGAATACGCGGCAGGATATCGTGCAGGTCGGGCACTACCGGTAGCTCGCGCAAACGATTCAACGGCACCCAACGCAGTTCACCTGCCCGCTCCGAGACCGTCTCACCTGGGGGCGGATAGCCGACAAAGATGAAGACCAATGCTCCTGGTTCGTTATTGCACATGCTTTCATGGCCATTCTGATTGAGTTGAGAAGAAGCGATGTTGAGAATGGCACGCAGCTGCAGCGTCTCGATGTGCAAACCGGCCTCTTCCTCTACCTCTCGTATGGCTGCGGAGAGAATATCCTCTCCACGTTCCACGTGCCCACCAACACCGTTAAACAACCCAGGGAACAGACGCGCATGAGGTGAGCGTCGGATGAGAAGTACCTCGTCCCCTCTAACCAAGAAGACCAGGGTGCGCGGATATACCGTGTACCAATCGCTCATTGTAGTTCTGCTGCCAGTTCGTATATACTACGCGTTGTGAACCAAGAATATATTCTAGCACGGCAACTTTTGAAGCAACAGAATTGGAAATCCTCAGTCCAGAGCAGCGGGCACTTCTTTTGAGTCCCCGCGTCAGGGTGTTTGTGAAGGGGCCACCCGGCAGCGGCAAGACTACGCTGGCGGTCGAGCGGCTACGCTATCTGGTATGCCATGGTATGCCGACGACCACCCTTCTGGTGTTATTACCACAACGGTTGCTCGCGACACCCTATTACCAAGCGTTGCGTGACCCTACACTGGGCCCAGCCGGTGCGGTGGATATCTTGACCTTCGATGGCCTGGCTCGCCGTGTCATCCGCTTGTTCTGGCCATTGATCGGCGAGCGCGCCGGCTTTGCCCACCCCACGCGTCCACCTGTCTTCCTCACCGTGGAGACGGCACAGTACTTTATGGACCACATTGTCGCGCCGCTGATCGTGCGAGAGCGCTACTTTGAGGCAATCACCATTGAGCGCAGCCGCCTGTTGAGTCAGCTGCTCGACAACTTGAACAAAGCTGCCTTGACTGGCATCCCCTTGTCCGAAGTGGCTGAACGCCTGAAGGGGGCGTGGACAGGAGAGGCGACCTACCGACACATCTTCGATCAGGTTGGCGACTGTGTTCAGCGATTTCGCCAGTACTGCCTGGCGCATAATCTGCTCGACTTCTCGCTGCAGATAGACACGTTTGTGCAGCATCTATATCCACAGCCAGCGGTGCAAGCGTATCTCTTTGAGCGTTATCGCCATCTGATCGTGGATAATCTGGAAGAGGATACCCCCGTGGTGCATGACCTGCTGACCGGGTGGGTACCCCGCTGCGAGTCCGCTTTCATAGTGTACGACGAGTCGGGAGGGCATCGCCTCTTCTTGGGTGCTGATCCGATCAGCGCTGCGCGCCTGGCCAGTGCCTGCGAACATTGCTGGGAAACCTCACGTCCATTGGTCGCACCGGCGGACGTGTTGCATCTTGCTCACCACATTGGACTGAGCTTGAACCGGAAAAGTGCTCGTACCTTGCTGCCCCAAATGGACGGGACGGTTGCTCCTGACTTCCGGCGCATTTTGCATACCCCGGGCGATCAAGAGTGTCGTTTCCATCCTCAGATGCTTGACTGGGTGGCGGAACAGATTGAGCAGCTGATCCGACAAGACGACGTACCGCCTGGGGAAATCGTTGTGTTAGCCCCCTTTGTGGGTGATGCCTTGCGTTTCTCACTATTGGACAGGCTGACCGCGCGCGGTATTCCTGCTCGCTCCCACCGTCCCTCACGTGCCTTGTGGGATGAGTCAGCAGCACGCTGCATGTTGACGCTGACCCAGCTGGCACATCCGCACTGGCAGATGCAACCGCCCAAATTCGATGTAGCGCTGGCATTGATGCAGGCCATCGCCGGGTTGGACTTGGTGCGCGCCTGGCTGCTGACCGAGGTGGTCTACCGACCCAGTCAAACCCCTTGGTTGAGCTCCTTTCATAACATTCAGGGTGACATGCGCGAACGCATCACCCCCTCCCTGGGTGAGCGCTACGAGCTATTGCGCGAATGGCTGCTGGACTACCAGCAAGCTCGTCCCGAAGGCGAGGAAGCGGTGGACCATTTTCTGGGACGACTGTTCGGCGAAATCCTCTCGCGTTATGGGTTCGGTTTTCACCACCATGCCACTATGCCACCTCCCGTTCCTGGTGCTTCGCACGTGTTGGACAACGCGCGCATTGCCACCCAATTGATCGAATCGGCGCGCAAATTCCGCCAAGCGCTTGAGATGGTGCCCGGTTTGTCCGATGAGCTCCCGCTGGGTGCACGTTTTGTCCAGATGGTGCAACGGCGACTGTTGGCAGCTACTTATCTGCCGGATGGACAAGGTGTCTCGCAGAACGCTGTGTTACTCTCCCCGGCCTATAGCTTCTTGATGACTAATCGATTCGTAGATTATCAATTCTGGTTGGATATCGGCAGCATGGGCTGGTGGGAGCGCATCTATCAACCACTTACCCATCCTTATGTGCTGCGGCGGGAGTGGGAAGCTGGCCAGCCATGGACCGACGAAGATGAGTTCAACGCGCGCCAGGAAGCATTGTTCCGCCTGGTTGTCGGGCTGGTCCATCGCTGTCGCCGCGGTATCTATGTGGGCATCAGCGATCTCAGCGAACAAGGCTATGAGCAGCGCGGTCCGCTTCTGCAAGCCATCCAATGTGCCCTGCGGAGAATGCGCTGATGCCTTTCATCCCACGTGCACGTCAAATGGAGCTGGTGGAAGATTATCTGGCCCATGGCGGCAAGATGGCCATCAGCGCTGTCCCAGGCAGCGGCAAGACACACACCCTGTCCTATCTGGCAGCTCAGCTGGTGGCCAACAAGATCGCCGGAGACCAAGAAGTGCTGATCGTCACACTGGTCAACTCAGCAGTGGACAATTTCCGGCTGCGCATCGCTGGCTTCATCAAGGAGATGAACCTGCTACCGGGCATGGGATACCGCGTGCGCACACTGCACGGCCTGGCACACGATATCGTGCGCCAGCGCCCTGCATTGGCGGGATTGTCGGAGGATTTCGTCATCGTGGACGAGAGCGAAGCGGCGCGCATCCTGGAGGATACCGTGCGAGACTGGTGCCGCGCCAATCCCGATTTCCCAGAGTATTACCTGGCGCATGAAGGCATAAGCACGAAAAGCCGGAATTGGGTATTGAGGGAGAAATGGCCAGAACTGATACGCGATATCGCACGCGTCTTCATCAAACGTGCCAAAGACTGGCGGGTAACCGTCGAGCAGCTGCAGGGATATCTGGCCACCACGCCTGTGGCACTTCCATTTGCTCATGTGGGCACCGCTATCTATGCCGAGTACCAGCATCGGCTGGCTGCGCGCGGTGGAGTGGACTTTGATGATCTGATCCATCTGGCTCACCGTATCCTGACCATCGACGCAGACTTCTTGGCACGTCTACGCCGCCAATGGCCCTATGTGCTGGAGGACGAGGCCCAGGACAGCAGCCGCTCCCAGGAAGATATCCTGCGCCTGCTGGCCGATCACCCTGAGGGTGGATGGGTCCGCGTTGGCGACCCGAATCAGTCCATCTATTATACCTTCACCAATGCCAGTCCCCAGTACCTGCGCAACTTTATGCGCGAGCCGGATGTGCGTTGTTGGGAATTGCCCCACTCCGGCCGTTCGCAGCCGTCCATCATTCGCCTGGCCAACGCGCTGATTGAATGGACGCAAGCGGTGCACCCGGTCGCTGCGTTGCGCGATGCGCTAACCCCCCCTTTCATCGAGCCGTCGCCGCCGGGCGACCCGCAGCCCAATCCACCCGACGCGCCGGCACAAGTGTACCTGGTCAGCCAAGCCTATACACCGGAACAAGAGCTGCAGGCAGTCGTCAAATCAGTACGCCAATGGATGGCACAAGCCGAAGCACATCCAGGCGCGACCGTAGCCGTGCTGGTGCCCAGCAATCGGCGCGGGGCGCAAATGGCCGATAAGTTACGCCAGGCAGGCATAAAAACTGTCGAGCTGCTGGACAATCCGCCCGCCACGCGTTCTGCTGCTGAAATACTGGGCCATGTGCTACGTCACCTTAGCAAACCGACTGAGAGCCTTTCTCTCAAGAAGATGTTTGAGGACTGGCAAGGGGTATATGCCAATGCGTTCATCTCTCCCGAACATGGGCGCGCCATCAACGCTTGGTTGGGACGCCTGCGCTACATCGAGGGATATCTCTGGCCTCTGGACGGAAACACGGACAAGGAAGATCTGCCGCTAGAACTGAGAAGCGACGCCCACGCGATGCACTTGTTGAAGGGATTTCGCGAGCAGGTGCGACGCTGGCAAACCGCTGCCACGTTGCCCGTTGATCAGCTGGTGTTGATGGTGGCAAACGACCTGTTCACCGAACCGGCCGACTTGGCGTTGGCTCACAAACTGGCGGTCGAGCTGCACACCCGCCAAGCCCTGAGCCCCGATTGGCGAATGGATGAGCTGGCAAGTGAGCTGGAAGCGATCGCACGTAACGAACGTCGTTTCATGGGATTCAGCGAGACTGCTTATGAGCCACGTCCTGGCGAGGTGACGGTCGCGACCATGCACCGCGCCAAGGGCCTGGAGTGGGATCGCGTCTACCTGACCTCGGTGAATGACTACGATTTCCCCTCAGCCCAGCCAGAAGACACTTACATAGCGGAACCGTGGTTCACACGCGACCGCCTCAATCTGCAGGCTGAGGCACTGGAGCAACTGCGTGTCCTGCATGAGGGAGTGCCTTCGGAATATGTGGAGGGTGCAGCCACTCAACAGGCGCGATTGGACTATGCCGCCGAGCGGTTGCGGCTGTTCTACGTCGGCATCACCCGTGCACGCAGAGATCTGATCATCACGTGGAACACGGGCTCCGATGACCAGCGGCCCAAGGGACAGGCGTTACCCTTTGCTGCTCTGATGCGCTGGTGGGAGAAGCAAGGCAAATAGGACGGCAAAAGGAACTGCGCACAGAATCCCCGACGTTATCCAGATTCCCAATTTGGCCTCGCGCGGAGGCTCTGGTACAGTATCTCCATCAGAGCAGCCGTTTCATGCTCTAATCTAATTGGTCAGGTAATCTCCTATGGACATCGGAACAGTTCGTCAAGTTGATATCGAAAGCGAAATGCGCGTGGCCTATTTGGACTACGCCATGAGCGTTATCGTGGCCCGTGCCCTGCCGGATGCCCGCGATGGGCTCAAACCGGTACATCGGCGTGTCCTATATGCCATGCATGATATGGGGCTGCGCCCCAGTTCTCCCTACAAGAAAAGCGCACGCATTGTCGGTGAAGTGCTCGGCAAGTACCACCCCCACGGCGATGCCGCTGTTTATGAAACCATGGTGCGCATGGCCCAGGATTTTTCCATGCGTTACCCACTGGTGGATGGACAGGGCAACTTCGGCTCGATCGACGGGGACAGTCCCGCTGCCATGCGCTACACCGAGGCCAGATTGGCACGCATCGCCGAAGAGATGCTGGTAGACATCGATAAGGACACCGTGGATTGGGTAGATAATTTTGACGCTTCGCTGCAAGAGCCCCAGGTGCTTCCGGCGCGCTTGCCCAACCTGCTGGTGAACGGTAGCTCCGGCATCGCTGTCGGTATGGCGACCAATATCCCACCCCACAATTTAGGTGAGCTCTGCGACGCAATTGCCTACTTGGTTGAGCATTATCAGGATTACGATAACATCGCCGTCGCCGACCTGGTGCGGTTCGTGAAGGGGCCAGATTTCCCCACAGGCGGGCTGATCCTCGGCCGTGAGGGAATCGAACAGGCATACGGCACGGGCAAGGGT
This sequence comes from Anaerolineae bacterium, assembly GCA_049969215.1. Taxonomy (GTDB): domain Bacteria; phylum Chloroflexota; class Anaerolineae; order 4572-78; family NAK82; genus NAK82. The sequence continues at coordinate 7,044 of JBMFPH010000017.1, read as the reverse complement.
CGCATCGTGATGCGTGCTGTGGCACGCATCGAGGAGATGAAAGGCGGCCGTCATCGCATTGTCATCACTGAGATCCCCTATCAAGTGAACAAGGCGCAACTGGTGGAGCGCATTGCCGAGCTGGTGCGTGAGGACAGGATCAAAGACATTGCCGATCTGCGCGACGAGAGCGATCGGCACGGCCTTTCGATCGTGATTGAGCTCAAACGCGGAGCGCAACCCAACGCCGTGCTCAACCAACTCTATAAGTACACGCCACTCCAGGCCACTTTCGGCGTCAATATGCTGGCGTTGGTGGATGGTGAGCCACGCGTCCTGTCGCTCAAGCGCGCCTTGCAGGTGTACATCGAACATAGACGTCAGGTGGTCACCCGTCGCTCCCAGTTCGAGCTGAACCGCGCACGTCAGCGCGCGCATGTCCTGGAGGGGCTCTTAGTCGCGTTGGACAACCTGGATCGGGTCGTCGAGATGATCCGTCAGTCACCCGATGCCAACGCAGCACGTGATCAGTTGATGGAACAGTTTACGCTCAGCGAGGTACAGGCCCAAGCGGTTTTGGACATGCAGCTGAGACGGCTCGCGGCATTAGAGCGCCAGAAACTCGAGGAGGAGTATGCACTCACACAACAGACGATCGCCCATCTCCAAGAACTGTTAGGCGATCCGGGCAAGATTCTAGGCGTGATCCGGCAGGAAGTGCTGGAGCTCAAGGAGAAATATGCGGATGAGCGACGCACCCAGATCATCGTGGACGCGTCGGAAGAGCTGGGAGAAGAAGACCTAGTTGCACACGAAGAAGTGCTTATCTCGATCACCCGGCGCGGCTACGTGAAACGTGTGCCGGTGAACACCTATCGGACACAATCGCGCAGAGGCCGCGGGGTGACTGGGATGATCACGCGAGATGAGGACACGGTGCAGCTCCTGTTTACTGCCAGCACATTGGATACCATCCTGTATTTCACCGATCGTGGCAAGGTATATGCCGAGAAAGCGTACCGCGTCCCCGACTCAAGCCGCGCCAGCAAGGGCATCCCACTGATCAACTTGATCAACATCGCCCCAGATGAACGAGTGACAGTGGCAGTGGCGCTGCCGAGGCTCGACGCATCCGACCACCTCACCATGGTCACCCGGCGTGGCCGGATCAAACGCACCCCATTGACAGAGTTCGTCATGGTGCGTTCCACGGGTCTGATCGCCATCAACCTTGAGGAAGGGGATGAGCTATGTGGGGTGAGACAGACGTGCGAAGCAGACGAGCTCATCATCGTCACCCAGCGCGGTATGGCATCGCGTATCCCAGTCTCCGATGTGCGCGTGATGGGACGTCAGGCGGCAGGCTCCCTCGCGATGCGTCTGAGCCCAGAAGATGCTATCGCCGGTATTGACATAGTTCGCAGTGATGGTGATGTGCTGATGGTGACAGCACACGGCTATGCCAAGCGCACACCACTGGCCGAATATCCTATACGACGGCGTCTCAGTGTTGGGGTGCGCGCCCTGAGCCGTGGCGCGCTTACAAAGACAGGGCCGATCATCGGCCTGTGTGTCGTGGATGAGCGGGATGAGATCACGCTGATCTCGATAGAGGGCACGGTGTTACGCTTGCCAGTCGCACAAATCGCACGGCAAGGGCGTAACACGCAAGGCACGCTTGCAATGCGTTTGCGCGAAGGGGACACGGTTGCCGCAGTGGCGTTGCTGAGACCCCAGGACGCAGCAGATACCCCATAGGGCCTCGAGTACGTGCCTCTCTTGTGGACAGCTCTTTTGAAAGGAAAGGCGCGCGCCTTGGGAATACCCTTTCTAGACCGGCGGGAAGGGCACGCAGCGCCTGCTACCTGGCAGCGGAAAACGTCCCACACGTAACAGACGGACTACGCGACCTCGAAACGCTGCAATCTCAGGCGCACTGATCAGGTGCGCCAGCTGAATTACCAACGCACTTTCAGGATCGCGCAGCATTTCGAGCAGCTGTCGCAAATCCTCCAGAATATCGGAGGGCAATGCCTGGTCGGCGAAGTCCCACAACACCGTGCGCAGTTTGGGTTGGACATGGAAGGTAAGCCCGTGATCCACCACCCAAATGCGCCCCGTTCGATCTCGGAGGATGTGCCCTGCTTTGCGATCGGCGTTGTTGGTGATGACATCGAAGGCAACGATGCGCATAAATACCTCAGGCGGCCGCTCACGCATCGTGAAATAGTGCTCCTCAAAGTCGTGTTCGATGAAGAGCTGCACGGCACCTGGACCATAGACGCCCTCGCGCAACACTGTTGGCGGGACAAGATGCCAGCCCAGCGTCGCGCTGACCAGGAAGGCAGCGACCTCGCGCTGCGCCAGGCTGCCATGGGGAAAATCCCAGAGTGGGCGCTCGCCCCGAGTCGGCTTATAGACGGCAAGCAACTCAGTCTCTTGGCGCTGCAAGGACACTAAGAAGGTGTAATTGGAGCTCCAGGGCATCAGGCCATGCACGAGGTGCATGGTGCCGTATTGCAGGATCTGGAGCGCTTGGTGTACGCTCAACACCTGCGGATCGTCCGATTGCCCGGTGTGCAACTGAGAGTGCATCTCTAATTCGTGCTCAGTGGATGCGTTCGTGACCATTGCTCCTCGGGCAAAGATGACCTTCGGGGTCGATCGGTTGACCACACATGGAGCAGATGGGGCGCCCGCGGCTGATCACCTCTTTGATTTGGTGGCTGAGCGCTTTCATCTGTGCGCGCGAGGCCCAGATACGCGCTACCTGTGCATCCCTTTCCGTTTCTTCCTCCACCATCAACTCCTGTAACACGAGCACCAGGGCATCTTCGGATTGATCGTATCCCATCCCCATCTGTCCAACCACAAATGATATCTCGAAAGGCTCACGCAACATCAGGTCGGAGCTGAGAGGCTCTTCCAGCTTGGATATCTCGCGCGGGAAACGCTGGGCAAGCTCCTCGAGCATGCGGTCGATGCTCAGTGCCAGCACGGCTGCTTGTTGTTTCTCGATCTTGAAAGTGAAGGTGGAATTGCCTTCGCTAGCCTGCAATAGAAAAACACGTTCCCCTGGCCGACCGAGCGCATCCACTGTGATGCGCGAGGAATGGATGTCCGTTACCCTATTAGCCATCTCGAACCCCTTATTACAACATCTAGTCCTGCTTGCTCTTTGGTCTAACTAACGTCCCTTTCATCATAACACAGGGTGTGACGTGGCGCTAGGAGTAGTGCGACGTGACCACCACTTCTGCAGTTCTACTGCCCAGAAGACCACCGTGCTCAGGACCAGACTGATCAGCAAATCCTCCAGAGGCAACGCAACGGTGTGGAAGACCTCTTGCAACAACGGAACGTACACCACGCCTAGCTGAAGTACGAAGGTGAGTAGAATGGCAGCCAGCATGGCCTTATTCGAGAGCAGCCCGATGCTGAATAGCGAATCGCGTTCAGAGCGGATAGCGAGCGCATTGCCCATTTGCGACAAAGTTAGCGTGGTAAACACCATCGTTTGCCAGGTGGCATGACCGGTGTACCAAGCCCAGAAGCCCATCGCTAGGGATACGAATCCCATCAGTAACCCCACCCAGATGACGTCGCGACCCAATCCACGCGCAAAAATGTTCATCCGAGGCGGATAGGGTGGGCGACGCATCACGTCTCGTTCAGGTGGCTCCACCGTCATAGCCAGTCCGGGTAAGCCGTCCGTTACCAGGTTGACCCACAGGATCTGGAGTGGCAGGAGAGGGAGCGGCATGCCCAGGAAGGGAGCCAGCAACATCACCCATATCTCGCCCGTGTTAGAGGTCATCGTGTACTTAATGAATTTACGAATGTTGTCGAAGATGGTGCGGCCCTCTTCCACAGCAGCCACGATAGTGGCGAAATTATCGTCCAAGAGCACCATATCGGCAGCTTCCTTCGAGACATCGGTGCCGGTGATACCCATAGCGACCCCTATGTCCGCCTTCTTAAGTGCAGGAGCATCGTTGATTCCATCCCCCGTCATCGCCACGATGTGGTTTCTGCTCTGCAATGCCTCGACAATCTTGAGCTTGTGTTCCGGCGAGACACGCGCGTACACTGGCACTTCCTCGGCAATGGTTTTCAGCTCCTCTAATGAGACCCGGTCAAGCTCTTGTCCAGTCAACACGCGGCCATCGGAGGCGATGTCCAGCGCGCGGGCGATATGTTGCGCGGTCAGGGGATGGTCACCGGTGATCATCACCGGTCGAATGCCGGCCGTTTTGCACAAGCGGACAGCATCTTTGACCTCAGGGCGTGGAGGGTCGATCATCCCCACCAGTCCCACGAAAATCAGATCACGTTCCAACACATCCACCGCGCCGTCTTTTGGTAGGGAATGGAGGGGACGAAACGCCACTCCCAAAACCCGCATCCCATCTTGAGCCAACCGATCGTTTGCCGCCATGATGCGTTGTCGCCACTCCGCATCCAACGGTTGCGCCCTCCCCTCTGCCCACACCCAGCCGGATACCTCCAGCAAACTGTCCACAGCACCCTTGCTGAAAACGGTCCATGGGATATCCCCCAACCCATAATGTGACAAGTCGAACAGGACAGGACGATCTTGCCTCCCACTTGCGCTATTCGGAAGGGGATTTTGGACTGCCACGCTCATACGCTTGCGCTCTGAAGTAAAGGGCACCTCAGCGACACGTGGCATAAAGCGTTCCAGCTGGGGCTTCAGCAACCCAAATTGAGCTGCTGCGATCAGTAGAGCTCCCTCGGTGGGATCGCCCACAGCCTGCAGTCTTCCGGTTTCACCACCCACATTCTCCAGAACAGCGTCGTTACAGAGTGCGGCGCCGGTCAGGACAAGACGCAGGGCAGCGTCTGGTTCTGAATGAGGTGGGTGGGTTGTATCCGCCCACACGGTGCCCTTGCGCTCGAGCATTTCCATCAGGTTGATCGTGTGCCCGGCGACGTCCAGCACGGTAACTGTCATACGATTTTCGGTCAGGGTGCCGGTTTTATCCGAGCAGATCACGGTGACCGAGCCGAGCGTCTCCACGGCGGGCAGCTTGCGGATGAGGGCATGGCGCTTCAGCATGCGCTGCGCACCCAATGCCAGGGCGATGGTCACGACTGCTGGCAACCCTTCTGGCACCGCTGCCACTGCCATGCTGATGGCTGTGAGGAACATCAGCCGCAGTTCCTCTCCACGTAAGACGCCTAAGAAGAAAACCAGTGCCACAATTCCCAGTGCAGCGATGGCGAGGCCACGTCCGAGCTGGTCCATCCGTCGTTGTAGTGGTGTCTGTTCTTGTTTCACCGCCTGGATCATGTCGGCGATGCGCCCCAGCTCGGTACGCATGCCCGTTTCGGTAGCTACCATTGTACCCCGACCATAGGTAACCACGGTGCCCATGTACACCATATTACGCCGGTCACCCAGTGCCATATGTGCTTCCGGAAGTGCTTCCACCACCTTCTCCACCGGGGACGATTCGCCTGTCAGGGCCGCTTCCTGAACCTGCAGGTTGATGCTTTCGATCAACCGCCCATCAACTGGCACCAGAGCTCCTGCCTCCAGGAACACGATATCTCCTGGCACCAGATCGCGGGCGGATATCTCCCGCACGTGTCCATCACGACGCACCCGCACGCGTGGCACTGCCATCTTCTTCAAAGCCAAGATCGCTTTTTCAGCGCGATATTCCTGGATGAACCCCAAGGCGGCGTTCAGCACAATGATCGCCCCAATAGCCGCCGCATCCTTGTAGTCGCCCAGTGCGGCAGAAACAACTGCTGCGGCGATCAGGATGAGCACCATCAGAGCAGTCAGCTGTTCCCAAAGGATCAGCCAAGGACTTTTCAGCCCACGCTCGATAAGTTCGTTTGGACCATATTCCTGCAAACGCTGCTCAGCTTCTGCCTGAGTCAACCCACTATCAGGATCGGTTTGGAAATGGGCCAAAACGTCGGACACGCCCAAGCGATACCAGTCGCTCATAATATTTCTTTCCCTTTCGCCCTCGCTCAACAAGCAGTTCCTCACTTTTCAGCTCGAAAGGGATTGTATCAAATCTATTGAGATGGTCAAAGCCAGTAAGAACTTTCACTTTGGGTGTCCGGCATGCCACCCCACAACTGCCCATATCCACAGTAATAAGGCCCATAGATGTACCTCTCTCGTTCTTGTGATTACGACTGCAGCGATGTAGAATGAATCTGTGGAGTCTAACGAACGCAGTGTGGACAGAAGTGAAGGAATGAGATGAGCAGTACCGTTGTAGATTCACACCCATCGCTCATTACCATGTTGGTAGCGATTGTCGATCAGCCCAAGCGAGCGTTACGAGCAGTGCTCGAATGGCACGGCGCAGCGGTTTGGCTGATACCTCTGTTGTTTTTGCTGCTTTCCTCTGTTCCGTTGGCCCTTGTACAAGTGCCTTATAACAAAGAGCTGACACAGCAACAGCTGCAGAGACAACTCCAGCAGCTGCCGGATGAACAGCGCAAAGAGGTAGCTGCTCAAATGGAAACTCTTACTTCGGCATCTGTCCTGATAGCAAGCGCGCTGCTCGGGAGTTCTTTTGGTTTGCTGATTGGTTTGGCAGGCCAGACACTATGGTTATATCTGGCGGCGCTCATTGTGGGTGGAGACGTCGGTTTTGGGAGGATGTGGCGTCTTAGCGTGTGGAGTCGCTTGCCCTATATCGTCAACTGGTTAGCTCAGGCCGGGTTCACGATGGCAGCCGGGCGAGCTGTGCGCTACCCTGGTCTCTCCATACTGGTGGCGACAGGCAACCTAGTACAAGACACCCGTAATCCCCTCTTCGCTCCGTTAGGCAACCTCGATCTGTTTTGGTTATGGCATATTGCATTAATAGCGTTTGGCCTTTCCGCTGCGCAGCTGCGTCGCGGGATAGTTGTTTTGTTGACACTGAGCTATGTTGTCCTTGGGTTGGCAGTGCAAACTGTGCCAGCGATGCTCTTTTAGCGGCGGATAATCCGACAGCCGGTGTATAGAAATCTAGAACCAGCACGATCGCAGCACGGAAGATCTCGTGCTGCCCCCGACATGCGAGATGC